>NZ_JBJURH010000004.1:0-293186 GCF_046098215.1 Streptomyces sp. Da 82-17
CTTTTTACGCCGGTAGTTCGTCGTGCGGCCAGCGGGCGCGGGCCTGTTCGCGGGAGCGGAGCAGAGCCAGCGTGGGAAGGCCCCACTCGGCGCCCGCAGCGAGAAGGTCGGGGAGCTGGGGGAGAGGGGCCACCGCGGCGACATCGTCGAGGACCAGCGAAAGTGGTGGGTCGAGCCGACCGGAGGATGACCGTGCGGCCATGCGCCGGCCGTGCTCGACCACGCTTGATGCGAGCGCCGTGAGGAGCGGCATGGCTCCCGGCGCCGACTTCGGGTCCTCGATGGGCTCACCCACCACGTAGAGCGTGCCCCCTTCCGCGATGAAGGAATCCAGCGTGAGCGTGTCCGTCCGGTTCGGTGTGCAGGCCTCGCGGATGTGCACCGAGAACAGTGCGGAGAGCGCCCTTGCGGTCAACTCCTGGGCCATGTCGCGGCGTTCGGCATGTGCCGTGAGGGCCGCTTCCAGTTCGCCGCCCGAGCCGGAAGCCGCCTTGGCGCTCGTCCGGAGGACGCGTACCGCCTCCTGGACCTGGCTGCCCTGGGACCAGCGGTGTACGTGCTTGAAGGGGCGGCCGTCGATGGCGGCGGCGTGGAGATAGCTGCGGAGGAGAGTCTCCGCGGTGCCGGCCGTGGCCGCGTCCAGCTTGGCCGAAGGGCGTACGGGGGCGAGGAGGGCTGCGGCGCGGGCCGCGGCGGTCTGCTTGTCCTCGCAGCCGGCGGACGGGGACCAGTGCATGCGGGCCGGGGTGTCGCAGCGGTGGTCGGGGTCGTAGAGGAGCACGGGGCCGAGCTTGGCTCTGGCGTCCTTGGTCTCCTCCCAGAGCGTGGGGTTCGAGGTGACGACCAGGGTGGGGCCCTCGGACTCCTGGATGGCCTGTACGGCGGGGGCGTGGCGGCCCTCCGCGGGGGCGAGGATCAGGGGGGTACGGGGGGCCGGGACCGTCGTCGGTGAGGGTGCCGTCGGCTCGGGTGCCGTTTCCTTGACTGGGCTGGGCTCCTTCTCACGCGCACCCGGCACCGGGGGCTGTGCCCACCCGTTCCGCCCTGCGGAACGCCTGCCCACAGCAGTAGCGGCTGAGTCGTCCACAGCGGGGGCGGGGTGGGTGGGAGGGAGGGATGACTTCCGTACCGCCTTCCATCGCGCCACCGTGCCCATGACGAAGACCACCAGGACCGTGAGGACCATCAACTGCCCTATGAACAGGCCCCAGAAGAGCCCGTAGCCCGAGAAGGACTCGGGTGGGGAGGCGGGCCAGGCTCCGGGGATGTCGTGGGGCTGGGAGACGAGGTGGCGTATGGCCAGGGGGGTGCGGGCGAAGGTGACCTGGGACGGCCAGGCGCCTTTGGCGAGCAGGGCAGAGAGGCCCGTGGCCGTCCAGACCAGGAGGGTGAGGCCGAGGAGGAACGCGAGCAGGCCGACGAGGAGGCCGTCGGGGACGCCACCGCCTCCGGCGCGTTCCTCGGGGCGGCGGTCGCGGTGCGGGTCGGGCATGTCAGGCCACCGTTGCGTCCGGATCGTTCAGTTCGGCGTGGGCCGCGTACCGCTCCATGCGGGCGGCGCGTTCCTCGGCCTCGCGTTCGGCGGCGGCCGTGAGGTCGTCGTCCTCGTCGATGAGGGAGGACTCGGTCATGGCGCGGTCGGTGTAGACGAGCGGGCGTTCCATCTCGGTGATGAGGTGCTTGACCACCTGGACGTTGCCGTTGACGTCCCAGACCGCGATGCCGGGGGTGAGGGTCGGGATGATCTCCACGGCCCAGCGGGGCAGGCCCAGGACGTGGCCGGTGGCGCGGGCCTCGTCGGTCTTCTGGGCGTAGATCGTTCTGGTCGAGGCCATCTTCAGGATCGCGGCGGCCTCCTTCGCTGCCGCTCCGTCGACGACGTCGGAGAGGTGGTGGACGACCGCGACGAAGGAGAGGCCCAGGCGGCGGCCGAACTTCAGGAGGCGCTGGAAGAGTTGGGCCACGAACGGGCTGTTGATGATGTGCCAGGCCTCTTCGACGAGGAAGATGCGCTTCTTGCGGTCCGGGCGGATCCAGGTGTGCTCCAGCCACACGCCGACGATCGCCATGAGGATCGGCATGGCGATGGAGTTGCGGTCGATGTGGGAGAGGTCGAAGACGATCAGCGGCGCGTCCAGGTCGATGCCGACCGTCGTCGGGCCGTCGAACATGCCGCGGAGGTCGCCGTCGACCAGGCGGTCCAGGACCAGCGCGACGTCCAGGCCCCAGGCGCGGACGTCCTCTATGGCCACGTTCATCGCTTCCGCCGACTCCGGTTCGGGGTGGCGGAGTTGCTCGACGATGTCGGTGAGGACCGGCTGGCGTTCGACGATGGTCTCGTTGACGTACGCGTGCGCCACCTTGAGGGCGAAGCCGCTGCGCTCGTCGAGGCCGTGGCCCATCGCCACCTCGATGATCGTGCGGAGCAGCGCGAGCTGGCCCGTCGTCGTGATCGACGGGTCGAGGGGGTTGAGGCGGATGCCGGTGTCCAGGGCGACCGTCGGGTCCAGGCGGATCGGCGTTATGCCGAGCTCCTGGGCGATCAGGTTCCACTCGCCGACACCGTCCTCGCCCTGCGCGTCCAGGACGACGACCTGGCGGTCCCGGAACCTCAACTGCCGCAGGACGTACGTCTTCTCCAGGGCGGACTTGCCGTTGCCGGACTCGCCGAGGACCAGCCAGTGGGGGGCCGGGAGCTGCTGGCCGTACAGCTGGAACGGGTCGTAGATGTAGCCCTTGCCGCTGTAGACCTCGCGGCCGATGATCACGCCGGAGTCGCCGAGGCCGGGGGCGGCCGTCGGCAGGTAGACGGCCTGGGCCTGGCCGGTGGAGGTGCGCACCGGGAGGCGGGTCGTCTCCACCTTTCCGAACAGGAAGGAGGTGAAGGCGTCGGTCAGCGTGGTCAGCGGATCTCGCATGGGCTTTGGCGCCTCTACCTTCTGTGTCCCACGAGGTCGGTCAGGGCTAGCGGCGGATGCCGGTGGCGAACGGCAGCGTGTTCACGAACGCGCGGTGGTGCTCGCGGTCGCACCACTCCAGCTTGAGGTACGACTTGCCCGCCGAGGCCCTGATCGTCCGCTTGTCGCGGGCGAGTGCCTCGGGGGAGCGGGCCGACACCGTGATGTACCCGACGAGGTTGACGCCGGCCGCGCCGCTCGCGAGGTCCTCGCCGCGCTGGTCGAGGCGGGAGTGGGCGGCGGCGTCGCGCGGGTCGACCGTGCGGTTCATCTTCGCCTGGCGGCTGGCCTCGGCGTCGTCGTTGGTCTTCTCGGTGAGCATCCGCTCGATGGCGACCTCGGTGGGTTCGAGGTCCATGGTGACGGCGACGGTGCGGATCACGTCCGGGGTGTGGACGAGCAGCGGCGCGAGGAAGTTGACGCCCACGGGGGTCATCGGCCACTCCTTCACCCAGGCCGTGGCGTGGCACCAGGGGGCTCGGGTGGAGGACTCGCGGGTCTTGGCCTGGAGGTAGGTGGGCTCCATCGCGTCGAGCTCGGCCGGCCAGGCGTTCCGTTTCGTCATGGCCTGGATGTGGTCGATGGGGTGGTCCGGGTCGTACATGGAGTGCACGAGCGAGGCGAGCCGGCCCTGGCCGAGGGGCTGGCGTACGCGGATGTCGGCCTCCTGGAGGCGCGAGCAGATGTCGGTCAGCTCGCGGGCCATGACGACGGCGATGCCCGCGTCCTTGTCGAGCCGGCGGCCGCCGTGCGGGCGGGCGGCGCGGGCCACGGCCTGGGCCTCGGCGGCGAGTTCGCGGGTGTAGTGCATGCAGGCGACGAGGTACGCGCGGTGCTGCTCGCTGCTGGTCGACACCATCGACTGCAGTTGGTCGTACGAACTCTGCAGCCAGCCCGGGGACTTGTCGTCGCCGCGGGCCGCGACGTCCTTGGCGTGCGCGTCGGGGTCGGCGGGGAGCGTACGGGCGAGCATCTGGAGGCGGGTGACGAAGCCGTCGCCGTTCGCGACGTGCTTGAGGAGCGTGCCGAAGCGGTCGACGAGGGCTTCCTGGTCCTCGCTGTCGCGCAGGCCGACGCCGGGGCCCTCGATCTCGATGGCGGCGGTGACGGTACGGCGGTCGGCGTGCAGCAGCACGGCGATCTCGTCGGGGCCGAAGGGCGCGGCCAGCCAGCTGATGCGGCCGATGCCGGGCGGCGGGCCGACCTCGACCTCGCGGCCGTCGAGCCGCACGCCGGCCTCGGGGGCGGCGGAGCGGTAGGCGGTGCCCTGGCGGAGGCTGCGCTTGTAGCTGCGGTTGATCTCGAACCAGCGGTAGAACGTACGGCCCTTGTACGGGACGTAGACCGCGGCGAGGGCCAGCATCGGGAAGCCGGTGAGCAGCACGATGCGCAGGGAGAGGACGGGGACGAGCAGGCCGCACATCATGCCGAGGAACGCCCCGGCGATGATCAGGGCGATCTCGCCGGTCTCCCGGTTCTTGCCGACGATCGCGTTCGGCCGGGCCCGGCCGATCAGATACGTGCGGCGGGGCGCGACCTGGTGGGTCTGGGTCGTCAACGCCCTTCACCTCCCGTGCGGTTGGTCGTGCCTCTGTTGCTGTGGGTTCCGGTGCGGGGCGCGGGGGTGGCGGCTGCGGTGTTCGAGCCGCGGTTGGCGTGGGCCGCGACGCCGCTGCTGGCCGGGTTGGCGGGGCGGGGGCTGCCGCCGCCGCTGTCGTCGCCGCCGCGGCCGCGGGCGCTGTGCGTCTTGATGCCCTGCGAGACGAGGGCGGCCGGCGAGCTGATGACGGCGGCGGCCTTGCCCTCGGCGCTCTGCATGATGCGGTTGTTGCGGCCCGCGGCGATCTCGTCGCCGAAGCCGGGGACGAAGCGGTAGATCATCGCCGACGCGAAGATCGCGAGCAGGATGATGGCGAGGCCGGAGACGACGGCCGAGAAGGCGTCCGGCCCGTCCTCGCCGGAGAGCGCGCCGGCCAGCCCGAGCACGATGACGATCACGGGCTTCACGAGGATCACCGCGATCATGATCCCGGCCCAACGGCGCACGTGCGACCAGAGGTTCTTGTCGACGAGCCCCGCGTACACGACCGTGCCGAGCAGGGCTCCTACGTAGAGCAGGGCGGCCCGGATGACGAGCTCCAGCCAGAGGACGCCGGCGGCGAGGATCGAGACGAGCGAGACGACGATCAGCATGATCGGCCCGCCGCCGATGTCCTCGCCCTTCTTCAGAGCCTCGGAGAACGAGCCGAAGAACACGTCCGTCTGGCCGCCGGTCGTCTTGGCGAGCACTTCGGAGACGCCGTCGGTCGCGGAGACGACGGTGTAGAGGATCAGGGGCGTGAACGCGGAGGCGAGCACGGTGAGCCAGAGGAAGCCGATCGCCTCCCCGATCGCCGTCGCCAACGGCACACCCCGCACGGCCCGCTTGGCCACGGCGAGCAGCCAGAGGAGCAGGGTCAGGATGGTCGACGCGGCGAAGACGACGGCGTACTGCTTCAGGAACGTGGGGTTCGTGAAGTCGACGTTCGCGGTGTCCTTGACCGCAGCGCTGAGCTTGTCGACGGTCCACGACGCGGCGTCGGCACAGCCCTTGGCGAGGGAGGAGAGGGGGTCGAGGGTGCCTAGGGCGTCGTCGGCGGGGGAGTTGGTGGAGGGGTTTTCCTTGCCGTTTTCGCAGTACTTCTTGGCGGGGCCCGCGATGAGTTCGCAGGGGTCGTCCTTCGGATCCGGAGCGGCGATCGCGCTGCCGGCGAAGGCTGTCTGTACGGCGACGAAGGCTGCGGTCAGCGAGAGGGCACGGCGGGCGTGACTAGCGGGCATAGGTGAACCCTCCGAACTGCTTGACCGCGTCGGCGATCTCGTCGGCGCCGGAGACGGGGTTGTCTCCGGTGACAGGGGTCGGGCCGGTCTTCTGCCGCGTGTCCAGGACCTTCCAGTCGCCGTTCCACTTCAGCTTCAGCGTCACGGTGAACCAGCTGCTCGTCACAGGGTTCGTGGTGTCCTCGCCGGTGAGACCGAAGAGGCCGTTGCACCAGACCTCGACAGTCGCTTGGTCGGCCGAGTAGGAGGTGACCTTGCTTCCGGCGGGCATGGTGCGATTGACGAACGTGGCGTCCTTGGGGGCGGACCCGTCCTCGTTGAGGCCGATCTTCCCGAGCAGGTCCTTGGAGTAGTCCGCGTCGAAACCGGACTGCAGCCGCTGCCGCGCGCTGGGGTGGGCCACTGCCTCGACGATGGCGTGCCGGCGACCGGTGTTGAACATCCCGTCCGACCCCAGAGCGGCAGCGTAATTCGCGGCAGCGCTCTGCACTCCCTCCCGGTCTCTCCCGAACCCCGAGCTCACCGGCTTCTGGCCGGAGGGGGCCGTGGGGGCGGCTGCCGGGGTGGTGCCGTCGCCGGATGCGGAGTCCGAACCGCCGTCCCCGCTGCCCCTGTTCGCGAACGCGATGGCCGCGAGGAGGAGGATGACGACCGTCACGACCGTGACGAGGCTGCGCGGCGAGCGCGGCAGGGTGCGGCGCGCGCCGTCGTACCCGCCGTCGCCGTCCGGGAGGCGGGTGCGGGTGTGGCCGGAGCCGCCGTAGCCGTCGTCCGGCCGGCCGTGGTCGTCGTCGAGACTCATGCCGCGTACGCCCCCTCGAGGAATTGCAGGACCACTGAGTACGACGGTAGCCGTGCTGGTTCGCGCGCGGGCGCGGTGTGGTGACTGGACATCAGGGGGACGCAACCTCAGCCGGTGGGCACGACGGACGGATGGTGGCTCGGGGACAGGAGGACGGAGGGGTCGGCTCCGGGGCGGTGCGGGCGGTGGGGACGCCCGCGCGCCGGGAGACTGCGCGGCTGGGTCAGACGGCCATCCCGTACACGATGGTGAAGAGCGTGCCGAGGGAGCCGATGATGAAGACTCCGGTCAGGCCCGCGATGATCAGGCCCTTGCCCTGTTCGGCGCTGAAGGTGTCGCGCAGGGCCGTGGCGCCGATGCGCTGCTTGGCCGCGCCCCAGATCGCGATGCCGAGACAGAGGAGGATGGCGATGGCCATCACGACCTCGATCATCACGCGTGCTTCGTTGCCCAGGCTTCCGAAGGGGCCCCAGTCCGGGGCGATCCCGCCGATGATGGTCGTGATGTCGCCCTTTTCGGCTGCCAGAAGCATGTAACTCACCGCCCCTAATGGGTAGTTCCGCACCCCCTGCCCGTGTGCAGAGGTCACGCCTATTCTCGCTGAGAATGCCGCTGTCGCATGTCGACTTGGAGTCATTCGTCGGTGGACTTCGTGCGAACTTCGTACGGAGTCTGTACGCGGCGCAGTTGACCGCTCCGCGCGGGGGTGCGGAGCGGTCAACAGAGGCGCGTATGGTCACTCTGTGTATCACGCGGGGTGACGCCGGGCAATGAACGGCCGGTGCTCGTCACGGCGCGTATGCCCTGGTGGGGGCCAGGGCCCGGTGGGATTGGCCGGTTCTTTGCGCTGGGGGTCGTGGGGTGCGCGCAAGTGCTGCGTGCATATGGGGGCAGGTTCGGTGGATCGGACTGCTACGCGTAACAAGTTCCTTTGTTGTGGGTTGAGTTGCTTTGGGGTGTGTCCTCGGCCCCGTCGAACTGCGTCGTCCTGCGGCGGCGTGCGCGGTCTCGGTTGTCCACAGGCTGTGGACAGTCGGGGGTGGTGGAGCCGTGCTTACGGCACACACCCCGCCCCGCAAGATCCTTCGCGGGCGCATTACCAGGTCACAGGGCGGAAGTTCCCCAACGCGCTGGAGCGCAAGGCGATTTCATCCCGTTCGCCCATTGGCGCTAACCCAATGGCCTAAGGGTTCAGTCGCCGCGTACACGAGCCGACAACCGGACCATGATGACCACGCAGCCCCTGATCGCCCCTTCCGCCGTCGACGCCCTGCGGGACGCGCTGGTGTCCCACGGCTACACGCGGGAGGGCATCGTCACGCGCGTCGGGATCGAGGCCGCACAGGGCCTGAACCGCTACGACCCCACGCTCACCCTGCAACTGCTCGGCGAGGACGACCCGTTGGCCGTCCTCATCCAGCTCTTCATGTGCGGGCGCACGGTCCCGCTCGACCACGCGGACCCCGCGGTCGTGCCCCTGCTCGAATCCGCGGGCGAGGGCGCTGTGCGCGCCGCCGTCCATCTCCATCCGTACGAGAAATGGTGGGCGATCTCCGACTTCCCGAGGTTTCTGCGGCCCGCCCCGCAGGACCGGCGGGCGGAGGCCGTCGTGCCCATCGGGCTCGACGCGTCGCTGCTGCGGCGGGCCACGCTCACGCACCGCGTGGAGACCGCCCTCGACCTCGGCACCGGCGGCGGGGTGCAGGCGCTGCACCTCAGCGCGCAGGCCGAGAAGGTCACCGCCACCGATCTGTCGCCGCGCGCCGCCCGGTTCGCCGCGACGACGGCCGCGCTCAACGGGCTCGACTGGGAGATCCTCCAGGGCGACATGGCCCAGCCCGTCGCCGGCCGTCGCTTCGACCTGGTGGTGAGCAATCCGCCGTACGCGGTCGGGCCCGGCACCGTGCACAGCGTGCACCGGGACTCCGGGCGCCCCGGCGACGCGCTCTGCGCCGAACTCGCGGGCGCGGCGCCGGAACTGCTCACCGAGGGCGGGTATCTGCAGTTCCGCGCGAACTGGGTGCACCGGTCCGGCGAGGACTGGCGCGAGCGGCTCGCCGGGTGGATCCCGCGCGGCGCCGGACTCGAGGCGTGGATCGTGCAGCGCTCGGCGACCGGGGTCGTGCCGTACGTCGACCACTGGCTGGAGCTCGCCGGCGGGGAGGAGGCGCTCGGGCAGCGGGAGGCCTGGCTGCGCTGGTTCGAGACGCAGAAGGTGGAGGCGGTCGGCGTCGGCACCGTCGTCGTGCGCCGCTCCGGGCTTGCGGAGTCCGCGGTACGGGTCGAGGAAATGTCGGCCGACGCTGGCGAGTTGACGGGGGCGCAGGTCGCCGGGTGGTTCGCGCGGCGGGACTGGCTGCGCGCGCACGACCCGCTGGAGGCGAGTTTCCTGCCGGGCCAGGGGCTCACCCTGTGGCAGCAGGCCGAGCAGCGGGGCGGCGCGGGCTGGGAGTTGACCCAGCAGGTGCTCAAGGTCCCCGGGGACGGCCTCAACTGGAGCGACCGCATCTCCCCGCTCGCCGTCGCCCTGCTCGGCGGCGCCGGGCGCGAGACCACGCTCGGCGAGCAGCTGGCGCGGATCGCGGAGGCCGAGGGCGCGGAGGCCGGCCGACTGGCGGAGGTGGCGCTTCCGGAGGTGTCCCGGCTCGTGGAGCGCGGCGCGCTGGTCCCGGCGGACCTGCCGGATCCGGGCTGACGCGGGATCACCTGGGCCGAGGCCGGGCCGGGGAGCGAGCCCGGGCCCGGATTGCGCGGGGTTCGGGCCTACGCGGGGTTCGGGCTTGGGCGGGGCCCGGGCTTTCGCGGAGATCGGGCTGGCGCAGGGATCGGGCTTTCGCGGAGTTCGGGGGCGCAGGGCCCGGGCTGGCGCAGGCCCGGGCTGGTGCAGGGCCCGGGCTTGTCCGGCCTCGCTGCGCGAACACGGCACTCCTGACCGAGAGTTATCCACAGGCTGCCGCTTGCCCCTTCCTGCCGGGCCTCGGAGCTCTAGACTGGCCGAGGCGTACTCCCAAGGCGTGAGGGGCGGTTGACGGTGCGTAAGGCAGTGCTGGTCGGGAGTGCCGTCGTCGCCGCGCTCACCGCGTTCCTCGGCCTCCTCGTGGTCGGTACGTACATGGCGGCGGGCGGCCTCGCAGGCGGTGCGGGCAAGGGGGCAGTGGGCCTGGCCAAGGGCGCGGTGCCGGCTGCGTACCAGTCGCTGGTGCAGAAGTGGGGCAACCTCTGCCCGGCCATCAACCCGGCCCTGCTGGCGGCGCAGTTGTACCAGGAGAGCGGGTGGAACCCGAAGGCGCAGAGCCCGGCCGCGGCGCAGGGCATAGCGCAGTTCATCCCCGGCACATGGGCCACCCACGGGGTCGACGGGGACAAGGACGGGGACAAGGACGTCTGGGACCCGGCCGACGCGATTCCGTCAGCCGCGTCGTACGACTGCAAATTGGCCGGATACGTGAAGGACGCCCCCGGCAACCCGACGCACAACATGCTCGCGGCCTACAACGCGGGGGCGTACGCGGTGATCAAGTACGGCGGCGTGCCGCCGTACAGCGAGACGCAGAACTACGTGAAGACGATCACCGATCTGTCGAAGAGCTTCGCCAGACCCGTGGGGCGGGTCGACCCCTCGCGGCAGGCGGCCGGGGCGATCTCGTTCGCGCAGGAGCACCTCGGCGAGCCGTATCTCTGGGGCGGGGACGGTACGCCGGAGGACGGCGGGCGCTTCGACTGCTCGGGACTGACGAAGGCGGCGTACAAATCGGTGGGCGTGGAGCTGCCGCGCGTGGCCAACGACCAGTACAACGCGGGGCCGCACCCCAAGCGGGAGGAACTGCTCCCCGGGGACCTCGTGTTCTTCTCGGACGACCTGACCAATTCCCGCGCCATCCGGCACGTGGGGATCTACGTCGGCGGCGGGTACATGATCGACGCGCCCAGAACGGGTGCGGTGATCCGCTTCACCCCGATCGACACCCCGGACTACTTCGGGGCGACCAGAGTCACCGAGGACGGCGCGAAGGCGCTCGCGGCGGGGTAGCGCGAGACGGCCGTCGGGCGCTGTCGGTCGGCCTGCCCCACGACTGCGCGACGGGCGGGCGAGCGGTTGGCGATTGGCTGGATCCTTGCGGCCGAGGACCGTCCTGAGCAGCGACGATGAGTCACTCTTCGATAACGTCTGGGTGATCTTTCGGTGGACCGTGGAACGTGGACGGGGGATCCGGTCGTTCCCTTGAACGCGAGAGCAGCACCGGCAGCAGTACCGCAGCAGCACTGACCAGCTCTGAGGCACGGGGGTCGATCAGGGCGCGCGACAGGAGCGCGTCCGTGGGCACAAGGACAAGGGGTCGCGGCACCATGGCTGGACCAGAGGCTGGACCAGGGACCTCGAGGTCGAACCCGGACGTAGGCCTGCTCTACGAGATCAACGGCGTCGCGAAGGACGCCCCCGCGTGGGTCGACCGCATCGTCGGCTTCGTCGGGGAGTACGGGCTGCTGCTCGCCATGGTCCTGCTCGTGCTGTGGGCCTGGCGCACGGTACGGCGCGGGCCGGACGCCGAGACGTCCGTCGCCGCCCTCGTGTGGGCGCCGCTCGCCGCGGGGCTCGCGGTGCTGGTCAACGTGCCGATCCGGGAGTTCGTGGAGCGGCGCCGGCCGTTCCTGGACCACCAGGGGCTTGAGGTGCTGGTCGACGGCAAGACGGACTTCTCGTTCGTCAGCGACCACGCGACGCTCGCGATGGCGCTGGGCGTCGGGCTGTTCGTCGCGCACCGCAAGCTCGGCCTGGTCGGCATCGGGCTCGCCCTCCTGGAAGGGGTCTGCCGGGTCTACATGGGCGTGCACTATCCGACGGACGTCATCGGCGGATTCGCGCTCGGCACGGCGGTGACGCTGCTGCTCGCGCCGCTCGCGATGGTGCTGCTGACCCCGCTGACGAAGGCGATCGGCCGGGCGCCGAGGGCGAGTTGGCTCGTACGGGCGCGTGGGGCTCGACCCGTCGTGACCGATCCGGTCGGGCTGCCCGGGCCTCGGGTGGAGGGGGCTTCGGCTTCGGGGGAGTCGGACGAGAACGATCTGGCTGCTTGAACGGTCCTCCCCGGGGGCGCAGCCCCCGCACCCCGGTTTCGGGCTGCCGCCCGGGCTGGGGCTGTCCTGCCTCTGCCGCCTCCGGCGGATGGGGCTTCGCCCCTCGCCCCCGGTCGTCCTTCGGGCTCGTCCGCAAACGCCGGACGGGCTGAGTTCGTGCCCCTCCCCGCCCCTTCCCGTAAGCCTGCGGCGCCGTCTGTCGCGCCGGCGCGCTCGTCCTCAGACGCCGGACGGGCTGAGTGTGGGTGCATGGGGTGAGGGGTGGTCACCGTGGGGTCTGGGTTGCCGTGATGACTACGTTCGCGTTCCAGTGGCCCGTCCTGTCGATCGTGCCGCCGCAGGTGATCAGGCGTAGTTGGGAGTCGGGGACCGGGCCGTAGACCTTCTCGGTGGGGAAGGCGTTCGTCCGGTACGTGTTCACCGACGTGACGCGGAAGCGGACGCGGTGGCCGTCGCCGCTCGTCGTCTCCACCGTCGCCCCGGGCGCGAGGCGGTCCAGGCGGGCGAAGACGGCGGGGCGGTAGCCGCGGCCGGGCGGCTCGGCGGGGGCGTCGCGGTGGCCGACCAGCACCGTCGGACCGGGCCGACCCGGGCGGGAGCCGGGGGTGAACCAGCCGACCTTCATCGCGTCGTCGAACGACGGCACCTCGATCGCGCCCCGCGCGTCCAGGCCGAGGGGCAGCACCTCCGCGTCCACGCCGATCGACGGCACGCGTAGGCGGCGGGGCGCCGTCGCGGCGTCGGCGACCTCGCGCGCCCCGGGAGCCGCCGTCGCCGTGGTCGCGGGCCGCCCCGCCCTCGCACCGGTCAGGTCGGTGAACGACGCGGCGACGGCCGACCTCACCGATGCGTCCAGCCAAGGGAATTGGTGCAGGAGCAGCGCGGCCAGGGCACAGAGCGCGGAGGCTCCGAACAGTGCCCTGACCGCGGTACGCGGCTGCCGCGTACGGCCGTTCCGCTTCAGCTGCGGCCGTCCTCGGTGCTGTGCGTGGTCCGTTCCGCGCGGCGCCTGCGCAGCAGGACCAGGCCGAGTACGCCCGCGCCTGCCGCGACCGCCGCCGAGCCGAGGGCCAGCGGACCCGCCTCCGGATGTTCGGCGGCCGCCGCGTTCTGCAGGGTGTGGTGGGCGCCGGTCCTGGCGGGGCCGGAGGGGGTCGCCTTCATCGCGCCGGTGTCCGGTTCCTGGGGCTGCGACGTACCGGGTTCCTTGCCCGGTTCCTTGCCGGGCTCCTTGCCGGGTTCCTTTCCGGGGTCCCGGTTCGGGTCGGCCTGGTCGGCCGGGGCGGTGGGCTTTCCCGTGCCCGGTTCGGTGTCCCCGCCCGTGCCCCTCCCGGCGGACTGCTCCGGGGACGCGTCCGAGGGCTCGGGCTTCGGCTTCGCCGTCGTACCGGACGACTCCCGCGTACCGCCCGGCTCCCGCGTACCGCCCGGCTCCGTCGTACCGCCCGGCTCCTGCGTACCGTCCGGCGACTCGCCCGTCCCCGGCGGGACCGCAGCCCCGCCCGACTTCTCGGCGTCGGGCGACTTCCCTGCCCCCGGCGACTTCTCCGTGCCGGGCGACTTGCCCGCCCCCGGGGACTTCTCCGTGTCCGGGGACTTCGACGCGGTGTCCGTCGGGGACGCGTCCGGCGACGGGGACTTGCCCGCTCCCGCGCCCGCCTTGGCCGGCTTGCCGTCCGGGCCGATCAGGCTCCAGCCCTTGACCTCGTGGCCCTTGGGTTGGTTCGGCTTGTCGTTCTTGAAGTAGTAGAGCGGGTGCGTCTCGTAGATGACCTGGGGCTGGTCGGTGCCGTCGACGTTCGCCTCGGTCTGGGCGGTGTCGCCCGTGACGCCCTTCGCCTTCGTCGGATAGCCGATCGCGGCGGGCCAGTTGGCGGCGCACTCGCCGGTGCAGTCGGGGGTGTCGGGCTTGTCGGCCTCGCGGAGGTAGAGCGGGTTGCCGTCCTTGTCGGCGAGGACCTTGCCCTGCGGGGAGTCGATGAGCGTCAACTCGCCCGGCTCGGTGGGCTTGTCGACCGCCACGGCCGGGGGCGCGGCGACGGCCAGGAGGAGCGCTGCGGACGCGAGCGTTCCGAGCGCGGCTATTCGGTGTCCGGTCATGGTTCCTGCCCTGGGTCGGGTCCTGGGGTCCTGGGGTCCGTGGGACTTCGTCGGGTCCTTGGGACTTCAGGGCATCGCCGTCCCACGGCGCGGGCCAGCCGGGGAGGGCCGTACGGGCGGCGCCTGCGCTCGTACGGCCGACAGCGGTTGCGGCGGCAGCCCCGCAAGGGCAGGTGTCTGCCGCACAAGGGCAGGCCTCTGCCGTGCGACGGCAGGTGTCTGCCACGCGGCAGCAGGTGTCTGCCGCGCGACGTCAGGCGTCTGTCGTGTGGCAGCAGGCGTCAGAGGGCCTGCGGGAACGTGAAGAGGCGGTCCGGGTCGTACGTCCCCTTCAGCTTCTTCAGGCGCCCGGCCGCCGGACCGTAGTACGCGCCGCGCCAGTCCTTCAGGGCCGGGTCCGTGTAGTTCTGGTACGCCGCTCCGGACGCGTACGGCCGCATCGCGGTGTGCGTGCCGTCGAGCCAGGCGCGGGCGGCGGTGCCCGGGGTGCCGGCCCGCCAGGCGCCGACGTACTGGGCGAGGAAGCGCTGGCGGCGGTGCACGAACGCTGTCGCCGTCGGGTCGACCCGGTTGATCGCGCCGCCGAGCGCGGTCAGGGCGACGCTGCCGGGGCCGCCCGCCACCTGCTCGACGCGGGTGAGCAGCGCCCGCACGCCCGCGTCGGAGAGCGAGCGGGAGTAGAAGTCGGAGCGCGCCGCGTACGTCTCGCGGCCGAGCGCGCCCGCCGCGTCCCGGCCCGGGGTGGAGCCGGGCAGGTGGCACTGGGCGTCGTCGGCGAAGCCGGCGCAGCCCGCGTACACCTCCATCGCGTCGAGGTACGAGCGGCGCTTCAGCGAGACGTTGGAGGCGGAGCCGGGGCCTCCGGGGCCGTCGGCGAGGCGGTCGACGGCGTTCTGCAGCTCGCCGTACGTGCCGAGGGAGAACACCGCGAGCGAGATCGTGGGCGCGCTGCCCGGGGCGGCGGCCAGGTGCAGGGACGACCAGATCTCGTCGGGCTGGTCCGGGCCCCACTCCTGCCAGGCCTTCAGCAGCTTGGCAGCCTTCCGCCAGGGCCAGGTGAGGTAGCCGGTGACACCCTGCGGCGCGGGGTGCGTACGGAAGCGCAGTTCGGTGACGACGCCGAAGTTGCCGTTGCCCGCGCCGCGCAGGGCCCAGAAGAGGTCGGCGTTCTCGTCCGCCGAGCACACGCGGCGGCGGCCGTCGGCGGTGACGAGGGTGGCCTGCGTGAGGCTGTCGCAGGTGAGGCCGTACGCCCGCGAGGTGACGCCGTGTCCGCCGCCGAGGGTGAGCCCGGAGACGCCGACGGAGGGGCAGGAGCCGGCGGGCACGGTGACGCCCTTCGCGGCCAACGCCCGGTAGACGTCGATGAGTTTGGCCCCGGCGCCGACCGTCGCCGTGCTCCCCGAGGCGCGTACGGACTTCAGCCGGGACACGTCGAGGATCAGCCGACCGTCGCCGGAGGACCAACCCGCGTACGAGTGACCGCCGTTGCGTATGGACAGCGGGGTCTTGTGCCTGCGGGCGAAGGCGAGGGCGGTGCGGATGTCGTCCTCGTGCGCGGCGTAGGCCACCGCGGCGGGTCGCAGGGCGTCGAAGCGGGTGTTGTAGAGCTGGCGGGCCGAGGCCCAGTCGGCGTCGCCGGGGCGTACGAGTTCGCCGTCGAGGTCCTTGGCGAACGCCGTCCAGGCGGGGCCGACGGGGCGCTTCGCGGCCGGGGCCGTGCCCGTGCTCGTGGCCGTGGTCGTGTCCGAGGCGGTCGTGGTCGTGCCCGGAGCCTTGCCGTCGCGGCCCGCGCCCGCGCCTGTGCACGCGCTCGCTCCGGCGCCCAACGCCAGTGCGGCGCCTGCGGTGATGACGCTGCGTCGGCCGACGCCCCGCGCTGCTCCCCGTCCGCCGCCGTCCCAGCCGGTCGTGCCCGTCCTGCGGTCCATGTCGTCCCTCCCGCAGGACGAGACGAGGAACGGGACGACCGCGTTCCACCTCTGCGCCGGTGCGCTGGGGCGTACGGGGTGCGCGGAGGTGGAGGGCGTACGCGGGATGCGCTCGGGGGCGTGTCAGGCGTGAGGCAGGCGTGCGTCAGGTCTGAGGCAGGCGCGGGGCGGGCGTACGTCGGGTGGGAGGCAGGCGGGTGCCAGGCGGGACGGAGACGGGTGTCCGGTGTGCGTCAGGCGTGCGCCGTGTGCTCGTCGGCGTCCGAACGCGCCTTGGACCGGGCCCGTCTTGCCGGTCCGCGCCAGCCGCAGCTGCAGCGCGCCAGGCAGAAGCGGCCCTGCTCGACGGTCGTGGTGCGGTGCTCGGTGGTCGCGGCCGGGTCCTGTTGGGCTGACACGCCGCCACCGTAGCGGGCCGAGGTGAACAGGGGCAGGGGGCCCACCCCGGAGCCTGCCCGGAGGCCGCTCCGGACGCTGCCCCGGAGGCCGGCGAGGGCCCGGCCGGGGCCGGGGTGAGGGGGCGTGACGGGTTGCGGCAGCCGTCGTTAGGCGGAACGAGAAGGGGGGCCGTGGGACGGCCCAGTGTTGGGGGTAGGCAGGCGATGGTGCAGCAGCACAGGCGCAGAGGCGGCGTTGCCGTCACCGCCGTGGCGGGCGGGGCGCTCGCCTCCCTGATGATGGCCACGACGGGGTGTTCCGGCGGTGGTGCGGCCGCCGAGGACCAGCCGGCCGCCGACCCGGTGGACACGGTGCACCGCGCGGTCCGTGCGCTGCGCGCCGCGGGCAGCGCGAAGGCGCGTACGTCGATGGAGATGGCCAGCGGCGGCACCCGCGTCACCATCCGCGGCGAGGGCGTCTACGACTTCGCGAAGCCGCTCGGCAAGCTCAAGGTGATGCTGCCGAAGGACCCGGCGGGCGTCGACGAGCACCGTCCGATCACCGAACTCCTCGCGCCCGGCGCCCTGTACATGAAGAACCGCGGCGCGGGCGTCCCCGCCGACAAGTGGGTGCGCATCGACACCGCGGGCCTCGACGACGGCAACCTCGTCACCGGCGGCGCCACCGACCCGCTGGCCGCCGCCGAACTGCTCCTCGGCGCGAGCGCCGTCTCGTACGTGGGGGAGACGCGGATCGCGGGCGTTCCGGTGCGGCACTTCCGCGGTACGACGGAGATCGGGCGTGCGGCCGAGCGGGCCGTCGGCGCCAACCGGGAGGTGCTGCGGGCGGCGGCGCGCGGGTTCGCCGAGGACACGGTGCCGTTCGAGGCGTACCTCGACGAGCAGGGGCGGCTGCGGAAGATCCGGCACCGGTTCAGCTTCGCCAACGACGCGGGGGCGGAGGGCGCGGAGGGCGCGACGGGCTCGGGGCGCTCCGGTGGCCCGGGGGCGGGGGACGCCGGGGGTGCGGATTCGGCCAACGGCGGGAACGGGGACGTGATGGTCGCCTCGACCACGGTGCTCTACGGATTCGGCACCGCTCTGAAGGCCGGACTGCCCGCTGCCGAGGACATCTTCGCTGGGAAGATCGCCGGGCAGTAACGAACGGGGCGGCGTGAAAGTGCCCGTACGAGGGGCGAGTTCGCGTCGCAAATAGCCCGTCCGTGCCATGCGCGGTGCGTAGGCCGCTCCCTACCCTAGGAAGTCGACGACGGCTGGGAAGGGGTGGTGTGCGTGGCTCCGACGACCGGCAAGACGACGGTGCACGATCACGTCGCCCTCGCGGAGATCGAGCTGTGCGGCGAGTTGATCATCGCCGCGTCCACGGCGGACGAGGACCGCCTCAGCCCGGCCCGCATCGACGAGGTCCTGAAGGTCTACGAGGAAACCTCGGGCACGAGCTGAGCCACATCCGCCGCTGGAACTCGCGAACAGCGGAACCGAGGCGGCCGGGGGGCGGGCGAACAGGTCCAAGGGCCGGTCCGAGACACCAGACCTGCCCGGGCACCAGGGCAGCCGGAACCCGTGATGTCGGCCGACCCCGCCTCGGCCGCCCCCGGCTCGGCCGGGCCTGGGGTAGCCGAGCCGCCCCCAAGCCAGTCGAAACACCTCGAGCCGCCCGGAGCCCAGGAGGCCCAGGCGCCGGGGTGGCCGTGATGCCCATGCCGATCCGAGGTCTCAGGTCCGCCGGGGCCTGAGGCTCGGGGCCGGGGCGGGAGCAGGCGCCAGGTCTGCTGAGGCCGAGATGCTGGGCCAGCCGGACTGCTCCAGTCGGCAGGGGCGAGATGGCGGGCAGGTCGAGACGCCCGCGCCGGCCGTGCCCTCAGCTCGCCCGGGTCCGGGCGGCTGTCAGGCCCAGGTTGGCCCCGAGGCCCCAGGCGCCGAAGCCAGGGCGGGAGAAGGTGCTGGGTCTGCCGGGGCCGGGGTGACCCAGATGTCAGGTCGGCCACCCTCTTCAGGCCGACGGGGCGGCCCGAGGCCCAAGGAGCCGGGCCGGTCGGGGCGACTACTTCGGTCCGAGGGTCCAAAATTCGCCGGCCCCCGAGGTAGCCGATACGCCCCGGTCGCCGCCGCCTCGCGCGGAGGCAGCGCCAGGACCTCCGGGGACCTGGCAGGCGAAGGCATCAGGTCTGCCGGGGGGCGGGGTGGACAAGGCCCAGGCCCGCCGGGCCCGGGCAGGAGGAGGTGCCGGGTCCGACGGGGCCAGGGGCCGTCAGGCCCCGGGTGGGCTCAGGTGCGCAGGAGGCGGGCGATCGCCTTCGTCGCTTCCTCCACCTTCGCGTCGATCTCGTCGCCCCCCTTGACCGCCGCGTCCGCGACGCAGTGGCGGAGGTGCTCCTCCAGGAGCTGCAGGGCGAAGGACTGCAGGGCCTTTGTGCTCGCGGAGACCTGGGTAAGTATGTCGATGCAGTAGACGTCCTCGTCGACCATGCGCTGGAGGCCGCGGATCTGGCCCTCGATCCGGCGCAGCCGCTTGAGGTGCTCGTCCTTCTGCTTGTGGTAGCCGTGCACCCCGCGGTCGTGGTCCGTGATCTCGGTCTCGGTCCCGGCGCAGTGCGCGGCGCCCGCAGTCGCGTCGGCCTCGGTGGTGGTCATCGGGTCCTCCCGTTGTCCTGCAAGGGTTCAAATACCCCAGGTGGGTATATGGTACCGGATATTTCGGGTCCCCGCCGGACCCCGTGCGGATGACTGTTCCCGATGGGCGACACTGGAGGACGGCCGGTTAGCCGTGGCCGGATGATGCCTCTAGCATCAGCCTGACCGAATCCAAAGCACCCCGAGGACCCCACGTGCGCTTTCGTCTGACCCCGAGGGAGACGAGCTTCTACGACATGTTCTCCGCATCCGCGGACAACATCGTCACGGGCTCCAAGCTCCTCATGGAACTGCTCGGGGCGGACACCTCCGCCCGAGCCGAGATCGCAGAGCGTATGCGGGCCGCGGAGCACGCGGGAGACGACGCGACGCACGCGATCTTCCACCAGCTGAACTCCTCGTTCATCACGCCGTTCGACCGTGAGGACATCTACAACCTCGCGTCGTCCCTCGACGACATCATGGACTTCATGGAGGAGGCCGTCGACCTGGTCGTCCTCTACAACATCGAGGAGCTCCCCAAGGGCGTCGAGCAGCAGATCGAGGTGCTCGCCCGCGCCGCGGAGCTGACCGCCGAGGCCATGCCGCACCTGCGCACCATGGAGAACCTCACGGAGTACTGGATCGAGGTCAACCGCCTTGAGAACCAGGCCGACCAGATCCACCGCAAGCTGCTCGCGCACCTCTTCAACGGCAAGTACGACGCCATCGAGGTGCTGAAGCTCAAGCAGGTCGTGGACGTACTGGAGGAGGCGGCCGACGCGTTCGAGCACGTCGCCAACACCGTGGAGACCATCGCGGTCAAGGAGTCCTGAACCTCGTGGACACCTTCGCCCTTGTCGTGACCATCGGGGTCGCGCTGTTCTTCACGTACACCAACGGCTTCCACGACTCCGCCAACGCCATCGCGACGTCGGTGTCCACCCGCGCCCTCACCCCGCGGGCCGCGCTCGCGATGGCCGCGGTGATGAACCTCGCCGGCGCCTTCCTCGGCAGCGGCATCGCCAAGACCGTCAGCGAAGGCCTGATCGAGACGCCGCACGGCGACAAGGGGATGTGGATCCTCTTCGCCGGCCTCGTCGGCGCGATCGTCTGGAACCTGATCACCTGGTACTACGGGCTGCCCTCGTCCTCCTCGCACGCGCTGTTCGGCGGTCTCGTCGGCGCCGCGCTCGCCGGGGGCATCGGGGTCATCTGGTCCGGCGTGCTCGAGAAGATCGTCATCCCGATGTTCCTCTCGCCGATCGTCGGTCTGCTCGTCGGCTACCTCGTGATGTCCGCGATCCTCTGGATCTTCCGCAAGGCCAACCCGCACAAGGCGAAGCGCGGCTTCCGGATCGCGCAGACCGTCTCGGCGGCGGGCATGGCCCTCGGCCACGGCCTCCAGGACGCCCAGAAGACGATGGGCATCGTCGTGATGGCCCTGGTCATCGCCGACGTCGAGAAGGCCGGCGACCCGATCCCCGTCTGGGTCAAGATCGCCTGCGCCGTGATGCTCTCGCTCGGTACGTACGCGGGCGGCTGGCGCATCATGCGGACGCTCGGCCGGAAGATCATCGAGCTGGACCCGCCGCAGGGCTTCGCCGCCGAGACGACCGGCGCCGGAATCATGTTCACGACCGCGTTCATGTTCCACGCGCCGATCTCGACGACCCACGTCATCACGTCCGCGATCATGGGCGTCGGCGCCACGAAGCGTGTGAACGCTGTCCGCTGGGGGGTCGCGAAGAACATCATCCTGGGCTGGTTCATCACCATGCCGGCGGCTGCGCTGGTCGCTGCGGTCAGCTTCTGGATTGTGAACCTGGCGTTCCTGTAGCGCTCTCTGCTGCGGGTCCGCTGTGGCTGGTCGCGCAGTTCCCCGCGCCCCTATGGGGCACACGCAAAATGGGCCCGCACCCCCGAGGGGGTGCGGGCCCTTGCTGTGCGGTGGCACCGCCATGCAGCACCGCACAGCAGTCGAGGGGAAGGATCAGCCGAAGCGGCCGGAGATGTAGTCCTCGGTCGCCTGGACGGACGGGTTGGAGAAGATCCGCTCCGTCTCGTCGATCTCGATGAGCTTGCCGGGCTGGCCGACGGCCGCCAGGTTGAAGAACGCCGTGCGGTCGGAGACGCGGGCGGCCTGCTGCATGTTGTGCGTCACGATGACGATCGTGAAGCGCTCCTTCAGCTCGCCGATCAGGTCCTCGATGGCGAGGGTCGAGATCGGGTCCAGCGCCGAGCAGGGCTCGTCCATGAGCAGCACCTGCGGCTCGACCGCGATGGCGCGGGCGATGCAGAGCCGCTGCTGCTGACCGCCGGAGAGGCCGGAGCCGGGCTTGTTCAGGCGGTCCTTGACCTCGTTCCAGAGGTTGGCGCCCTTGAGGGACTTCTCGACGATGTCGTTCAGCTCGGACTTCTTGTACGAGCCGTTGAGGCGCAGGCCCGCCGCCACGTTGTCGAAGATCGACATGGTGGGGAAGGGGTTCGGGCGCTGGAAGACCATGCCGACGGTGCGGCGGACGTTCACCGGGTCGATGCCGGAGGCGTACAGGTCGTCGCCGTCGAGGAGGACCTTGCCCTCGACGCGGCCGCCGGGGGTGACCTCGTGCATGCGGTTGAGGGTGCGCAGGAAGGTCGACTTGCCGCAGCCGGAGGGGCCGATGAAGGCCGTCACCGAGCGGGGCTCGACGGTCATGGAGATGTCGTCGATGGCCTTGTGGCTGCCGTAATAGGCGGAGAGGCCGCTGACGTCGATTCGCTTGGCCATGGGGATCACTGCTTCTTTCGAGGGGGTACGTCGGTCGCTTATGGCCGCGTCAGCGACCGGTCTTCGGGGCCTTCCAGCGGGCGATGCCGCGGGCCACGAGGTTGAGGATCATGATGAAGCCGATGAGGGCGAGCGCCGCTGCCCAGGCGCGGTCGTACGAGGCCTCGGAGCCGGCCGCGTACTGCTGGTAGATGTACAGCGGCAGCGAGCCCTGGGCGCCGTCGAACGGGTTGGTGTTGATGAACGGGTTCACCCACACCAGGAGCAGCACCGGGGCGGTCTCACCGGCGATACGGGCGACGGCCAGCATGATGCCGGTCGTGATGCCGCCGATCGCGGTGGGCAGGACCACCTTGAGGATCGTGCGCCACTTCGGTACGCCGAGGGCGAGCGAGGCCTCGCGGAGCTCGTTCGGGACGAGCTTGAGCATCTCCTCGGTCGAGCGGACGACCACCGGCATCATCAGGATCGACAGCGCCATGGCGCCGGCCCAGCCGGAGAAGTCGAAGCCCAGGATCAGGATCCAGAAGCTGAGGACGAACAGACCGGCGACGATCGACGGGATGCCCGTCATCACGTCGACGAAGAAGGTGACGGCCTTCGCGAGCTTGCCCCGGCCGTACTCGACCAGGTAGATCGCGGTCAGCAGGCCGATCGGCACGGCGATCAGGGAGGCCAGGCCGACCTGCTGGAGCGTGCCGATGATGGCGTGGTTGATGCCGCCGCCGGGCTCCTGGTCGGTGACGACGCCCATCGAGTGGGACAGGAAGTACGGGCTGAAGACCTTGCTGCCGCGCTCCACGGTCTCCCAGATCAGGGAGGCCAGCGGGATGACGGCGAGCAGGAACGTCACCCAGATCATCGAGGTGGCGAACCGGTCCTTGGCCTGCCGCTTGCCCTCGACCGCGGTGGCGAGGACGTAACTGGCGATCACGAACAGGACCGCGGCGATCAGGCCCCACTGGACGCGGCTGTGCAGACCGGCGGCGAGGCCGATGCCCACGGCGGCCGCGGCCGAGCCGAGCGCGACGAGCGGGGAGGCCCAGCGGGGCAGGCGGGCCGCGTGCAGGGTGTCCGGCGTGGCGGCCTTCGGGGTGGGTGTCGTGGTGCTCATGCGTTGGCCCCCGAGTACTCCTTGCGGCGGGCGATGATCATGCGGGCCGCGCCGTTGACCAGCAGGGTGATCAGGAACAGGACCAGACCGGAGGCGATCAGGGCGTCCCGGCCGTACTCGCTGGCCTCGTTGAACTTGCTGGCGATGTTCTGCGCGAACGTGCCGCCGCCCGGGTCGAGCAGCGAGGCGTTGATCAGGAAGGTCGGGGAGAGGACCGTGGCGACGGCGATGGTCTCGCCGAGCGCGCGTCCGAGGCCCAGCATCGAGGCGCTGATGATGCCGGAGCGGCCGAACGGGAGCACCGACATCCGGATGACTTCCCAGCGCGTGGCACCGAGGGCCAGGGCGGCCTCCTCGTGCATCTTCGGCGCCTGCAGGAAGACCTCGCGGCTGACGTTGGTGATGATCGGCAGGATCATGATCGCGAGCAGGATGCCCACGGTCATCAGGGAGCGCGGGGCGCCGCCCTGGTACTCGAAGATCCCGGTCCAGCCGAAGACCGTGTCGAGCCAGCTGTACAGGCCGGTGAGGTTGGGCGCGACGACGAGGGCGCCCCACAGGCCGTAGACGATCGAGGGCACGGCGGCGAGCAGGTCGATCACGTACGCGATCGGGGCTGCCAGCTTGCGCGGTGCGTAGTGGGAGATGAACAGCGCGATCCCGACGGCGACCGGAACGGCGATCACCAGGGCGATGATCGAGCTCACGATGGTGCCGAAGGCGAGGACCGCGATGCCGAACTTCGGCGGGATCGCGTTGGCGTCCCACTCGAAGGTGGTGAGGAAGTTCCCCGTGTTGTCCGAGAGCGCGAGCGCCGCACGGTAGGTCAGGAAGGCCGCGATGGCGGCCATGATCACGAGGAGCAGGATGCCCGAGCCGCGGGAGAGGCCGAGGAAGATCCGGTCACCCGGACGGGTCGCACCGCGGGCGGCGCGCTTCTGCTCGGTCGTGGCGGGGGGCGGGGGTGGGGCTGTTTCAGTCTGCGTGGCTATGTCCATGGGGATTCTCCGGTCTGCGGAGCTGCCCTGGCTACGGGGTGTCCGTACGGCGGGCGGGCTCCTGGCGGCGGTGCACCGGACGGTGCGGCCCGGCTCGACACTGCGAACCGGGCCGCACTCGGGTCAGCTCAGGCCGGCGACGGTCTCGCGGACCTTGGTGATGATCTCGTCGGGGATCGGGGCGTAGTCGTTGTCCTTGAGGACCTGCTGGCCGTCCTCGCTGGAGATGTAGTTGAGGAACGACTTGGTGGTGGCGAGGGTCTCCGCCTTGTTGCCCTTGTCGCAGACGATCTCGTACGTGACGAGGGTGATCGGGTACGCGCCCTCGGCCTGCGGCTTGTAGTTCAGCTCCAGGGCGAGGTCCTTGCCCTTGCCGGTGACCTTGGCCTCGGCGATCGCCTTGGAGGCGTTGTCGACGGTGGCCTTCACGGGCTCCTTGGCCTCGGTCTTCAGGTCGACGGTCTTGATGCCGTCGGCGTAGGAGAGCTCGAAGTAGGAGATGGCGCCGGCGGTCTGCTTGACCTGGCTGGAGACGCCCGCGGAGCCGTTGGCGGACTGGCCGCCCTTGGCCTCCCAGGTCTTGCCCGGCTCGTGCGGCCAGGCGTCGGGGGCGGCGCCCTTCAGGTACTTGGTGAAGTTGTCCGTGGTGCCGGACTCGTCCGAGCGGTGGAAGGCCTGGACCTTGGTGTTCGGGAGCTTGGCGTCCGGGTTCAGCTTCTTGATCGCCGGGTCGTCCCAGGTCTTGATCTTGTCGTTGAAGATGTCGGCCAGGGTCTTCGCGTCGAGGACGAGGTTGTCCACGCCCGGGACGTTGTAACCGACGGCGATCGGGCCGCCGACCATGGGCAGGTCGATGGCCTGACCGCCCTTGCAGATCTTCTTCGACTTCTCGATCTCCTCCGGCTCCAGGGCGGAGTCGGAGCCCGCGAAGGCCGTCTGGCCCTGCAGGAACGCGGTGATGCCCGCGCCCGAACCGGTCGGGTTGTACTGGACCTGAACACCCTGGCAAGCCTGGGCGTACGCCTTGGTCCAGGCGTCGATGGCGTTCTTCTGGGCCGACGAGCCGGAGGCCGCGAGCTGGCCCTTGGCGTCGTCGCACTTGATGTTGGCGGCGTTGGTCTCCTTGCCGCCGGTGCCACCGGTGCCGCCGGTCTCGTCGGAGCCGCACGCCGTGAGGGCCAGGGCGCCGGAGACGGCGAGAGCACCGAGGGTGAGGGCCCGCCGGTTCTTGCGCTGAAGCTTCACTTTCGGGAGTTCCTTCCAGGAGCCGCCGGAGGTGGGACGGCGTGCGAAGTCGTTTCGTTCATGTGTCGCTGCGGGCGGGCCGATGTGACCGCACCACGCTTCGCGCAAGTCCGAAATTAGGCAGGACAGGTGAAGCGGCCGAAGGTCGAGAGTGAACGGGGGGTGAACCTCGGAGGGCGGTGCGGTTAGGTCACGGCGAGGTCACGTGCACGGGGGGTAATGAACCGTTCCGGTTCCGTGCTGACCGGCGTTTCCCCGCACCCCCAGGGGGCTCCGCCCCCGGCCCCCCATCGCGCTCCGCGCTCGTCCTCAAGCGCCGGACGGGCTGATTGCGTCTGCCCCCGCTCCTCGTCGTTCGTCTGCGGCTGCGTCGTGGCCGGTCGCGCAGTTCCCCGCGCCCCTGAGGGGCGGCTTCGCCTCGCCCCTCTCAGGGGGCGGAGCCCGCGGTTACGGGAAGGGGCGGGGCTGGGGAAGAAGGGGCAGCAGGGCGTCCACCAACTCCCGGTCACGGACCTGCGTCAGGCGCGCTCGTGCCTCCAACGGCGGGAGCCAGATCGCCGCGTCCACCTCGGAGTTGGGGACGAGGGCGCCCTCGCCCGCCTCCGCCGCCCAGTAGTGGACCTGCTTCGGACGGCCCCGTACGACGTAGTGGGCTGTGGGGAGGCGGGGGCCGGGTGTGCAGGTGAGGCCTGTTTCCTCCGCCACCTCGCGTACCGCCCCGGCCAGGGGATCCTCGCCGGGCTTGAGCTTGCCCTTGGGGTGGGACCAGTCGTCGTACTTGGGGCGGTGGACCAGGCAGACCTCGATGGCGGTGTGCGTGCGGCGCCACAGGACGCAGCCCGCCGCGAGGATGGGGGCCGGCCCCGGCGTCATGGCGCGCTCACCGTCCGGTCGGGCAGGGCGGAAGCGTTCCGGCGCCACACCGCCTGGAAGGCGAAGCGGGCCGCCTCCACCTCGTGCCGCTGGTCGGCGTGCAGCACGCCGAGGGCGTACGCCGTGGCCGGGGCGATGCGTGGGGTGCGGGCGGCGGAGGCCGCGGCGGTGGCGGCCTCGGCGGCGTCGCGGTGCCGGTCGAGGGCCTGGCCCGCGCCGAGGAGGCGCAGGTCGTGGTCCGGTTCGGCGCCGATCGCCTCCTGCGCGTACCGGTGCAGGCGGAGCAGCAGCCGGACCTGGTGCCAGGGCGCGTCCTGGGACTCCGGGGCGGCGTCGGCGCCCAGGCCGTGGAGCAGCGCCTCGGCGTTGTACGGATGCCCGGCCCGGACGAGCGGAAGCGCGGCGACCGCTTCGCTGAGGCGGGCCTCGACGTCCGCGGCGAACGGCGCGAGCGGGTGCCCGGCGGCGTCCCGGCGCAGCGGGACCTCGCTGGCGAGTACCGCGACCCCGTCCGCGACCGCGTGGAAGCGGGACGAGCCGAGCGCCTGCAGGGCCGTGGAGTGGGCGCGGGTCCGGGCAAGCGTGAGCTGACGCTCGATCAGCGCGCCCGCCTTGGCCGCGCCGACCGTGAGTCCGCCGGACTGGGCGGGCACGGCGGCCCCGCGGTCCACGGCGGAACCGGCGGGTCCGGCCGGGCTCGCGGGGGAGAGCCGGTGCAGGGCGCCGATCAGCCGGTCGAGGCGGGCCGCGTACGCGTGCTCGCGTGCCAACGTGCCGGACAGCCAGGCGAGTTCGGTGCGCAGCTGGTCCGACCAGTCCGCGTCGAGCAGCGGCCGGAAGGTGTGCAGCGTGCCGCTGATCCGGCGGGCCGCGGCGCGCAGCGCGAGCGCGGGCTCGGCGGCCTCCTCTGCGCTGCTCTCCCGGTGCTGCCGCAGTGCGCGCAGGAATTCCGTGGCCTGCCCGCGCAGGTAGGGCGCGAGCACCTCCCCGGCCACGGGCGCCTCGCCTCTCGCGGTGACCCCCCGGGCCATGGGGGTGTCGCTGTCAGGGTGTCGCTGAACCACGCCGGCGCCTCCGGGCGTCTATGAGCATCTCCTGTACGTTCCGCAGCGGCCGGCCCTCGGGGTCGGTGGCCTGCCGGGTCCAGTCGCCGTCCGGGCCGAGGTGCCAGGAGGCGGTGGTGTCGGACATGCCCGTCTCCAGAAGGCGGTTGAGGGCCGCGCGGTGGGCCGGGTCCGTGACCCTGACCAGTGCCTCGATACGACGGTCGAGGTTGCGGTGCATCATGTCGGCGCTGCCGATCCACACCTCGGGTTCGCCGCCGTTGCCGAAGGCGAACACCCGCGAGTGCTCCAGGAACCGTCCGAGCACGGACCGGACCCGGATGTTCTCCGAGAGTCCGGTGACCCCGGGGCGGATCGCGCAGATGCCGCGCACCCAGATGTCCACCGGCACGCCCGCCATCGAGGCCCGGTAGAGCGCGTCGATGACGGCCTCGTCGACCATCGAGTTGACCTTGATCCGCACGTACGCCGGGCGGCCCGCGCGGTGGTGCTGGGTCTCCTTCTCGATGCGGGAGACCAGGCCGTCGCGCAGGGACTTGGGGGCGACGAGGAGGCGGCGGTAGGTCTCGCGGCGCGAGTAGCCGGAGAGCCGGTTGAAGAGGTCGGAGAGGTCCGCGCCGACCTGCGGATCGGCGGTGAGCAGGCCGAGGTCCTCGTACAGGCGGGCGGTCTTCGGGTGGTAGTTGCCGGTGCCGACGTGGCTGTAGCGGCGCAGCGTCTCGCCTTCCTGGCGGACCACGAGCGACAGCTTGCAGTGCGTCTTCAGGCCGACCAGGCCGTACACGACATGGCAGCCGGCCTCCTCCAGCTTGCGCGCCCACTTGATGTTGGCCTGCTCGTCGAAGCGGGCCTTGATCTCGACGAGGACGAGGACCTGCTTGCCGGACTCGGCGGCGTCTATCAACGCGTCCACGATCGGGGAGTCGCCCGAAGTCCGGTACAGGGTCTGCTTGATGGCGAGGACGTCCGGGTCGGCGGCCGCCTGCTCCAGGAAGGCCTGGACGGAGGTGGAGAACGAGTCGTACGGGTGGTGCAGGAGTACGTCGCGTTCGCGCAGGGCCGCGAAGATGTCGGGGGCCGAGGCGGATTCGACCTCGGCGAGGTCGCGGTGGGTGCCGGCGACGAACTTCGGGTACTTGAGCTCGGGCCGGTCCAGGCCCGATATGCCGAACAGGCCGGTGAGGTCGAGCGGTCCGGGCAGCGGGTAGACCTCGGCCTCGGAGATCTTCAGCTCGCGGATGAGCAGGTCGAGGATGTGCCGGTCGATGGACTCCTCGACCTCCAGGCGCACGGGCGGGCCGAAGCGGCGCCGCATGAGCTCCTTCTCCAGGGCCTTGAGGAGGTTCTCGGCGTCGTCCTCCTCGACCTCCAGGTCCTCGTTCCTGGTCACCCGGAACATGTGGTGGGCCTCCACCTCCATGCCGGGGAACAGCTCCTCCAGGTGCGCGGGCGCGGCGATCACGTCCTCGACCGGCACGTACCGGCCGGGGGAGGCCTCCAGGAAGCGGCTGAGCAGCGGCGGCACCTTGACCCGCGCGAAGTGCCGGTGCCCGCTGACGGGGTTGCGCACGACGACGGCCAGGTTGAGCGAGAGCCCCGAGATGTACGGGAAGGGGTGGGCCGGGTCGACGGCCAGCGGGGTCAGGATGGGGAAGATCCGCTGCCGGAACAGCGTGAAGAGGCGTGCCTGTTCCTTCTCGGTGAGCTCGGCCCAGCGGACGAGGCTGATCCCCTCGTCGGCGAGCGCCGGCGCCACGTCCTCCTGGAAGCAGGCGGCGTGCCGGGCCATCAGCTCGCGGGTGCGGGTCCAGATCAGGTCGAGGACCTCGCGGGGCTGCAGTCCGGAGGCGGAGCGGGTGGCGACACCGGTGGCGATGCGGCGCTTCAGGCCGGCCACCCGGACCATGAAGAACTCGTCCAGGTTGGACGCGAAGATCGCCAGGAAGTTGGCGCGCTCCAGGAGCGGGGTGTGCGGGTCCTCGGCGAGTTCGAGGACCCGCTCGTTGAACGCGAGCCAGCTCCGCTCCCGGTCCAGGAACCGCCCCTGCGGCAGCTCGGCGCCGTCGACGTCCTTCTCGTACCCGTCGTACGTGTCGAGGTCCGCGTCGATGTCCGGTTCGAGGTCGGAGACGGCGGCGGCCACGGTGTGCGGGCGGTGGGCCGCGATGGAACCGACCGACGGCTGGGCGTTCTGGGCGTGCTGGGCGGCTGCCTGGGCGCTGGCCTTGTTCATGACGCCATTCTTCCGCGTACCGGGGCTTCCGGGCGCGCCGAACGAGGACGCATCGAGACCCGCTCCGGTGTTCGGAAGGGGCGGCTCGGGGACGGCGGGCTGCATTCCGTGAGCTTGGCAAGGGTCCCTGAACCGTTGGTTACGGCGACATGACGTGCGGGACATCGGCGGGCGACCCCCGGGAGTCCGGTGGCCGCCCTGCTCCGTCGGACGTACGGGGCCGTCGGCGGATGCCTGCCGTGGGCGGGCGCGTGCCGCTCAGGGCGTGCGGCGGCGCAGCACCAGGAACGCGGCCCAGACGGCGGCCGCCGCGAGGGCGAGGACGATGCCGGTCTCGACGAACTGGGTGTACCAGAAGTGCGAGCGCGGGTGGTAGTCCGCGAACCAACCCGCGATCTCGGTGTCCGAGGGGCACGGGAAGTGTGCCATCTGGTCCGGCGTGCACTGGCGGGCGACGAAGCGCTCCCCGGCCGCGTTGGTGACGCCCACGTCGGTCATGAACGCGCCGCGCGGCAGCACGCCGATCCAGTGCGGCTCCATGGTGGTCGCGGGCCCGGACGCCTGGACGACCGGCCAGAGCTGCCAGCGCAGGGTGCCGAGCAGGGCGAGGAGCGCGCCGGTGACCAGGGCGGTGAGCGAGCCGGCGAGCAGGGTGCGGCGCACGAGCAGCCCGGTCAGGGTGCCGACGGCCACGGCGAACAGGCAGTACGCGAGGAGGGCCGGGCCGGAGGCCTCGTAGACGCCGCGGTCGGCCCAGTGCATGTTCCAGCTGCCGAGGAGGTCGGCGGCGCCGAAGCGGAAGACGGCCATCAGGGCGAGGGCGAGGCCCGCGGTGATCCCGGCCGCGGTGGCGAGGCGGGAGGCGAGCCAGCGGGCGGGCGTGACGGACTGGGTCCAGGCCAGGCGGTGCGTGCCGGCCTCCAGTTCGCGGGCGGTGAAGGGGCCCGCGACGAAGACGCCGACGAGCAGCGGGAACAGCAGCAGCGCGTGCGAGGCCTTGCCCATGGCCTCCCTGAGCAGGTGCTCGCCGTCGGCGAAGCCGAGGAACGTCGGCTCGCAGGGGCCGACGCAGCTGCGGTCGACGGGCGGGTAGGCGCTTGCGCCCCAGCGCAGGAAGACGGTCGTGGCGGCGGCGAGGACGAGGACGGCGAGGGCGGTGCGCAGGGTCGGGCGGTGCAGGCGGAGTTCGACCCAGCGGGGGCCCTTGAGGAGGGGCGTGCTCATGCGGCGACCTCCTGCCCGGCCTGCGCGTCCTGGCTCGCGTCCGGGGTCGCGGTCGGGGTCGCGTCCGGGGTGAGGAGCGCGGGGGTGTCGGGGGAGCGGAGATGGGCGAGCAACAGGTCCTCCAGGGACGGTTCCTGGGCCTCCCAGGCGGCGCCGACGGCACCGGCGGGGCGGATCAGGGCGGTGGTGCCGCGCCCGGTGGCGCGGGACTCGACGACGGTGTGCGGGGCGAGTTCGGCGACGGAGCCGCGGCCGGTGACCAGGGTGTGCGCGGCGAGCAGGTCGTCGATGGCGCCGCCGAGGCGGACACGGCCGGCGGAGACGAGCAGCAAGTGGTCGCAGGCGTCGGCGAGTTCACCGACGATGTGCGAGGACATCACGACCGTCGTGCCGTGCTCGGCGGCCTGCGCCATCAGGGTGCCCATGAGCTGGTGCCGGGCGAGCGGGTCGAGGTCGGCCATCGGCTCGTCGAGCAGCAGCAGCTCGGCCCGCTTGCCGAGCGCGAGGGCGAGCGCGACCCGGGTGCGCTGCCCGCCGGAGAGCGCCCGGACGCGTACGGACGGGTCCAACTCCCCCTCCTCCACGACCCGTCGGGCGAGCGCGGCGTCCCAGCGGCCGGGGTTGAGCTCGGCGCCGAGGCGGAGCGTGTCGGCGATGCTGAGCTGCGGGTGGAGCGGCTTGTCCTGGGCGACGTACGCGACCCGGGGGCGGGCCTCGGCCGGGCTCGTGCCGAGGACGGTGAGGCGGCCCGAGGTGGGGCGGACGAGCCCGGCGGCGAGCGCGAGCAGCGTGGACTTGCCGGCGCCGTTGGGCCCGACGACCGCGCAGATCCGGCCGGCCGGCAGCCGGAAGCCGCAGTCGTCGAGCGCGGGGCCGCGGCGCCTCCCGTACGTCTTGCCCAGTGCGGCCGCCTCGACGGCGGTGTCCGCGGCTGCGGCGGTGCTCGCGGCTGGGTCGGTGCCTGCGGCTGCGGCTGTGGCGGTTCCGGTCATGCGCTGTCCCCCTCGTTCCCCTCGGATGTGAACTGCTCTTCCAGTACGGCCGCGAACAGGGCCTCCACGTCGTCCCGTTCGAGCCCCGCCGCCCGCGCCCGCTCGGCCCAGCGGCTGAGCTCGCCGTGCAGCGGGGAGTCGGCGGGCGCGGAGCCCAGGGACCGGGTCACGAAGGTGCCGAGGCCGCGGCGGGCCTCGACCAGGCCCTCGCGTTCCAGCTCGCGGTAGGCCTTCAGGACCGTGTTCGGGTTGATGGCCGTGGCCTCGACGACCTCGCGGGCCGTGGGCAGCTTGTCGCCCGGCTCCAACAGGCCGAGGCGCAGGGCCTGTTTGGTCTGCTGCACGAGCTGGACGTACGTGGCGACACCGCTCCGCCGGTCGATCCGGTAAGCGAACACGTCTGCTCAACCCCCTTTCACTAATCAAGTAGTGAAAGGGTGATCCAAAGAAGGGGCGGCGTCAAGAGCCGAAGCTCCCGACGCCGCCCCAACCCGCCTGAGACGAAAGGGATTTACGTCTCCGTGCGGTACATCAGGTCCGTCTCGTGCGTGCTGAAGCCGAGCCGCTCGTACACCGAGACGGCCGCCTTGTTGTCCGCATCCACGTACAGCATCGCCGTCGGCAGGCCCGCGGCGGCCAGGTGGCGCAGGCCGATCGCGGTGAGCGCCTTGCCGAGGCCGGTGCCCTGGGCGGCGGGGCGGACGCCGACCACGTACACCTCGCCGAGCCTCTCCTCCGCGTGCACCTTCGTCCAGTGGAAGCCGAGCAGCTCGCCCTCGGCGTTCTCGGCCAGGAAGAAGCCCGCCGGGTCGAACCACGGCTCGGCCTTGCGGTCGTCGAGGTCGCGCTGGGTGAGCGCGCCCTGCTCGGGGTGGTGCGCGAACGCCTCCGCGTTGGCCGCGAGCCACCGCGCGTCGTCCTCGCCGGGCACGAAGGTGCGTACGGTCACGCCGGCGGGCAGGGCCGGCTCGGCGATCGCGTCGGGGCTCAACGGGCGGCGCATCTGCCGCAGTTCGCGGAACAGTGTGAGGCCGAGGACCTGCGCGAGGTGCCGGGCCGCCGAGTGCCCGCCGTGCGCCCAGACCCGCAGCCGCTTGCCGGACGCGGCGAGCAGCGCCGTGCCCAGGGCGCGGCCGTGGCCGTGGCCGCGGTGGCCGGGGTGGACCACGAGTTCGCCGGCCGGCGCCTCGACGGGGTCGGTGTCCTCCAGCTGGGCGTAGCCGACGAGTTGGCCGTCGACGGAGAGCAGGAGGTGCCGCACGCCTTCGCGCGGCCGGCCGCGCAACTGCAGCCGGCCCTGCTCGGACACCGCCTGCTGGCCGTCGGTGCGGGCGGCGTCGGCGAGCAGCGCGAGCACGGCGGCGGCCTGTTCCTCGGTGAGCGCGTCGAGGGTCTGGATCGAGCGCGGCGGGACCGCGGGAGCTGCGTCTGTCATGGCATCGAGCGTACGTCGAGTCGCGCCGCGAACCCATGGACGCGGCGGTTCCGCCACCGCTCGCCGCGGGGTGCGGCCGGGGAGGGCGCGGTGGGCGCGGTGGGCGCCCGCGGGCCGGGTGGGGTGGCCGGGTGCGGCGGCCGGGTGGGGCGCGGGTGCGGTGCGTGGCGGGCGAGCGGCAACCAGCTCGTAACCTGTCACCCCCTGTTGCGCTACGCGCGTTGACTCTAGGCTGCCGCTCGACCGCGTGGACCTGTGGAGGGGAAGAGATGGCTGGCAGAGCTCAACGGCGCCGTATCGGGGGCCGGTTGATGGTGGGCGTCGTGGCGCTCGGCGCGAGCGCCGGGGTGCTCGCGGCGGCGCTGCCCGCGGGCGCCGAGGGCGGCGCGAGCGGGACGGACTGGGCAAGCCGGGGCGACGTGCCGCGCATGGTGGACGTCCAGCTGCTCTCGTTCAACGACCTGCACGGCAACCTGCAGCCGCCCGCGGGCTCCTCGGGCCAGGTGACGGAGCGCCAGCCGGACGGCAGCGAGAAGAAGATCGACGCGGGCGGTGTCGAGTACCTCGCCACGTCGCTGCGCAAGGCCCGCGAGGGCCACCGGTACAGCGCGACCGTCGCGGCCGGCGACCTGATCGGCGGCTCGCCACTGCTCTCCGGCCTCTTCCACGACGAGCCGACCGTCGAGGCGCTGAACAAGCTCGACCTCGACGTCAGCAGCGTCGGCAACCACGAGTTCGACGAGGGCCGCGACGAGCTGCAGCGCATCCAGAAGGGCGGCTGCCACCCGAAGGACGGCTGCTACGAGGAGGGCAAGGAGTTCGAGGGCGCCGACTTCCCGTACCTCACGGCGAACGTGACGGACGAGAAGACCGGCAAGCCGCTGCTCAAGCCGTACTCCGTGTGGGAGAAGGACGGGGTGAAGATCGGCTTCATCGGCCTCACCCTGGAGGGCACCCCCGACATCGTCTCGGCCGAGGGCATCAAGGGCCTGAAGTTCCACGACGAGATCGAGACGATCGACAAGTACGCCGCCGAACTGGACAAGCAGGGCGTGAAGTCGATCGTCGCGCTGGTCCACGAGGGCGGGGCGCCCGCCTCGCAGGCGTACAACTACGACTGCGACAGCCCCGGCCCCGGCGACGGCGTCTCCGGCCCGATCTCCGACATCGCGAAGGGCGTCTCGTCCAAGGTCGACGCGTTCGTCACCGGCCACACCCACCAGGCGTACGTCTGCAGCATCCCCGACCCGGCCGGCAAGCCCCGCCTGGTCACCTCGGCCTCCTCGTACGGGAAGCTCTTCACCGACACGACCCTCACGTACGACCGCGCCACCAAGGACATCGTGCGCGCGGGCGTCCGCTCGGCGAACAAGGTCGTGAGCCGGGACGTCGCCAAGGCGTCCGACATGACCTCGCTCATCGAGCGCTGGAACAAGCTGGCCGCGCCGATCGCCGACAAGCCGGTCGGGTACATCTCCGGCGACATCCCGGGCCGCGGCGCCGGCACCCTGGAGCAGCCGCTCGGCGACCTGATCGCGGACGCGCAGCTCGCGCACGCCAAGTCCCTCGACGACAAGGCCGTGCTCACCCTGATGAACCCGGGCGGCATCCGCGCCGACCTCGTCCACAAGGCGAGCGGCAACGAGGGCGACGGCGTCGTCACCTACGGCGAGGCGTTCACCGTCCAGCCGTTCAGCAACACCGTGAACCTGGTCGACCTCACCGGCGCTCAGCTGATCACCGCGCTGAAGCAGCAGGTCAGCGGCCCGAACGAGGCCTCCCCGAAGATCCTCCAGGTCTCCGAGGGCTTCACGTACACCCTCGACATGACCAAGACCGGCGCCGACCGCGTCGTCACCGACTCGATCAAGCTGAACGGCCGGCCGATCGACGAGTCCGCCACCTACCGGGTCGCCCTCAACGCCTTCCTCGCGGGCGGCGGCGACGGCTTCACCGAGCTCGGCAAGGGCACGAACCCGCTGGTCGGCAGCGACGACCTGAAGGCCTTCAACGACTACCTGGCCGCCAACTCCTCGGCGGACAAGCCCCTCGCCCCGCCGGCGGCGAACCGCATCACGGTCGTGAAGTGACGGGTTTCCTCCCTTACTTGCAGTAGGGACTTGCTGTGGGGGGTGGCACGCATGGTCAGATGACCGGATGCGTACCACCCCCCACCGCATATCCACAGATCGTCCAGACAGCGTTCACGACCACCCGTCGCGAGACGAGGCCTACGGCGGCCCGTACGGGAGCCGGGCCGAGGGTCCGTACGAGAACCCCTACGAGAATCCGCACGAGAGCCCGTACGAGAACCCGTACGACGAGTTGGCCGCCCTGGCCGGGAATCCGCTCGACGAGTTCCTGCGCGAGGAACCGGACGAGGACGACGACTCCTGGTCCCCGCCCAACCACCGCCGCAACAGCCGCCGAAAACGCAACCGCTTCGCGGGCCTGCCGATCGCCGCGAAGGTGCTCGTCCTCCTGCTGGCGGCAACCGCCTTCCTCGGCCTCGGCGACCGCTGGGCGCTCCTCTACACCGAGCACGAGGCCGCCGCGAAGCTCAAGGAGGCCATGCACCTCAGCGCCGCACCCGAGGTGGAGATCGACGGCTTCCCCTTCCTCACCCAGGCCCTCGACGACCGCCTGGACACCGTCCGCATCACCGTCCCCGACGTCGCCGCCGACCGCGTCTCCCTCGCCAAGGTCTCCACCACCGCCCACGACGTACGCATCAAGGGCGGACTCCTCGACTTCAAGGGCGCCGAGATCGAGTCCATGGACGGCGAGGTGCTGCTCTCCTTCGACGACCTGAACCGTGAACTCGGCGCCTCCCAGGTCACGTTCACCGCCCGCGGCCACGACCGCGTGATCGCCCGCGGCACCCTCCCCGTCGCCGGGCACGACCTCAAGGTGGCCGCCGAGGCCCGCATCCAGCGCAGCGGCGACCACGGCATCTCCACCCGCATCGGCGGCATGCGCCTGGACATCGGCGACCTGGCCACCTACCGGCCCGGCACCGGCCCCGGCCAGGGCCTGCACCTGAGCCGCAAGTCCGCGGACCGCCTGCGCCACGAGACACAGAAGGTGAAGGCCCTCTTCCGCGTCGACGAGGTCGTACGCCGCCTCGGCGTCCCCGACTCCGCGGTCCGCGCCGCCCTGCAGAACGAGCACAAGCTCGCCGAACTCACCGGCTCCCCGCACTTCGTGAAGAAGCTGATGCGACTCAACCTGATCGACGTCGCGATGGGCCACCCCTGGCTGCTGAAGAAGCTCGGCCTCGACCCGGCCCTCCTCGACGGCCTCACCGAACTCACCCGCCCCGCCCTCGCCGACCGCCTCTCCCTCGGCTTCCAACTCCCCAAACTCCCAGGCACCGGCGACGTCCGCCTCCGCGACGTGAAGGTCGAAAAAGACGGCATCCGAGTCCACCTGAACGGCATCGGCCTGACCTTCGACAAGTAACGGGGGGCGGCGGGCGGGCGCCGGCTGACGAGCCCCCCTGCGCCGACGGCGGGTTGGGCCGTGGGGCCCGGCACGGAGTGGTTGCGGCCCTGAAAGGGGCGCGGGGAACTGCGCGCCCGGCCGACGACCGGCGATTGCGGCCGATGGTGAGCACGTGGCAGATGCGGCCGCCTGTGCCGGCGGCGGGCCGGGCCCGGGCGGGGGCCCGGCACGGAGGGTTTGCGGCCCTGAAAGGGGCGCGGGGAACTGCGCGCCCAGCCGACGACTGGCGATTGCGGCCGACGGCGATCACGTGGCAGACGCGTCTGCCTGCACCGACCGAGCGCCCTCGGCAGACGCGCCCGCCTGCGCCAACGGAGCGCACCGGGCCAGACACGTCCGCCTCCGCCGACGGCGGGCCCGGCCGGGGGCGTGCGCCCGGGGCCGACCGGGCGGGGCCGACCGGGCGGGGCTCGGGACCACCCGGGGGGCGGGAGTGGCCAACTTCCGCCCCGGGATTGTCACTTACGCATCTGTCGCCCCACCCACCACCTGTGCTTCGCTCCCTCCCATGACCATGGACCGACGGGGATTCCTCACGGGTGCGGCGGCCCTCTCCGCCGCCGCACTTCTCACCTCGGCCGGCACGGCCGCCGCGCGCCCGAGGGCCGCCGCCACCCTGGGCACCCAGGACTGGATGGCGGGCCTCGGCGACGGCACCGCGCTGGCCGCACTCACGATTCCGGGCACCCATGATTCGGGGGCGCGCTTCGGCGGCCTCTGGGTCGAGTGCCAGAACACCACCATCGCCGAGCAGCTCACCTCCGGCATACGTTTCCTCGATGTGCGCTGCCGCGCCATCGACGGCTCCTTCGCCATCCACCACGGCGCCTTCTACCAGGAGTTGATGTTCGGCGACGTCCTGATCGCCTGCCGCGACTTCCTCTCCGCCCACCCCTCCGAGACCGTCCTGATGCGGGTCAAGCAGGAGTACTCGGAGGTCGGCGACGCCGAGTTCGGCGCCGTCTTCACCGACTACCTGGACGCCCGCGGCTGGCGCTCCCTGTTCCACATCGGGGACGCCCTGCCGACGCTCGGCCAGGCCCGCGGCAAGGTCGTCCTCCTCGCGGACAACGGCGGCCTCCCCGGCGGCATCCGCTGGGGCGACACCTCCGTCTTCGCCGTCCAGGACGACTACATGGCCGAGCCCTTCGCCAAGTGGCCCAAGATCGAGGCCCACTTCCGCGAGGCCGCCGGGCGCCCCGGCCCCTGCTACATCAACTTCGTCAGCACCGCCGCGGGCCTCCCTCCCCGCTGGAACGCCGACCGCCTCAACCCCCAGGTGCACGAACTCCTCGACGGCGAGGGCACGGCCTGGCGCGGCCTGGGCATCGTCCCCATGGACTACCCGAACACGAGGTCCGGCCTGGTGGACTCCCTGATCCGCCACAACGCCCCGGCGACGACCACGGCCCCCTGACCCCGCTCCCGTTCACCTCGCCCCCGTTTACCCCGCTCCCGTTCACCCCGCCCCCGTTCCCGCCTCCGCCGGTCACGCCTCCGCCGGTCCCGGCGGGGGCGTGGGCGCGCCGGGGAGTCTGATCACCGCAACCGTGCCCGGGCCGCCGCCCGGCGCGGGTCTCAGCTCCGCCGCGCCCCCGCACTGCTGCACCGTCCGCGCCACGATCGACAGGCCGAGCCCCGACCCCGGCAGGCTGCGGGCCGACGGCGATCTCCAGAACCGGTCGAAGACATGCGGCAGTTCGTCCTCCGGAATGCCCGGCCCCCGGTCCCGCACGGTCAGCTCGCCCCGGTCGAGCCGTACGTCGATCCGGCCGCCCGGCGGGCTGAACTTCACGGCGTTGTCCAGGACGTTGACCACGGCCCGCTCCAGCGCCGGCGCCTCCGCCCGCACGTACCAGGGCGCCAGCTCCGCTTCGACGGTCAGCTCGGGGCCGCGCAGCCTGGCCCGGTCGATGGCCGTCCGCACGATCGTGTGCAGTGCGACCACCTGCACCTTGCCCGGCCCGCCGGTCTCGTCCGGTCTGGACAGCTCCTGCAAGTCCCCGATCAGCGCGGCCAGTTCGGTCATCTGCGCCTTCACCGAGGCGAGCAGCGCCTTGCGGTCCTCGGCCGGAAGGGCCCGGCCCGTCTCCTCGCTGCGGGCGAGCAGCTCGATGTTCGTCCGCAGCGACGTCAGCGGCGTACGCAGCTCGTGGCCCGCGTCCGCGATCAGCTGGGCCTGCCGTTCCTGCGAGGAGGCGAGGGCGGCCGTCATCGCGTTGAACGAGCGGGACAGGCGCGCGATCTCGTCGTCCCCCTCCGCCGGGATGCGTACCGTCAGGTCCTCCGTCCGCGCCACGTGCTCCACGGCGCCGGTGAGCTCGTCCACGGGCCGCAGTCCGGTCCGCGCCACCCACAGTCCGGCCGCCCCCGCCCCGACCACGCCGACCCCGGCGACCAGGGCGAGGACCAGGGTGAGGTCGCTGAGGGTGTCGTTGACCTCGTTGAGCGGGCGGGCCACGGAGACCGCCCCCTTGTACCCGGCGAGGGGGTAGGTCAGCACGCGGTACTCCGTGCCGGCCTCCGACCTCGTGTTGTGCAGGCTCTGCGGCGAGCGGCCGTCCGCCACCGCGATGTCGCTGTCCGCCACGGCGACGGCCTTGCCGAGGACCGTGCAGGTCACGCCGTCCGGGTTGAGGACCTGGACCGACAGCCTGAACGGGTTCACATCCTCCGGCAGCACCGGCCCCTGCGAGCGGCACTGCGTCCCGTCGACCTGCTGCAGCACCCAGGTGCTCGACACCCGGTTCTGCTGCAGGGAGTCGTCCAGCGAGTCGTACAGCGCGCCGCGCACGATGAACCAGCAGGCCGCCGCGCTCGCCGCCACCGCGACCGCCACTGCCGTGGCGACGAGCAGGGCGAGCCGGGACCGCAGGGGCAGCGCGCGGAAGCGCCGCACCGCACCGTTGACCTCGCTCATTCCGCGCCGCCCGGCCGGAGCACGTACCCCACCCCGCGGACCGTGTGCACCAGGCGCGGTTCGCCGCCCGCCTCGGTCTTGCGGCGCAGGTACATCACGTACACGTCGAGGGAGTTGGAGCTCGGCTCGAAGTCGAAGCCCCAGACGGCCTTCAGGATCTGCTCGCGGGTGAGGACCTGGCGGGGGTGGGCGAGGAACATCTCCAGGAGCGTGAACTCCGTGCGCGTCAGCTCCACCGGCCGTTCGCCGCGGACCACTTCGCGGGTCGCCAGGTTCATCCGCAGATCGCCGAACTCCAGGACGTCCGTGTCCGGGCCGCCCTGCGCCGCGAGCTCCGCCGCCGCGTACGAACTGCGGCGCAGCAGGGCGCGGATGCGGGCGAAGAGTTCGTCCAGCTCGAAGGGCTTGACCAGGTAGTCGTCGGCGCCGGCGTCGAGTCCCGTGACGCGGTCGCCCACCGTGTCCCGGGCCGTGAGCATGAGGATCGGGGTCGTCGAGCCGGTGGCGCGGAGTCTGCGGGCGGCGGTCAGGCCGTCCATGCGGGGCATCTGGATGTCGAGCACGATCAGGTCCGGCCGGGTCGACGCGGCCTTCTCCACGGCCTCGAGACCGTCCGCGGCGACGTCCGTCCCGTATCCCTCGAAGGCGAGGCTGCGCTGCAGGGCCTCGCGCACGGCGGGCTCGTCGTCGACGATCAGGATGCGCTGCTTGGCGTCTTCGGGGCTCATGGCTGTCGGGTCCTCGTGGGCTTGTGCTGGTGTCGTGCCGTCAGCCTCGCACGGAGTCGCGGCCCGTGCGTCGACCTGTGGACAACCTCCCGACGGCCTCGACATCAGCCTGTGGACAACCGGCTCGGCGGCCCGCTGACGTGGTATGCGCACGGGTACGCGGAAGAGGCGCCGTCAGTCCGTCGCCCCCGCCCGCAGCTTCGCCAGGTCGGCCTTGACCGTGTCGATCGGGATGGCGAAGCCGAGCCCCACCGAGCCCGAGCCCGAACCGGACCCGCTGCCCGAACTCGGCGAGTACATCGCGGAGTTGATGCCGATGATCTCGCCGTTCATGTCGATGAGCGCGCCACCGGAGTTGCCGGGGTTGAGCGAGGCGTCGGTCTGCAGCGCCTTGTACGTGGTCTTCGACGAGCCGGTGTCGCCGTTGAACTGCTGCCCCTCGAACTCGAACGGCCAGCGCCCGCCGCCGCCTTGCTGCTGGTCCTGGCCGCCGTCCTTGGACACGGTCACGTCGCGGTCCTTGGCCGAGATGATGCCGCTGGTCACGGTGCCGGTGAGGCCCTCGGGCGAGCCGATCGCGACGACCTGGTCGCCGACGTTCACCGCGTCCGACTCGCCGAGCGTCGCCGCCTGCAGGCCGGACGCGCCGCGCAGCTTGATCAGCGCCAGGTCCTTGTCGGCGTCGGTGCCGACGACCTCGGCGGTGTGCGTCTTGCCGTCGTTGGTGCGCACCTTGACCGTGGAGGCGCCGGACACCACGTGGTTGTTGGTGACGATCTCGCCGTCCGACGTGATGATCACGCCCGAGCCGGTGGACTCACCGGAGGGCGTCTCGGCCTGGATCTCCACGATGCTGTCGCTCACCGCGTTGGCGACCCCGCTGACGCTGCCCTTGCCGCCCGCCGCCGCGTTGGTGCCGTTCACGCCGGTCGTCGCGGCGGCGGCCGTGTTCCCCCACAGCTCCTGCGCCGCGAACGCCGTACCGCCGCCGACCGCCGCGGCCCCGAGCGCCACGGCGGCGAGCAGCGCGACCGGCCCCTTCGCCTTCCGCCGCCCCCGGCCACCCGCGGGGGCCGGGCCGGGGGCGTACGGGGGCGGGGGCGGGTAGGCGCCGTGCGCGCTGTCGTGGAATCCGGCGTTCGCGAAGGCCGGCTGCTGGGGTCGTTCGCCGCGGTGGTCGCCGGTGTGGTCGCCGCTGTGTGCGCTGCTGTGGTCGCCGTTGTGGCGGAAGCTTTCGGTCATGTCTCAGAGCTTCGACGGCGATCATGAGAACCGTCTGAGTACGTCCTGAGAAGCCCGGCAGAAGCCCGTATGCCGGAAATAAAGCCCCGCCCCGGGGTGCAGCGCCGCAGCGGCACCCGCAGGCGCCGCAGCGCCGCCGAGAGCCCGGGTGTCAGTGCTCGCAGCCGCAGGAGCGGCGTACCACCAGACGCGAAGGGAAGAGCCGCAGCCGCTCCCGGCGGGATCCGCTGACCCGCAGCGAGTCGTCGAGCAGCAGGTCGACGGCGGCCCGCGCCATCGCCGGCCGGTCGGAGGCGACCGTGGTCAGCGGCGGGTCGGTGAGCGCCGCCTCCTTGACGTCGTCGAACCCGGCGACGGCCAGCTCGCCCGGCACGTCGATCCGCAGCTCACGCGCGGCGCGCAGCACGCCGATGGCCTGGTCGTCGGTGGCGCAGGCGATCGCGGTGGGCCGGTCGGGCCCGGAGAGGATGCGCAGCGCGACCTCGTACGCGTCGTAGCGGTTGTACGGCGCCTGGAAGAGGCGGCCCTCCGTGGAGATGCCGGCCTCGGCCATCGCGCGCCGCCAGCCCTCGATGTGGTCGGCCACCGGGTCGCCGATGGTGGGCGTCGACTCGGTGATGCCCAGACAGGCGACGTACTCGTGGCCGTGCTCCAGGAGGTGGCGGGTGGTGAGCTGGGCGCCGCCGACGTCGTCCGTGACGACCGCGACGTCCTCGATGGCCTCCGGCCGGCGGTGCAGCAGCACCACGCGCGCGTCCCAGGCGTCGATCTCCGCGGCCGCGTGCTCGCTGGGGCCCTGACTGACGAGGATCAGACCGGCGACGCGCATGCCGAGGAACGCCCGCAGATAGTGCACCTCGCGCTCGTCCAGGTAGTCGGAGTTGCCGACCAGGACCATCTTTCCGCGCTCGGCGGCGGCCTGTTCCACGGCATGCGCCATCTCCGCGAAGAACGGCTGGCGCGCGTCCGGCACGATCATGCCTATGAGGTCGGTCCGCCGCGACGCCATGGCCTGGGCGACCCGGTCGGGCCGGTACCCCAGTTCCTTGATCGCTGCGAGTACGCGCTCGCGCGTGGCCGGGGCGACCGGCCGGGGTCCGTTGTTGATGACGTAGCTGACGACCGCGGTCGACGTCCCCGCCAGTCTTGCCACATCGTCCCGCGTCACCTTGGCCACGTGCGAAGTCTACGCGGGGAGAGCTAACTCTTTGCAGGTCGCGTACCGGCCGGGACCGGCTCTTCTGCCGCCTTGTGGGTGACAGAAGCCGCAGAAGCGACATCCTCCCCCTCGGGCTTGGGGCGCGCCTGCTTCGCCTTCTCCTGATCGGCGTTCCGCTCGACCTTCTCCGGCGTCACGAAGCGGTAGCCGACGTTGCGCACGGTGCCGATCAGCGACTCGTGCTCGGGGCCGAGCTTGGCGCGCAGCCGCCGTACGTGGACGTCCACCGTGCGCGTACCGCCGAAGTAGTCGTAGCCCCACACCTCCTGCAGCAGCTGCGCGCGCGTGAAGACGCGGCCGGGGTGCTGCGCCAGGTACTTGAGGAGCTCGAACTCCTTGAAGGTCAGGTCGAGCACCCGGCCCTTCAGCTTCGCGCTGTACGTCGCCTCGTCCACGGAGAGGTCGCCGTTGCGGATCTCCATCGGGGAGTCGTCCCCGGTGATCTCCTTGCGGCCCATCGCGAGCCGCAGCCGGGCCTCGACCTCGGCCGGCCCCGCGGTGTCCAGGAGTACGTCGTCGATGCCCCAGTCGGCGGTGACGGCGGCGAGGCCGCCCTCGGTGACGACCAGGATCAGCGGGCAGCCGGGCCCGGTGGAGCGGAGCAGCTGGCAGAGGCTGCGCACCTGTGGCAGGTCGCGGCGGCCGTCGATCAGGATGACGTCGGCACCGGGGGTGTCGACGAGTGCGGGGCCCTCGGCGGGGGCCACGCGCACGTTGTGCAGGAGCAGGCCGAGGGCGGGGAGCACCTCCGTCGACGGCTGAAGGGCGTTGGTCAGGAGCAGCAGAGAGCTCATCGCGACCCACCTGCCCGGGTCGGGTGACTGTCGTGCACGGTTTGCTCGCCCATTACGTCGGTTCCTCCTCGGTCCCTGCGCTGGGGGCATCTCCCACGCCAGGTGCGGCAGTGGGGGAGTTTGCGGCACTGCTTCGTACGTGCACAGCCGCTGTTGCCGGTGCGGCACCCGCGCCCTGGGTTCCGCCGCTCCTCCGGGCCCCGTACTGCGAGGCGGCCCGAAAGCACGAAAGGACCCGGGGGCTGCGCTGCCCAGGTCCTCTGCCAAGGAGAATAGCCCACATGAGCACCGGATCGGCAGGGCGTGTGACGCGAACTACTCCGCGGCGGCCTCGCCGGAAGATCACCGACAGCGGCGGGGACGGCACGCTGCGTACCACGCTGCGCGCCTCCGACGGGGTCCCCGTGGACGCCCGGTACGAGCCCGGGCCGGACGGTTCCGACGGCCTCGCGATCGTCCTCGCGCACGGCTTCACCGGCGACCTGGAGCGCCCGCACGTGCGCCGCGCGGCGACGGTTTTCACGCGGTACGCGAGCGTCGTCACCTTCACCTTCAGGGGGCACGGCAGATCGGGCGGCACGTCGACGGTGGGCGACCGCGAGGTGCTCGACCTGGCGGCGGCGGTGGCCTGGGCGCGCAGCCTCGGGCACGCGCGCGTGGTGACGGTCGGCTTCTCGATGGGCGGCTCGGTGGTCCTGCGGCACGCGGCCCTGCACCGCGCGCCCGAGGGAGGCCCCGCGGAGGAGGGGCGCACGGACGCGCACGCCGACGCGGTCGTCTCCGTGAGCGCCCCCGCGCGCTGGTACTACCGCGGCACGGCCCCGATGCGCCGCCTGCACTGGCTGGTCACGCGCCGGGCCGGGCGGGTGGTCGGCCGGCACGTCCTGCGCACCCGCATCCACCACCGCGACTGGGACCCGGTGCCGCTCAGCCCGGTCGAGGCGGTCCCGCTGATCGCCCCGGCCCCGCTCCTGATCGTGCACGGCGACCGCGACCCGTACTTCCCGGTCGACCATCCGCGGATGCTGGCCGACGCCGCGGCCGGGGCGGCCGAGCTGTGGCTGGAGCCGGGCATGGGCCACGCCGAGAACGCGGCGGGCGAGGAGCTGCTCGTCCGCGTCGCGAGCTGGGCGGTCGCGAAGTTTTCCACAGGCTGCCCGGGCCGGGACGCCGAGCACGGATACTGAGTCGGTACGCAGGTACGCAACGAAAGGAGCGCCCGCCATGGCCAACGGCACCATCCGCTATTGGGCGGCCGCCAAGTCCGCCGCCGGCACGGCCGACGAGCCGTACGACGCGGCGACACTCGCGGAGGCGCTGGACGCCGCCCGGGAGCGACACCCCGGGGAACTCGTCCGCGTCCTGCGGCGATGCTCGTTCCTGGTCGACGGTGACCCGGTCGGCACCCGCGCCCATGAGACGGTGGCGCTTGCCGAGGGCGGCACGGTCGAGGTGCTCCCGCCGTTCGCAGGAGGGTGAGCGTCACACGATGAGCCAGCAGCCGTACGAGTCGCACGACCCGTATCAGCAGTCGCCGCAGCAGCCGGGCACACAGGAGTGGCCGCAGGGCGGCGGGTACGAGGAGGCGCAGGGCCGGACCCAGACCTTCCAGGGCCAGACCTGGGAGACGGGGTACGGACAGCCGCCCGCCGCGGACCAGACGTACCCCCAGCACCACCAGGCGTACGAGCAGCAGCCGCACCAGGAGTACCCGGCGCAGCCGCAGCACCAGCAGGCGTACCAGGCCCAGCCGCAGCGGCACGTCCAGCCGCAGCCCCAGCCCCAGCCCCAGGCCCAGGCCCAGGCCCAGCATCAGGGGCAGTACCAGCCGCAGGCCGCCGCCACGGACACCGCGTACCTGCCGCCGCAGGGGCAGACCACCGAGCCGATCGGCCGTGCGTCGAGCGAGCTGCTGCAACCCCCGCAGTCCCAGGAGGCCGCGCCGACCGGCGGCGCAGAGGCGGACGAGGAGCCTCGGCTCACGTACGCGCAGCGGGCCCGGCTCGAAGGGCGGTCGCCGATCATCGAGCCCGGCATGAAGCCCGCCGCGCTCACCGCCGTGCTCGCGCTGCTGCTGGCGGGCGGGGCGGCCCTCGGGGCGTTCGGGCTGCTCGTGCCGGTGCTGTTGCTGCAGGCGCTGACGGCGGCCGGCTGGTTCCGGCTCAACGGCATGTGGCCCGCGCGGCAGGGCATCGCGCTCGCCTTCCTCGGCGGCGTGGTGGCCGACGCGATGGTGCTGGTCGTCGGCCGGGAGCAGGCGCCGGGCGCGATCATCGGCACCTGCGGTGTGTGGGTGCTCCTCACGCTCGTGCTGCAACTGCGCAGCCACGCGGGCGCGGACGAGCGGATGTACGGCCTGATGGCCACGGTCTCGTCGGCCGCGCTTGCGATCCTCGCGGGCGGCAGTCTCGCCGCGGCGCCCGAGGCGGTGTCGGTCGGCGCGGTCGCGGTGGCCGTCGCGGTGCTCGCGCGGGCGCTGCCGCTGCCCGGCGCGGCCTCCGTCGTGGTGGCCCTGCTCGCCGCCGCGGGCGCGGGCATCGCCGTCGGCGGGATGACGGAGATCGGCCCGTCCGGTGCGCTGCTCGGCGCGGGTGCCGGGGTGTGCGCCCTGGTCGGCCTGCGGGTGGCGAGCTACGACTACCCGTCCCGCTTCGTGCACATGACCGCCGGAGTGGCCCTGCCGCTGACGGCCGCGGTGCCGGCGCTGTACCTGCTGGGCCGGGTGGTGGCCTGACCGGCGGCCCGCCCCGCCGCGCGAGCCGCGGCAGGGCGGGCGGGCCAACGGCCCCCGCTGTCACAGCTCTTCGACAGGTCCCCGTCGCGATTCCACCTGGAACCCGCGGCGGGGGCCTGTCGTTTAGGCTCGCGAACGTCCGTACCGGCGGGGGAATTTCATGGGGGGAAGCACCGAACCATGCGTGCACTGCGAATACTTCTGATCACTGTCGTCGTGCTCGGCGGCCTGTTCGTCGCGGCCGACCGGGTCGCCGTCGGCTTCGCCGAGGACAAGGTCGCCGAGAAGCTGCGCAGCAGCGAGGGGCTGCAGCAGGACCCGGAGGTGGCGATCAACGGCTTCCCGTTCCTGACGCAGGTGCTCGGCGGCGAGCTCGACGAGGTGCAGATCGGCATCGACGGCATGCAGGCGTCGAGCGGCGCCGGCAAGGTCACCATCGCCGAGCTGGACGCGCGGATGCGCGGTGTGGCCTTCGACTCGAACTTCAGCTCCGCGACCGCCGCCGAGGCCACGGGCTCCGCCCGGATCGGGTACGACGAGCTCCTGAAGGCCGCGAAGGTCGAGCCGGTCGAGGTCGCCCCCGGCGTGACCGCGAAGGTCGTCGGCCTCTCCGACGGCGGCAACGGCAAGATCAAGGTGGCCGTCCAGGCGACGGTTCTCGGCCAGACGCTGCCGGAGCCCGTCGAGGTGGTCAGCTCGGCGGACGTCGAGGGCGGCAAGACGGTCAAGGTGCACGCCGACAAGCTGCCGAAGCTGGGCGCGGTGCCGGTGGCCGAGCAGCGGATGCGGCAGATCACGGACTTCGAGCAGGCCGTCGACGGCCTGCCGGCGGGCATCGAGCTCGACGAGGTCACCGCGGAGAAGGACGGCGTACGGATCACGGTGAAGGGCACGAAGGTCCAGCTCGCGGGCTGAAGCGGGCCGAAGGCCAGGCCCAGCGGGCCGCCGGACGGCCCGGGCGCGAGCACGCGATCACCCCGCTGGTCCGTATCGCGAGACGGACGTGTCCGGAAAACAGATGTGACGGGAGCGGCAGCCGCCCCGGAGCCCCTGCACACAGGGCCCGGGGCGGTTTCCGTATCGCAATACGGACGATCGTGTCTCAGAATACGACACACCGGTGACATGGCCGCCGATCCCTCCCTACGATCGGGGCCATGAAGCGACAGGCGGATCTCACGAAGCGGCGGGCAGTCGACCTGTGCCGCGTCGCCGCCATGCTCTGTCGCCCCGTCTGAGCGGGAGCTCCAACTCCCGTATTCCCCGGGCCCTTTGACGCCGAACCCGAACCGGCGTCCGCCGGGCCGCCCCCGTGCCGCGTGCGCCGCGACGTCGCCGCGTACCCGTGCCGCACGCACCACCCCTCGCGCACCACCCCCTCCCGCCCGCCGCCCGACCACCACCCCTAGTGGAGCGCTTCGCGCCCTGCGCCTACCGCCCCGGAGGAGAGAACAGCATGAGCCGCAGCGACGTCCTGGTAGACGCCGACTGGGTCGAGGCCAACCTCGACAACCCGCAGGTCGTCATCGTCGAGGTCGACGAGGACACCTCCGCGTACGACAAGAACCACATCAAGAACGCGATCCGGATCGACTGGACCAAGGACCTGCAGGACCCGGTCCGTCGTGACTTCATCGACCAGGAGGGCTTCGAGAAGCTCCTGTCGGCGAAGGGCATCGCCAACGACTCCACCGTCGTCCTCTACGGCGGCAACAACAACTGGTTCGCGTCCTACGCCTACTGGTACTTCAAGCTCTACGGCCACCAGGATGTGAAGCTCCTCGACGGCGGCCGCAAGAAGTGGGAGCTCGACTCCCGCGACCTGGTCGACGGCTCCGAGGTCCCCAGCCGCCCGGCCACCGAGTACAAGGCCAAGGCGCAGGACACCTCGATCCGTGCCTTCCGCGACGACGTCGTGAACGCCATCGGCTCGCAGAACCTGGTCGACGTCCGTTCGCCCGACGAGTTCTCCGGCAAGCTCCTCGCCCCGGCGCACCTCCCGCAGGAGCAGTCGCAGCGCCCCGGCCACGTGCCGAGCGCCCGCAACATCCCGTGGTCCAAGAACGCCAACGACGACGGCACGTTCAAGTCGGACGAGGAGCTGAAGAAGCTCTACGCCGACGAGCAGGTGGACCTCGCCAAGGACTCCATCGCGTACTGCCGCATCGGTGAGCGCTCGGCCCTGACCTGGTTCGTGCTGCACGAGCTGCTGGGCGTCGAGAACGTCAAGAACTACGACGGCTCGTGGACGGAGTACGGCTCCCTCGTGGGCGTCCCGATCGAGCTCGGCTCCAACTGAACCAGGAGGACAGTGACTTATGTGTGGAGCACAGGTCGGCGGCCCCGACGCCGCGACGATCAAGCCCGGTGAGACCACCATCCAGGGCCAGGTGACCCGCGACGGCGAGCCCGTCACCGGTTACGTCCGCCTCCTGGACTCGACCGGCGAGTTCACCGCCGAGGTCCCCACCTCCGCGACCGGACAGTTCCGCTTCTACGCCGCCGAGGGCACCTGGACCGTACGCGCCCTGGTGCCGGGCGGCACGGCGGACCGTACCGTCGTCGCGCAGACCGGAGGCCTCGCCGAGGTCGCCATCGCCGTCTGACGACAGTCGGCACTTCTTGACGGCCGGAGGGCCGCACCCCTGGGGGTTGGACGCCATACCAGGACGCGGGTGCGGTCCTCCGGCTCTGCGCTGCCCGGACTCCCCGGGCCCCGCTCTACGCTGGAGACATGTACGCGCGAAGGCGGCACGTCTACTTCGCCATGATGGGCACCTGCCTCGCCCTCTTCGTCCTGGCGTGGGCCGTCGTGCGCCTCTGGTCGATCCCCGTCGCCGTCGGCATGTGCGTGGTCGCCATGGTCATCCCGCCGCTCGCCGCGATCGTCGCCAACCGGCGCGGGCCCGACGACCGCTGGTGGGACGACCCCAGCGGGGACCCGAAGTCCGACGAGTGGTGGGACGAGCTGGACGGCAAGAAACGCCGCTGAGGATTTCAGCAGTTCTCAGTACACGAGCGCCTGCGTGTCGTCCGCCAGCGACTCCTGCACGAAGACCTGCGCGCCCGCGATCCGCACCCCGTCGATGACGTCGTCCTGCGTGATGTCGCGGCGGGCCGCGCACTGCGTGCAGAGCGTGATCCGGCCGGCCGCGCGGATCGACTCGATCAGGTCCGGCAGCGGCGCCGCGTGCGGCAGCTCGAACTCGGCCGCCCGGCCCGGCAGCGCGAACCACGCGGACTCGCCGGTCAGCCAGAGCGACACCTCCACCCCGCTGGCCGCGGCCACGGCCGCCACCGTGAAGGCCTGGGAGCAGCGCTCGGGGGCGTCGGCCCCCGCGGTCACCTTGATCACGAGCTTCTTCGCCATGCCGCGCACTGTAATCCCGTACGGCCGTCCCGTACGGCCGCGAGGGCGGGGCGGCCCACCTCACAGAGAACGACGGGGGTGGGCCGACTAAGCTGGGGCGCGGCCCCGTCCTGCTAACCGCTCATCGAGGAGCACCCCGTGCTTGAGGCATTCTTCTCAGCCCTGCTGGTCCTGGTCTGCGTCGGCGTTCTCGCGTTCGCCGGTCTGACCGTGAAGAAGCTGTACCAGGGTCAGCGCTGATCCGGGTCCGCCGACCCGTCCGCTGATCTCCGCTCCGACACAGATCGCCTGAGTAACCCATGATCGAGATCCCGTCCGACCTCCACCCGGACCTCGTGCCCCTCACCTTCCTGCTCGGCAACTGGGCCGGCGCGGGCGTGCACGACTTCCCCGGCAGCGAGAAGTGCAACTTCGGCCAGGAAGTCAGCTTCAGCCACGACGGCCGGGACTTCCTCGAGTACCGCTCCCACACCTGGGTGCTGGACTCCGACGGCAACAAGGTCAAGCCCCTGGAGTCCGAGTCCGGCTTCTGGCGGGTCGACAAGGACCGCAAGGTCGAGGTCGTGATGGTCCGCGACGACGGCGTGGTCGAGGTCTGGTACGGCGAGCTGGCCGACAAGAAGCCGCAGATCGACCTGGCCACCGACGCCGTCGCCCGCACCGCGGCCTCCGGCCCGTACAGCGGCGGCAAGCGGCTCTACGGCTACGTGAACAGCGACCTGATGTGGGTCGGCGAGAAGCAGACGCCCGAGGTGCCGCTGCGGCCGTACATGTCGGCGCAGCTGAAGAAGGTCGTCTCGCCCGACGACGTCGCGGAGATGGCCCGCAACCTCGGGGACCTGCCGGACGACGGGATCGCCTTCTTCAAGTAACCCGGTGGTTGCGTACGGGATGGGGCGGGGTCGGCGCCTGGGAGCAGGCGGCCGGCCCCGCCTACACTTGTGCGCGTGGTGAGCACCGACTGGAAGAGCGACCTCAGGCAGCGCGGCTACCGGCTGACGCCGCAGCGTCAGCTCGTCCTCGAAGCCGTCGACACCCTGGAGCACGCGACCCCGGACGACATCCTCGTCGAGGTCCGCAAGACCGCCTCCGGGGTCAACATCTCCACGGTCTACCGCACCCTCGAGCTCCTGGAGGAGCTCGGCCTGGTCAGCCACGCGCACCTCGGGCACGGCGCGCCCACGTACCACCTCGCCGACCGGCACCACCACATCCACCTGGTCTGCCGGGACTGCACCGGGGTCGTGGAGGCGGACGTCGAGGTCGCCGCCGAGTTCATCGAGAAGCTCCGGGCGACCTTCGACTTCGACACCGACATGAAGCACTTCGCGATCTTCGGGCGCTGCGGGGAGTGCACCAAGGCCGTCCCGGACACCGGGGAAAGCGCTGCGGCGACCGGGGAATAAGACCGGCTGTCAACGAGTCGTAGTCTGAGTGGATATGAAGAGCCCCCTGCTGTCCCTGCCCGGTGCCGTCCCCGCCGAAGGCGTCGACGAAGGAGTCGCCGCGCACTACGGCGAGCTGTACCGCGAGCAGCGCGCCCTCGCCGACGGCGCCGGCCTCGTCGACCTCTCGCACCGCGGCGTCATCGCGGTCACCGGGGACGACCGGCTCAGCTGGCTGCACCTGCTGCTCACGCAGCACGTCAGCGAACTGCCCGCCGGCCAGGCCACGGAAGCCCTGATCCTCTCCGCCAACGGCCACATCGAGCACGCCCTCTACCTGGTCGACGACGGCACGACGGTCTGGGCGCACGTGGAGCCGGGCACCCGCGAGGCGCTCCTCGCGTACCTGGAGTCCATGAAGTTCTTCTACCGGGTCGAAGTCGCCGACCGCACCGAGGAGTTCGCGGTCGTCCACCTCCCCGCCGGCTCCATCGCCCCCGTCCCGGACGGCGTCGTCGTACGCGAGACCGCGCACGGCCGCGACCTCTTCCTGCCGCGCGCCGACCTGGAGGCGTACGCGGAGGCCAACGGCCCGGCGATCGGCGTGCTCGCGCACGAGGCGCTGCGGGTCGAGGCGCACCGCCCACGGCTCGGCTTCGAGACGGACCACCGCACGATCCCGCACGAGCTGGGCTGGATCGGCACGGCCGTGCACCTGCAGAAGGGGTGCTACCGCGGCCAGGAGACCGTCGCCCGCGTCCACAACCTCGGCAAGCCGCCGCGCCGCCTGGTCTTCCTGCACCTCGACGGCAGCGAGGTCCACCTGCCGGGGCACGGCACCGACGTCCGGCTCGCCGCCGACGGCCCGGACGGGCGCAAGATCGGCTTCGTCACGACCTCCGCCCGCCACCACGAGCTGGGCCCGATCGCCCTCGCCCTGGTCAAGCGGAACGTCCCGGTCGACGCGGAGCTGCTCGTCGGCACGACGGCCGCGGCCCAGGAAGTCGTGGTCGAGCCGTAACTCCCGTACGGCCTCACATCTCCAGGAGCACCGTGAACGGGCCGTCGTTCGTCAGGGACACCCGCATCTGCGCCCCGAACCGGCCCGTCGCCACGGTCGCCCCGAGCGCCCGCAGCTGAGCCACGACCTCCTCGACCAGCGGCTCGGCGACCTCGCCCGGCGCCGCCGCGTTCCAGGTGGGGCGGCGGCCCTTGCGGGCGTCCCCGTACAGCGTGAACTGGCTGATCACGAGCAGCGGGGCGTCGATGTCGCTGCACGACTTCTCGCCGTCGAGCATGCGCAACGACCAGAGCTTGCGGGCCAGTTGGGCCGCCTTCTCCTTGGTGTCCTCGTGCGTCACGCCGACCAGGACGCACAGGCCCTCGCCCGTGATCTCCCCGACGGTCTCCCCTTCGACGACGACGCTCGCGCCGTCCACCCTCTGCACCACTGCTCGCATGCCGTCCATGATGCCGTGCCCGCGCCCGGCGCCCTCGGGGTGGTCGCGCGGCGCTCTCCGGGTGGTCGCGCGTGGGCCGGTTTCCCGAATTCGCCACGTAACGCCATACGGCTGTCCGGGGCCGATCGAGTGCACTCCGCACCAACTGGGGTACGAAGGGTGGCATTCTGCTGCCGAGCGGCGCGCCCGTGGCGCTCCGCACCGGTCGAGGGGACTGAAGCAAGCATGAACAGCACGTCGAGCACCGCGGGGCAGCCGCCGGGGCCCGTACCGACGGCACGCGGCGCGTGTCCCGGTACGCCGCGCCCGCCCGCACAGCGCACCGGGGACCGCCTTCCCGAGCTGCCCGAACACGATCTGGCGCTGCTCCGCCTCCCCGAGGTCCGGGCCCTGCGCCGCACCTCGCAGCAGGACGAGGCCGACCTCAGCTATGTCCGCCGGCTGCTGCAGGGCCGTATCGACATCCTGCGGGCCGAGCTGGCGCGGCGGCACGACCCGGCCGCGCCCGCGCCCGACCCGGACATGGTGGCCCGGCTCTCCGAGATCCTCACGGACACGCCCTCCCGGCACCGCTCGTCCGCCCGGCACGTCACGGTCGGCACCCCGCACGGCGAGGAGTACCGCAGCCTGGCCGCCGAGATGCTCGGCGAGGTCGAGCTGTCCGACCTGGACGCCCGCACCGACGACGAGCTGCACGCCGCGATGGGCCGCCTGGTCCGGTACGAGCAGCAGGTCTCGCACCGGCGCCAGCTGCTCCAGCGCACGGCCGACGACTGCAGCGCCGAGATCGCCCGCAGGTACCGTGAAGGGGAAGCACAAGTAGACGACCTGCTCGCCTGACCCCCGGCCACCCCGGCGGGCCCCGGCGGCGGGACCACCGGAAGGCATCCACCGACGATGACGTCATCCGCCACCGCCAGCGCCGCCCCGCAGCCCGCCATATCGCCGGTCCTCGCCGAGGTCGTGCGCTCCGGATTCGTCGAGGGACGCCACCGGGGCTCGCTGGTCGTCCTCGCGGCCGACGGCAGCGTCGAGCGCGCCGTCGGCGACGTCTCCGCCCCCGTCTTCCCGCGCTCCGCGAACAAGCCGATGCAGGCCGCCGCCGTGCTGCGCGCCGGGCTCGACCTCTCCGGCGAGCGGCTCGCCCTCGCCTCCGCCAGCCACTCCGGGGAGCCCTTCCACCTCGACCTGGTCCGCACGATGATCGGCGAGTTCGGGCTCACCGAGTCCGCGCTGCAGTGCCCGCCCGACCTGCCCTTCGACCCGGCCGAGGCGGAGGCGTACCTGGCGGGCGGCTCCGTGCGCGACCGGGTCGCCATGAACTGCTCCGGCAAGCACGCCGCGATGATCGCCGCGTGCGCCGGCCGGGGCTGGGACCAGGAGTCGTACCTCGACCCGCAGCACCCGCTGCAGCAGCTGGTCCGCGAGGTCATCGAGGAGGCCGCGGGCGAGCCCGTCGCCGCCACCGGCACCGACGGCTGCGGCGCCCCGCTGATGGCCATCAGCCTCACCGGCCTCGCCCGCGCCTTCCGCCACTTCGTGCTCGCCGAGCCGGGTACGCCGGAGCGCCGCGTCGCCGACGCGATGCGCGCCCACCCCGAGTACGTGGCGGGCACCCGCCGCCCGGACACCTGGCTGATGCAGTCGATGCCGGGCGTCCTGTCGAAGATGGGCGCCGAGGCCGTGCAGGCGGTGGCCCTCCCGGACGGCCGCGCCCTCGCCTTCAAGGTCGACGACGGCGCGATCCGAGCCCTCGGCCCGATCCTCGCCCGCACCCTCGAACTCCTCGACGTGGACACCCCCGCCCTCCCCCGCATCGCCGCGGCCCCGCTCCTCGGCGGCGGTCGAGAGGTGGGGGAGATCCGGGCGGCGTTCTGAGGTTGCGGGGGAGGCTCTGCCCGAGGCTGGGGCGAGCGCCGTCCGCTTAACCCCGCGCCCCGCGCCGTGGGCCCCGCGCCGTGGGCCCGTACGCCCGCCGGAAAATCATGTGCGGGGCCGGTGATCGTCCGCCTACCGTGAAGGCATGGTTCTAGACGTTCGCCCCCTTGCCGAGGACGATTTCGCCGACTGGGTGCGGGCCCTGAACACCGGGTTCCTGCGGGCGCCGAGTTCCACCGAGCGGGAGGTCGAGGACCGCAGGTCGTCCGTCGATCTGAGCCGGGTGCGGGGGGCGTTCGACGACGGGCGGTGCGTGGCGACGTACCGCTCGTTCGCGCAGCGGCTGACCGCCGTCGGGGGCGCGGAGGTGGCCGCGTGCGCCGTCTCCAACGTCACCGTCTCGCCGACGCACCGGCGCCGCGGCCTGCTCAGCCGCATGATCACCGACGACCTCGCGGCGGCGAAGGAGCGCGGCGAGGTCGTCGCCACGCTGATCGCCGCCGAGTACCCGATCTACGGGCGGTACGGCTTCGGCCAGGCCACGCGCATGGCCGAGTGGGAGATCGACGTCCCGCGCACCGGCCTCGACCCGCGCTGGTCCGGGCCGGACGACGGCGCCCGGATCGACCTCGTGGACCCGGCCGACGTCCGCAAGCTCGGCCCCGAGCTGCACGAGCGGGTGCGGCGCGCGACCCCCGGCGCCGTGGACCGCAGCGACCGCTGGTGGCAGACGACGACCGGCGCGCTGCGGCTCGACCGGGCGCCGTGGACCGAGCCGTTCTTCGCCGTGTACCGCTCGGCGGCCGGCGAGGTCGAGGGCCTGATCGCGTACAGCTGCGACGAGAAGTGGGGCGACGGCAAGCAGCCCATGAACACCGCCACCGTGCGGGAGTTGATCGCCGCGACGCCCGCGGCCGAACGCGCCCTGTGGCGGTACGTCTGCTCGGTCGACTGGATCGTGACCGTCCGCACCGGCCCGCGCGCCCCGGACGACCTGGTCGCGAGCCTCTTCCCGAACGCCCGCGCGGCCCGCGTCGTCACGCTCGGGGACTGGCTGTGGGTGCGGCTCCTCGACGTCCCGGCGGCGTTCGAGGCCCGGACGTACGAAAGGCCGGGCGCCCTCGTCGTCGAGGTGCGCGACCGGCTGGGGTTCGCAGCAGGGCGGTACCGGATCGAGGCCGGGGCGGACGGGCGCGGAACCTGCGCGCCGACCCGGGGCACTGCCGATGTCGCCCTGGACGTACGGGAGTTGGGTTCGCTGTGGCTGGGTGACGAGTCCGCCGTGCGGCTCGCCGCGCTCGGCCGGCTGACCGAGGAACGGGCAGGCGCCGCCGCCGTTGCCGACGCCCTGTTGCGTACGCCTCGCAGTCCGTGGTGCCCGGACATGTTCTGAGACGCCGCGCCTGAGTCCGCTGCGTCGTGCGTCAGTTCAGTGCGGGACCGGCGACCAGGACCGCGAGGACGACCGCGCCGAGCGAACTGCACGTGGGGTCCTTGGCCTTGACGCCGACGCTGAGCAACAGCATTCCCACGATCCCCAGGGGACCGTACTGCCACTCGACGAGCTGCTCGAAGCCGAACACGAACGCGGCTCCGAGGATGGCGATGACTGGCATGGTGGATCCTCCTTCGGCTGGGAGGAGTCGGCTGGAAGGAGCCGACTGGAGAAACCTGGCGGGCAACTTCGGCAACTCTCACCAGGATCGGCCAGGTTGAGAAAGTTGGGAAGTTGGCAGCCAACTACGTCTAGGTTGTGCCCTCTTGGTCGGCTTGGTTAAACAGCCTTCACACAACTCCCATTAGATGGCGGGGAGTTGTACCGTTTGGGACGTGACCCAGGCCCAGGAGAGCGTTGCGGTGAACGGCAGAAAGCCCTCGTACAAGGACATAGCCGATGAGCTGCGCCGGAGGATCCGCAGCGGGGCCGTGCCCGCGGGCAGCCGGATGCCGACGCAGGCCAAGCTCGCCGAGGAGTTCGGGGTCGAGCGCGGCGCGGTGCGGCAGGCCCTCGCGATCCTCGCGCAGGAGGGCCTCCTCGTGAACGTCTCCAAGGGCAGCCCGCCGCAGGTCGCCGAGCCGGCCCCGGGCGCCGAGGAGCCGCAGACCACGATGGTCGGCCTCGCCGCCCGCCTGGTCGACGCCTTCCAGGCCGAGCACGTCACGATCGACGCGACCAGCCTGACCTCCGAGACCCTGATGCTCGGCCTGAGCGAGCCGCTCCGCCTGATCTACGAGGGCCGCATCCGCCCCGAGTCCATCACCCTGCGCGTCCTGCTCCCCAGCAGCCGCATCAACCTCGCCTTCCCCGTCCCCGCCGGCGACCCGGACGAGGCGGGCCCGGCCGGGGACGAGTCGACCGTCGACGAGCAGGTGCACGCCCGCTGGCTCGCCCAGCGCAACGCCCAGGGCCAGGTCCTGCGCCACAACCTGCGCGCCCTGCGCACCAGTCACGGCATCGACATCGACGTGGAGTTCCGCGCCCTGCCGTTCACCCCGCCGATGAAGCTGTACCTCCTCAACGGCGCCGAGGCGTTGCTCGCGTACTACATGGTGACCAAGCGGGAGGAGGAGATCGACAGCGAGAAGATCCACATGTACGACGCGCTGGGCGCGGAGTCGCTGCTGTTCTCCTTCGAGAAGCCGGCCGGGCCGCGGGACGAGAAGTTCGTCTCCGAGTCGCAGAAGTGGTTCGACGCACTCTGGAACACCATCGCCCGGCCCCTGACACTCTCTTAATGACTTCCGACACGGCTCAGGGCGAGTGGGTGGGGCGAGTGAGCGAGAACCTTCCGGACTTGATCGGCCGCATCGTCCACGCGGAACACGTCCTCTTCGACTTCGACGGCCCGATCTGCCGTCTGTACGCGAACCACGACGCGCAGACCGTCGTGGACAACCTCGTCGGCTGGCTCGCCGAGCAGCACGAGGACGACCTGCTCACCGACGCCGAGCGCACTTCCGGCGACCCGCACGCCGTCCTGCGCGCCGTGCACCTCGCCCACCCCGGCAGCGCGCTGGAGGCGGCCCTGGAGGCGCGGCTCACCGAGGAGGAACTGCACGCCGCGGCGCGCGCGTACCCCACCCCGTACGTCGACCGCCTGATCCGCACCTGGCACGCGAGCGGCGCCCGGCTCGCCGTCGCCACGAACAACGCCCCCGAGGCCGCCCGCCACTACCTGGAGGGGCGCGGCGTCGCCGAGTGCTTCGGCGCCCACATCCACGGCCGCCGCACCGACCACGTCCACACCCTCAAGCCCGACCCGGACTGCCTGCACCGCGCCCTCGACTCCCTGGGCGCCGACCCCGCCACCACGCTGATGATCGGCGACGCCCCCGCGGACTACCTCGCCGCGAGCGCCGCCGGGGTCGCGTTCCTGGGGTACGGGCGGGACGAGCAGCGGGAGAAGAAGCTGCGCGACGCGGGCGCCGAACACGTCGTGGACTCGCTCGGCCCGGTGCTGCGGGCGGTCTGGCCGGGGGCGCTGCTGTAGGGGCGGGTCCCGCCGGGGTGCGACGTCGCCGGGGTGCGTGCTCGTATGCCAGTGCGGGGAGTCGATCCTTCGCGGAGGCGGTGCGCGCGCGTGCCCCGGTAGTAGCGTGAACGGCCTCTGCCCGGCGGTGTCGCCGCCGGGCTCAGAGCGGATCAGTCCGGGCGAGAGAGCGGATCATGTCGTCAGCCGAACCGGTCGCGGGCCCGGCCGCCCGCACCGCCGCCACCCTCCTGCGCGCGGGCGAACCCGCAGCTCACACCGCCGGGGCGGCCGCAGCTCACGGCCCCTTCACCGGCCAGCACCACGTCACCCACGTCCTGCGCCCGGAAGCCCTGGGCGGTGCCGAGTGGTGGAAGGTGCGCGAGCCGCGGGCCGGGGTGCTGTGGTTCGACCGGCGGTGCTTCTCGTCCGAGGAGGACCTGCTCCGCGCCCTCGCCCGGCTCGGCCTCGACCTGCCCGTTCCGGAGGTCCGCGCGGCCGGCGACTGTCTGCTGCAGCGCTTCATCGAGGGCTCGACGCTCGGCTCGGCCTACGCCGCGGACGAACGGGTTCCTGATGTGTACGTGGATCAACTCGTTCCGCTCTTCGGCCGGTTGGCACGCGTACGGCCGGGTCAGCTGGACGTGGCCCGCCGCTGCGACCCCGCGGACCGGGCGGCCGACGCCGACACCACGTACTTCCTCGACCGGCTCGTGCACTTCGTCGAGCACCGCGTCCGCCGCGCCCACCGGGCCGCGTACGGCTCGCTGTTCGCCGCGCTCGGCGTGCCCGACGGTGCCCTGGACGGGTTCGGCGCGCGCCTCGGCCCGCTCGTCCCGCGCCCGTTCTGCCTGCTCCACGGCGACCTGCACCGGGAGAACCTGATCGTCGACGGCGACGGCCGACTCTGGGTCATCGACTGGGAGTTGGCCATGCTGGGCGACCCCCTCTACGACCTCGCCACCCACCTCTACCTGACCCGCTACCCGCCCGAGCAGCAGCAGTACGTGACGGAACGCTGGCGCGCAGAGGTGGAGCAGGTCCTGCCGGGCGCGTCCCGGGGGTACGAGGCCGACCTGCCGCGCCTCCTCGCCTTCAAGCGGGTGCAGTCCCTGTACACGGACGTGATCCGTACGGCGATGACCTTGGCCGAGCCGGGCGCCGAGTCAGGCGCCGAGCCGGGGTTCGAGGTGGACGCGGCCGCCGTCGGCCGGGGTGCGGAGAAGCTGCGGCGCGTGCTGCTCGCCGCCGCCGAGCCGCTCGGCCTGGCCCGGGTGCCGGGGCCGGGGGAGACGGAACGCGCGCTGCGGTCGTGGCTCGCCGGGCCCGGTCAGGCGTACGTCCCGAGGCCCGATCTCAGCTGGCCGAAGCCCAGTTCCGCGGCGTCGACCGCGTCCGGGTAGATCGCGGCGGCGGACTCCCCGGCGGCGATGCGGCGCCAGTTCGCCTCGGCGAGGACGCGCTGCACGGCGACGATCTGACCGGCGGCGAGGCGGGCGCCGGGGTCGGCGGGGTTCGCCTGGTCGGCGTCCCCGCCTTGTGCCCCTTCCCGCGCTTCGGCCAGCGCTCCGGCCAAGTGCTCCTCGGTGCGGGACTGGTACGCGTACAGCCGGGCCACCAGCGACGGTGTGCCGTAGACCAGGCGGTGGAAGGCGAGCACCTCCGGCTCGTCGCTGAGCCCCGTCACCGGGTCGCGGCGCCGCAGCCCGGCCAGGAAGTGCCGGCGCAGGGCGTCGAGCGGCGACTGCTGTCCGGGGCGGGCGGCGACGACGCGGCTCGACTCGTCCTCGTGGTCCGCGAGCCGGTGCAGGACGAGGTCCTCCTTGGCCGGGAAGTACCGGAAGAGGGTCGGCTTGGAGATCTCCGCAGCGGCCGCGACCTCCGCCACCGACACCTTCTCGAACCCCTTCTCCAGGAAGAGGGCGATCGCGGCGTCGGAGATCGCCTGGTAGGTCCGCTGCTTCTTGCGCTCACGCAGCCCGCCGCCGCTCCCGCTGTCGGTGGGCGGCACGGGTCGGGCGGGGGGAGGGGGCGTACGGCTCATGGGGGCAGTTTACGGGGAGAGGCGAGGCCGGGTCACAAACGTTACTCAGCCAATAAACGTTACTCAGGCCATAAATGTTACTCAGTTAAGTTATTCTCGCTCTCATGCGTGCTGACCTCGAACCCGGCCCGGCTGACCTCGACCGCGAACTCGACCCCGCCCCCGCCCCCGGCCTCGACCGCGCCCTCCAGCAGGAGCGGGACCACCACGACGCCTGCCGTGCCGCGCTCGCGGCGATGGTCGAAGGCGCACAGGAACAGGTCGTCGTCGGTGAGGACGTCTCGGCGTCGGGGGCGGACGCGGAAGTGCTCGGCCGACGGTTCCGGAGCGACGCGAAGGCGCTCCGCGAACTGCCGCCGGGGCCGCTGTTCTTCGGGCGCCTGGACTTCGCGCGTGGGTCCGGCGGCGACCACGCCGGCCAGAGCTACCACGTGGGCCGCCTCCGCATCACCGAGCACCCGGCGAGCCCGCCCCTGGTCGTCGACTGGCGCGCCCCCGTCGCCCGCGCCTTCTACCAGGCGGGCCCGCGCGACCCCCAGGGCGTCCGGGTGCGCCGCCGCTTCGGCTGGGCCCCGGGCAGCACGGGCGAGCCGCACGAACTCACCGGCCTGGAGGACGAACACCTGGACCGGCAGGGCGAGTCGGCGGCCGCCGAAGGACCCGCACCCGGCTCCGGCTCCGGCTCCGGCTCCGGCTCCGCGATCCTCACCGGCGAGATCGAGCGCCCCCGCGTCGGCCCCATGCGGGACATCGCCGCCACCATCCAGCCCGACCAGGACGACCTCGTACGCCGCGACCTCGGCACGTCGCTGTGCGTGCAGGGCGCGCCCGGCACCGGCAAGACGGCGGTCGGCCTGCACCGCGCCGCGTACCTGCTCTACACCCACCCGCAGCGTGTGCAGCGCGGCGGGATGCTCGTGCTCGGGCCCAACCGGACGTTCCTGTCGTACATCTCGGAGGTGCTGCCCGCGCTCGGGGAGGGCGGAGTGCGGCAGTCCACCGTCCTGGACGAGATCGCCCGGCAGCCGGTGCGCGGCACGGACAGTGAGGCCGCGGCGGCCGTGAAGCACGACGCCCGGATGGCGCGGGTGCTCAGCCGCGCCCTGCACGCGCGCGTGCGCCCGCCCGCCGACTCCCTTGCCGTGCCGGACGGTTCGTACCGCTGGCGGGTCGGGCGCGCGGACCTGGAGCGGATCGTCGACGACGTACGGGCGGAGGCGCCGCCGTACGCCGTGGGGCGGGAGCGGGTGCGGACGCGAGCCGTGCGGCTGGTGCAGGAGCAGGCCGAGCGGCGTTCGGGGCCGCGGAACCGGAGCTGGTCGCAGCGGATCGGCCGGTCGCGCCCCGTCACCGCGTTCGTGGACGAGGTGTGGCCGAGGACGACGCCCGAGCAGGTGCTGGCCGAACTCCTCGGTGACGCAGAGGCGTTGGCGAGCGCGGCCGACGGCGTGCTCGACGCCGCGGAGCAGACGCTGCTGCTGTGGCCGAGGGCGCCGCGTTCGTACCGTTCGGCGCGGTGGAGCGCGGCGGACCTGGTGCTGCTCGACGAGGTGGCCGGGCTCATCGAGCACCCGCAGGGGTACGGGCACGTCGTGGTCGACGAGGCGCAGGACCTCTCCCCGATGGAGTGCCGCGCGATCGCCCGCCGCTCCGCCTACGGTTCGCTGACCGTCCTCGGCGACCTGGCCCAGGGCACCACTCCGTGGGCAGCCCGTGAATGGCCCGTACTGCTGCGGCACTTGGGCCGGCCCGACGCGGTGTACGCGCCGCTGACCGTCGGGTTCCGGGTGCCGGCGGCGATCGTCGAGCTGTCGAACCGGCTGCTCGCCGCCCTGGACGTCGACGTTCCGCCCGCCCGCTCCCTGCGCGCCGACGGGCAGCTGCGGATCGAGGCGGCGGCGGACGCGGCGGGGGTGGTCGAGACGACGGTACGGCTGGCCCGCGAGGCGCTCGGTCGGCCCGGCTCGGTCGGCGTGATCACGCCCGACGCGGGCCCGCTCGGCGCGCCCGCCCTGCACGCGGCCCTCACCGCGGCGGGCCTCGCGCCGGCCGCCGCGGACCGACTCGGCGCCCGCCTCACGGTGTTGCCCGCGACCATGGCCAAGGGCCTGGAGTACGACCACGTCGTCGCCGTCGAACCGGCCGCGGTCGCCGAGGCGGAACAGCGGGGCCTCGAACGGCTCTATGTGGTGCTGACCCGCGCGGTCTCCCGGCTCGACGTGGTGCACAGCTGGCCGCTGCCGTTCTGAGGGCGGGGTACGGAGTCGTTCATCGGGTGGGGGGGCGCGGAGGCGAGGGCGCGGGGTCGTCTACGGTGCGCCCCATGCGCCCGCCCCCGCCTGCCCGCCCGCGCCCCCTGCTCTTCCTTGACGTCGACGGCCCGCTCATCCCCTTCGGAGCGCCTGAGGGCTATCCGGCGTACGGGGGCGGTGATACGGGCGGGAACCCCTTGCTGGCCCGGCTCGACCCGGCGCTCGGGCCCCGACTTGCCGGTCTGGGCTGCGCGTTGGTGTGGGCGACGACCTGGGGCGAGGACGCGAACGCCGAACTCGCCCCTCGCCTCGGCCTGCCCCGACTGCCCGTACTGCCGTACCCGGAGGAGAACGAGGAGGGCGAGGGGAGCGTGGAGACGGCGTACGAAGGGTCGACGATCGGCCTGCACTGGAAGACACGGCCGATCGTCGATCGAGCCGCCGGACGGCCCTTCGTCTGGGTGGACGACGAGATCGCAGACGCCGACCGGCGCTGGGTGGCCGCCCACCACCCCGGCCGCGCGCTCCTGCACCGCGTCGACGCGCGGCACGGCCTGCGGGAATCCGACTTCGCGGCGATCCGGGCGTGGCTGGGGCGAGACTGAACCCGCAAGCGGCGTGGGCGGCGCCGGCCGTGGCGCGGAACACTTTTGCAAGCGTCTGCTTGCAATAGTTAGCGCCCATGCTGCACCATCGAGTCATGGCATCGCTCAACGTCGGCAATCTCGGTGAGTATCTGCGCGAGCAGCGGCGCAACGCGCAGCTGTCACTGCGTCAACTCGCCGACGCCGCCGGGGTGTCCAACCCGTACCTCAGTCAGATCGAGCGCGGCCTGCGCAAGCCGAGCGCGGAGGTCCTGCAGCAGGTCGCCAAGGCCCTGCGGATCTCCGCCGAGACGCTGTACGTGCAGGCCGGGATCCTCGACGAGCGTGACCGCGACGAAGTGGAGACGCGCGCCGCGATCCTCGCCGATCCGACCATCAACGAGCGGCAGAAGCAGGTTCTGCTGCAGATCTACGAGTCCTTCCGCAAGGAGAACGGATTCGAGACGAAAGAGGAGACGTCCGCGAAGACGTCTGAGACGGCCGCGAAGGCGTCGGAGACGTCGGCGTCCGTGAAGACGCCCGCGAACGCGTCCGAGGACACCGCCGATGACGGCCCCCGCACGGCCGACGGCAGCAGCGCCACCACCGAACCCTCACCCTGACCGGAGGATCCCAGGCATGGCCATCACCGACGACATCCGCAAGACCTTCAGCGACCCCAAGCCGCTCTACTTCGCGGCCGGCACGGCCGACCTCGCGGTGCAGCAGGCCAAGAAGGTCCCCGCGCTCCTGGAGAAGCTGCAGGCCGAGGCCCCGGCCAAGTTCGAGGCCGTGCGCGCCACGGACCCGAAGGAGGTCCAGGAGAAGGCCACGGCCCGCGCCAAGGAGGCCCAGGAGACCCTGCAGGCCAAGGTCGCCGAGGTGCTCGGCAGCCTCGACACCGACCTGAAGAAGATCGGCGAGACGGCCCAGGGCCTGGCCCTGCGCGGCGTCGGCGTCGCCGCCGAGTACGCGGTGAAGGCCCGCGAGGTCTACGAAGAGGTCGCCGAGCACGGCGAGCAGGCCGTCAAGGTCTGGCGCGGCGAGGCGGCCGACGAGATCGAGGAGATCGCCGCCACCGTCGAGCCGAAGTCCGAGTCGAAGTCCGAGCCGAAGCCTGCGGCCAAGTCGGAGACCAAGTCCGAGGCCAAGGCCGCGCAGCCCGTCGTCGTCGAGGACGAGTCGAAGCCGGCGGCCGCCAAGAAGCCGGCGACGACCACGGCCACCGCGAAGAAGGCCTCGACCCCGGCCCCGGCCAAGAAGACCGCGACGAAGAAGACCACCCCGCCCGCGAAGTGACGACGGCGGGCGGTTCCGCCCCCGCGGGGACGGTCACCGCGACCGTCGTCGCGATACAGATCGGGGAACGCCCCGGGCACTCAGCGAGCGCCCGGGGCGTTCTCCGGGTACGGCAACCCCTCGTACGGGTACGGTTGCCGGTGTAGAGACGACTCGGATCAGGTGGTGGGCAACGTGCTGATGTCAGCGTTCGGCGGCTTTATGTGGCTGCTCTTCACCGCCATGCTGGTGCTCGCGGTGGTCGCTCTGGTGATGGCTGCCATGGCACGCCCGGACGCCTATGTGGCGGCCGACAAGCAGAACAAGAACTTCTGGCTGATCATCCTCGGCATCACGGTCCTCGTGAACCTGCTGGTGCCGATGCTGTTCCTGCAGATCATCGGGCTGATCGCCACGATCGTCTTCTTCGTCGACGTCCGCCCGGCGCTCAAGCAGGTCTCGGGCGGCGGCGGCCGGCGCGGCGGCAGCAGCAGCAGCGACGGTCCGTACGGGCCGTACAACGGCGGACGGTAAGCCGGGCCGCCCCTACGCGCGCGCAGCCGCCCGGCGAGGGGCGGGCCCTGGCGTCCGCCCCGGTCGAGCATTGGACCTAGCGTCCGCCCCGGTCGAGCATTGGCCCTAGCGTCCGCCCCGGTCGAGCAGCAGCACCGCCACGTCGTCGGTGAGCTCGCCGCCGTTGAGGTCGCGGACCTCGCTGACCGCGGCCTCCAGCAGATCCTCGCCTCGCAGCCCCTCCGAGACCTGGCGGCGCACCATCTCCACCATGCCGTCCTGGCCGAGCCGCTGGTTGCCCTGCCCGATCCGGCCCTCGATCAGGCCGTCCGTGTAGAGCATCAGGCTCCACTCGCCGCCCAGCTCCACCTGCTGTCGCGGCCAGCGCGCCTTCGGCAGCAGCCCGAGCGCCGGACCGCCGTTCTCGTACGGCAGCAGCTGCGCCGGGCGGCCCGGGCGGGTGATCAGCGGCGACGGGTGGCCGGCCAGACAGAGGCCCGCGCGGCGGCCGTCCGGGGAGATGTCGACCGTGCAGAGCGTCGCGAAGATCTCCTCGTCCGGACGCTCGTGCTCCAGCACCTGCTGCAGCGTCGACAGCAGCTCGTCCCCGCACAGGCCCGCGAACGTCAGCGCCCGCCAGGCGATCCGCAGCTCCACGCCGAGCGCCGCCTCGTCCGGGCCGTGCCCGCACACGTCGCCGATCATGGCGTGCACCGTGCCGTCCGGCGTACGGACCGTGTCGTAGAAGTCGCCGCCGAGCAGCGCGCGGGAACGGCCCGGGCGGTAGCGCGCCGCGAACCGCAGATGCGAGCCGTCGAGCAGCGGCGTCGGCAGCAGGCCCCGCTCCAGGCGGGCGTTCTCCTGCGCGCGCAGCCGCGACTCGGTGAGCTGGCGCTGCGCGATGTCCGCCCGCTTGCGCTCCACCGCGTACCGGATGGCGCGGCTCAGCAGCCGGGCGTCCAGCTCCTCCCGGAACAGATAGTCCTGCGCGCCGACCCGCACGGCCTCCCCGGCCAGGTCGACGTCCCCGGTTGCGGTGAGTGCCAGGACGGCGTGCCGGGGCGCGAGCCGCAGGACGTGCCGCAGCGTCGCCAGCTCGTCCTCGGAGTCCGCGCCGGGCGCGGGCAGCGCGAGGTCGAGCAGGATGCAGTGCACGTCGTCGGTCAGCAGCCGCTCGGCCTCGGTGAGGTTGCGGGCGGTACGGATACGGATGGGCTTGCCGGCGGCGTCGAGCAGATCCGGCACGGACAAGGCCTCCGCCGGGTCGTCCTCGATGACGAGCAGCGTGAGGCCACTGCCGGTCTCGGTTCCGGGCTCGGCGGGGGACGCTTGCGCCTGACCACTTTCCGCGGCCGGGACTGCTCTCTGCCGCGGTATGGGTACGGGCATCGTGTGGTTTCCTTCCCTCCCCCCGAGGGCGCGGCGACACGTGGATCGACGTGCCACCGACGGGGACCTTAGCGGTACCCACCGCGGGTTTGGAATGGCGATCACCAAACAGCGGGGGCCCATATGCCGCATCCCGTACCGCAATTGGGCCGGACCGGGCTCCTGAGGGAATGACGAACATCACGCCGCCCGGGTTGCCCGGGTGCCGCAGCTCACGTGCGCCACGTCACGCGGACCGGCCCGCGACGACCGGTCCCGCCACAGGCGAGGGAAAGCCCCTGAAGCTCCCGAACTGCCCTACTTGTCCGGCCGCACCACCCCGAGGATCTTCATCGAACCGGCGCCCGCGATCGTCACGTCCCGGCCCGGTCTCGGGGCGTGCACGATCGCTCCCTCCCCGATGTACATCCCCACGTGGCTCGCGTCCTCGTGGTAGATGATCAGGTCCCCCGGGCGCATGTCCTCGATGTCGATGCGCGGCAGCTGCTTCCACTGCTCCTGCGAGGTCCGCGGGATCGTCCTCCCCGCGGAGATCCAGGCCTCCGAGGTGAGCCCCGAGCAGTCGTACGACCCCGGGCCCTCGGCGCCCCACTCGTAGGGCTTGCCGATCTGGGCCGTCGCGTACTTGATGGCCTTCTTGCCGCTCTTGCTCGCCTTGCCGCTGATCGCGTCGAGCGCGCCGGAGTCCATCCACGCGGCCTGCCGCTCGTACTGCGCTTCCTCCTCCATGCGCAGCAGGCGCTCGCGCTCCTTCTTCTCCAGCTTGGACTCCAGCTCCTCGGCCGCCTTGATCTTGGCCTTGATCTTCTTCTTGGCCTCGGCCTTCGCCTTGCGGTTGGCCTCCAGCTCGCGCCAGCGCGCCGAGGCGTCGTCCGCGTACAGCCGCAAGTCCTCCTGTGTGCGCGCCAGTTCGCCGAGGAGGCCCTTCGTGGCCTGCTGGCCCTGGCGCATCCGGCCGGCGTTGTCCAGGAACTTCTGCGGGTCGTCGCTCAGCATCAGCTGCGCCTGCGGTGGCATTCCGCCGCCGCGGTACTGCGCGCGGGCCGCCGCGCCCGCGCGCTGCTTGAGGCGGTCCACCTTCTTCTGGCCGGCGACGATGGCCCGCGCGATGCGCACGATCTCGTCCGACTGCCGATCGGCCTTCTCCTCCGCCAAGTTGTAGGCGTCGGTGGCCACCGCGGCGTCGTGGTAAAGCCGGTCCATCTCCTTGCGCACCTGCTCGAGGGACTTGGGGTCCTTCGGTGCCGGCTCGGCGTACGCCGTTCCCGGAGCGGCCAGGATCGCCGCCGCGCACACCAGAGCCATGGTCGCCGTGGTCGAACTCCGCTTGCCGGTCACGTCCGTTCCCCCTGAACTGATTGCTCGTCAGTAACTTACGAACACGTCCGGATGGTGCCACGCCCATGCCCAATCCGACAGAGGCAGGCGCGCATGCACAGGGAGAGGAGCACCCGGCCGCGTCACTGCCGAACGCCTTCCCCGCACCATCCCCGCGTCATGTCCGACGAACGACTGCCGAACAGCGTTCCGAATCCCCGCGAGTTCACTCGTGTGGGGCTTTGGCCCAGGTGATACGGGAGTTACGAACTCCGCTTCCCACGCCTTCCGCCCCCGCTCCCCGGCCCGCCGCTTGGCCCATCCGAGGACCGGCGTCACCCGCGAGGCGCCAACGCCCCCCACTCGACCGTCACTTCGCCCTGCCGCCAGCGTCCCGCGCGGTCCCGCACCGGCCAGTCCGCCGACAGGTCCCGCACCGCCCGGATCCACCGCTGCCGTGCCCCGTACGAGGCATAGGGCGCCGCCGCCGCCCACGCGCGGTCGAAGTCGCGCAGGAACGCGTGGACCGGCTCGCCCGGAACGTTCCGGTGGATCAGCGCCTTCGGCAGCCGCTCGGCGAGGTCGGACGGCCGGTCCAGGGAGCCGAGCCGGGTCGCGAACGTCACCGTGCGCGGGCCCTCGGGGCCGAGCGCGACCCAGACGTGCCGGCGGCCGATCTCGTCGCAGGTGCCCTCGACCAGGAGCCCCTGCGGGGCGAGCCGCGCGCACAGCCGCGCCCAGACCTCGGCGACCTGCTCCTCGTCGTACTGCCGCAGCACGTTCGCCGCGCGGATCAGGTGCGGCGGGCGGGACGTGGGCACCTCGAAGCCGCCGTGCCGGAAAACCAGCCCCTCGCGCGCGTACGGCCGGGCGGCGGCCACACGCGCGGGGTCGATCTCGATGCCGACGACCTCGACGGCGGGGGCGGCGCCGCGCAGCCGGTTCAGGAGCTCGACGGCTGTCCACGGGGCGGCCCCGTACCCCAGGTCCACGGCGAGCGGTGCGTCCGCGCGGCGCAGGGCGGCGCCGTGCGCGGCCGCGATCCAGCGGTCCATCCGGCGCAGCCGGTTGGGGTTGGTGGTCCCGCGGGTGACGGTCCCCACCGGGCGGGAGGGGGTGGTGCGGGAAGCCATGCCCACCAGTATCGGGCCCCCACGCGTACGACCCGGCACAGGGCGGAGCGGAGCCGGTTCTCGGGCGGGGGCGAGGCGGGGCGGAGCCTGATCTCGGGCGGGCTCGGGGGTGCGCGGAGGCTGATGCCGTGCGGAGCGGCGCCGGTCTCCGGCTGGGCTCAGGGCGGCGCGGAGCCTGATTTCTGGCAGGGCTCAGGCGGGGCTGACGCCGGCGTTCCGATCAGGGTTGAGGCGACTGCGTAATGCTTTGGCAAAGTGGAAATGGTGGCGAGACTTCCGATGTTCCCCGTTCTGTAGGGCGCGCATGCACGCCCGTGCCGTCATGCCCGGAAGCAGGCCCGCACGAGGGGCCGCCAGGAGGCCCGCGCCGAGGGCCGCTAGGAGGACCGCCAGGTGAGCCAGTACGTGAGCCGGCTCGGCGAACGCCTCACCGGCAGCACGCCCTCGCGGCTCCGCTTCCCCGGCGGACACCGCAGGCCGCGCCGGGTGGCGATGCTCAGCGTGCACACCTCGCCGCTGCACCAGCCCGGCACCGGCGACGCCGGCGGCATGAACGTCTACATCGTGGAGCTCGCCAAGCGCCTCGCCGAGATCAACGTCGAGGTCGAGATATTCACCCGGGCCACCACCGGCGGCCTCCCGCCCAATGTCGAGCTGGCTCCCGGCGTCCTGGTGCGGCACGTCGACGCGGGCCCGTACGAGGGCCTCAAGAAGGAGGAGCTGCCCGCGCAGCTCTGCGCCTTCACGCACGGCGTGATGCAGGCCTGGGCCCGGCACCGCCCCGGCCACTACGACCTGGTGCACTCGCACTACTGGCTGAGCGGCCACGTCGGCTGGCTCGCCGCCGAGCGCTGGGGCGTGCCCCTGGTGCACGCCATGCACACCATGGCCAAGGTCAAGAACGCGGCGCTCGCCGAGGGCGACACCCCGGAGCCCGCCGCGCGGGTGATCGGCGAGACCCAGATAGTGCGCGCCGCCGACCGCCTCATCGCCAACACCGACGAGGAGGCCGACGAGCTCGTACGGCACTACGCCGCGGAGCCCGGAAAGGTCGCCGTCGTCCACCCCGGCGTCAACCTCGACCGCTTCCGCCCCGCCGACGGACGGGCCGCCGCGCGGCAGCGCCTCGGCCTGCCGCAGGACGCCGTCGTCCCGCTCTTCGCCGGCCGGATCCAGCCCCTCAAGGCGCCCGACGTCCTGCTCCGCGCGGTGGCGGTTCTGCTCGAACGGCGGCCCGAGCTGCGCGGCCGCCTGGTCGTGCCGGTGGTCGGCGGGCCGAGCGGCAGCGGCCTCGCCAAGCCGGAAGGGCTGCAGAAGCTGGCCGCGCGGCTCGGCATCGCGGACGTCGTGCGGTTCCGGCCGCCGGTCGGGCAGGACCAGCTGGCGGACTGGTTCCGGGCCGCCTCCACGCTCGTCATGCCCTCCTACAGCGAGTCGTTCGGGCTCGTCGCCATAGAGGCGCAGGCGGCCGGCACGCCGGTGATCGCCGCGGCGGTCGGCGGGCTCCCGGTGGCGGTGCGCGACGGCGTCAGCGGCTTCCTCGTCCAAGGCCACGACCCGGCGGCGTACGCGCAGGTCCTGGAGCGGTTCGTGGACGACGAGCACCTCACCGACCGGATGGGCGCCGCCGCCGAACGGCACGCGCAGGCCTTCGGCTGGGGCACGGCCGCGTCGGCCACGGCGGACGTGTACACCGCGGCGATGCAGGAACGCCGTGGTCGCGTACGCTCGCACCATGGCTGAGACAGCGGGGACGGAGCGCAGCGGCGCCGAGGCGCGCCAGGTCGTCGAGAGCACCCTCAAGGACGCCGACCTCGAATGGGAGTCGCCGGAACCGGGCTCCTACGTGGTGAAGCTGCCCGGCACGCGCAAGCTGTCCACGACGGTCTCGCTGCTCGTCGGCCGCCATTCGCTGTCCCTGAACGCGTTCGTGATCCGCCACCCGGACGAGAACGCCGAGGGCGTGCACCGCTGGCTCCTGGAGCGCAACCTCAAGCTGTACGGCGTGAGTTACGCGGTCGACCGCCTCGGCGACGTCTACCTGACGGGAAAGCTGCCGCTCGCCGCCGTCACCCCGGCCGAGATCGACCGCCTCCTCGGCTCGGTCCTGGAAGCCGCAGACGGTGCCTTCAACACCCTTCTGGAGCTGGGTTTCGCCTCGGCGATCCGCCGGGAGTACGAGTGGCGGGTCTCGCGCGGCGAGTCCACGCGCAACCTTGAGGCGTTCACTCACCTGACCCAGCCGCGCGACAAGTAGTCGACAGGTCAGGGGAGCTCGGCTCCCTGACCCAGCCTCAACGCATCTGCTGCACGACCTCTTCCGCCTCCCTCCGCCCCGTGGCATGCTCGCCGCGCCGACGCAGATCTGAACTGCGTTCACATCCATGGAGGGCGGGCGCATGGATCGTATGGATGCCACGGATGGCACGGATCGCACGGGCCACCTCACCAGGCGGGGCCTGCTCTACGGCGCCGCCGCCGTCACCGCGGCGGCCGCCACCGGCGTGACGGGCGGCCCGGCAAAAGCCGCACCACGCGCGCGTGCCGCCGCACGCCCCGAACCCGCCGCCCTGTGGCGGGAGTTCACCGCCGACCCGTATCGGCACGCGCAGATCCCGTACGTGGGCCGCGCCGGCTACCGCTCCGGCAGCGAAAGCCGCCCGCACACGCGCGTGGTCGCCGACGTGCGCGCGTACGGGGCCAGGCCCGACGGCTCCGCCGACGCCGCACCCGCGATCAACCGGGCCCTGGAACACGCGGGCCGGGCGGGAGGCGGCACGGTCCTGGTCCCCGCCGGGACGTACCGGATCGACGGGCTCATCCGCATCGCCCACAGCAACGTCGTCCTGCGCGGCGCGGGCAGCGGCCGTACGAAGCTCCATGCGACCCGGAACCTGACCGAGCTGATCGGCCCGTACGGCTCGCGCTACGGCGGCGACAAGTCCAGCTGGTCCTGGGCGGGCGGCCTCATCTGGGCGTGCCCACAGGCTCGTTGGAACTCCCTCACCGACGCCATCAGGGCCGCCGACTGGCCCTTCGAGGGCTGGACCGGCAACAAGCGCGACGAGGGCCGCCCCCTCACCGCCGTACGGCCCGCAGGGCGCGGCGCGTGGACCGTCACCGTCGACGACCCGGCCCCGCTCGCACCCGGCCGCCTTGTCCTGCTGCGCCTCGCCGACGACGCCGGGCACACCCTCCTGGAGCACATGGCGGGCGGCGGTCCGGGCCCCGAGGCGTACACCTGGGACGACAAGACCAAGCTCCTCTCGAACGTCCCCTATGAGTGGCCGGTTCGGATCATGCGCATAGAGGGGCGGAAAGTGACCCTCGAACGGCCCCTTCCGCTCGACGTCCGGCCGGAGTGGCGGCCCGAACTCGTCGCCCCCGTCGAGCCGTTGACCGGCGCCGGGGTGGAGGGCCTGACCCTGGAGGCCGTCGAGACGCCGCAGGCCCCGCACCTGCTGGACAAGGGCTACAACGGGCTCACCTTCCAGTGCGCGTACGACTGTTGGGCGGAGGACGTCGTCGTGCGGCATGTGGACAACGGCTTCGGGCTTGTCGCCGCGTCCGCCTGCACCCTGCGGCACACGCGCGTGGAGGGGCGCGGCGCGCACCACCCGTACTTCTGCCGCGAGGGCTCGCACGACAACCTGGTGCAGGACTTCACAGTGGCCCGGCGGACCGTTCCCGCGCCCGCGGGCACGCAGATGCACGGCATCAACGTGGAGGGCCTCTCCAGCCACAACGTGTGGTCCCGCGGGCTGATGGAGACAGGCACGTTCGACACCCACCGCGGCATGCCGTTCGCGAACGTACGCACCGAGATCACCGTCGAGAACGACGGCCGGCACGGCGGCGACGCGAGCGCGGGACCCCTCTACGGAGCCCGGTTCGCGCACTGGAACGTCACCGTCACCAACGGCCGCGCCGGCCTCGTCAAGATCGACGAAATCGCCCCCTACAGCGCCACGGTGGCCATCTCCGAGGTGCGCGAGTTCGACCAGATCGACGTCCCCGACTTCAGCGGCGACCTGCACGCGCGCGTGGAGGCGTACGGGCGGCCGGGCGGCGTCGAACCGCGCAACCTGTACGAGGCCCAGCGGGCGCTCAGGCGGTGACGCCCAGCGGTCTCAGGAAGTGCCCTCGGGCGGCGACCCAAGGATGTGATCTCAGGCGGTGACCTCGGCCGACCGCTCCGGCACGGCGTCGGACACCGCCTTCGGGTCCTCCGCGGGCAGGCCCCGCATCAGCAGCCAGTACCCCAGCGCCGCCACCGTGCCGAGCAGCGCGCAGCCCGCCCACAGCCACTCGGCCCCGTACCGGTCGATGACCCAGCCGCCCATCAGCGGCGCCATCAGCGCGGCGACCGCCCACGACAGGGTGTACATGCCCTGGTAGCGGCCGCGGCCGTGCACGGGGGAGAGGCGGACGACGAGGCTCGTCTGCGTCGGAGCGTTGACGATCTCGGCGAGCGTCCACACGCACACCGCTAGCGCGTACAGCCCGAGGGAGCCGGCGAACGCCGTGAGCCCGAAGCCGTACCCCGCGAGCAGCGAGGAGGCGACGAGCAGGCGGCGCGGGTCACGGTGCTCGATGAAGCGGGTGACCGGGATCTGCAGAGCCACGATCAGGACGCCGTTGACGGCGATCGCGACGCCGAAGTCCGAGCTGGAGAAGCCGTCCGCGCCCATCGCGACGGGCAGCGAGACGTACGCCTGCATGAAGATCAGCGCGATCAGAAAGGACAGGCCGACGACGCCCATGAAGCGGCCGTTCCGCACGACCGTGCCGAGGCCGACCCGCTCGTCGTCCCCGTCCGCGCCGCCCGCCGACTTCACCGGCCGCGACTCGGGCAGCCGCAGGAAGACCAGGACCGCGCAGGCCAGGGTGAGGACGGCCTCGCCGAGGAAGCCGGCCAGGTAGCTGTACTCCGCGATGAAGCCCGCCGCCATCGAGCTGAGCGCGAACCCCAGGTTGATCGCCCAGTAGTTGAGCGCGAACGCCCGCACCCGGTCCTCGGGGCGCACGATGTCCGCCATCATCGCCTGCACCGCCGGCCGCGAGGCGTTGGACGCCATGCCGACGAGGAACCCCACCGCGGCGATCGCCACCGGGTCCTGCATGAAGCCGAGCAGCGCCACCGAGAGAGCGGTCGAGGTGTGCGCGACGAGCAGCGTCGGCCGCCGCCCGATCCGGTCCGCGAGGACACCCGCCACGATCGACGAGACGACCCCGCCGAGACCGTGCAGCGCGGCGACGAGACCCGCGTACGAGGCGGAGTAGCCGCGCTCCAGGGTCAGGTAGAGGGCCATGAAAGTAGCGATTCGCTAGACCGTACGCAACGTGCGTCGGCAACGGGTGCGTTCGGTACCTCGGTCCGTTCGTCGCGGCACGGGATTCAACGAAACCACCGCTCCCCCCGTCGGTCTTGGACGACGGGGGGAGCGGTGGGGCGGTGTGAACCGTTGCGGCCCCTGCCTGCCTAGCAGGTCACAGAGTTGCGGTCCATCCGCTGCGGGCGAGCGTGAGTGTGCCGTCCGGGGTGATCCTCACGGCGGCGCCGTTGACGGGGAGGTCTCCGTCGATGACGAGCCATGTGCGGATGCGGTCGAGTTCGTCCCACAGGCGGCGGGGGCCGCCCTGGTGGACAACGGGGAGTTCGCGCGGGCCGGTGGCGGTGGCGCGGGCCCATGAGCCGTCGGGGTGGAGCATGTAGGCGGTGCGGGTGCCGTCCTGGCCGACATGCATGCGGTGGTCGATGCCGGGTGCGGTGAGTTCGAGGGTGGATTTCACGTCCCATGTGTCGCTCACGCGCATGACCGGGTAGAGGCCGGTGCTGATGTGCTCGCCGTCGGCGTGCTGTGCCCTCTCCCACAGGGCGGTGTCGTCGGGGGCGGGGTCGTAGTCGTCGCCGTGGCGGGTGCGCATGAACCCTGCGGATTCGGGGGCAACTTGGCCGATGGCGCCGCCGTCGTCGGTCTTGTCGGCGGTGATCAGGAGACCGGTCCCGGACAGCGTGGTCACGAGCCGCCCGCCAGGGGCCAGGGCTTTGAGCCAGGACGCCGGGACGGTCTTCACGGAGACGGTGGAGATGATGCGGTCAAAGGTGCCGGGCAGGTCGCCGGTCACGTCGCAGACCTCCAGGGTCGGCCGGTGGCCGGCTGCCTCCAGACGTTCCGCGGCTGCCTGCACGAGGTAGGGGTCGACGTCCACGCTCGTGACGCGGGCATCGCCGAGGCGCTGGCAGGCCAGGGCGGTGCCGTATCCGCTGCCGCAGGTCACCAGGACGCGGGACGTGTCGGCCATGACCGCGTGCCGGTACATCAGCACCACCAGGCTCGGCAGTGTCGAGGACGACGTCGGCCAGGTCTCCGACACCCGCGCATCGGGCTTGGCGTGGTCGGCGTGGTGCGGGCCGACCCGGGTGATCAGGGAGCGGCTGCCGTCGTAAGCAGCACGCATCCACCCCTCGGGATCTGCGGGCCCGTCGCTCACCTCATAGACCCGCGTCCCGTCGTGCTCCGTCGGCGTCCACCAGCGGGGCACGAAAAGGTGGCGCGGCGTGTTGGCGAGGGGTTGATACCAGCGGGATTCGGGCCGCACGGTCTCCTCGGCCATCCGGCAGGCGTGGGACTCCCAGTCCGGGTGTGTCCAGTCCACGAACGGGACTCCTCTCAGGGGAAGGCGGGCAGGCAGGCGGGCTGTCCAGGCTTGCACGCCGAGTCGTCCGGCGAACAGCCCGCCGACATGGGGGCGTAGCCCATGGGGCTGCACGGCGTCCCGGAGGCGGGCTGACACGAGTCGGAGTCGGCGGGCTTGCAGTCCGGGGCACAGGCCGTGGGCCCGCGCTGGGGGATGCTCGCGGCGAGCTCCTGCCACCTTTCGGAGGTGAACACGTCCTCCAGTCCGGTGGAGCGGACCTGTCCGGCCGGGAGGAAACGTCCCATCACGCACGGGGCAATGACGCCGTCGGGGAGAACGGCGGCGATGCCTTTGGCGCACCGGCCGCACAGCTCCGACGTGGACGGGAGTCCGGCGGTCTTGGCCGCATTGCCGACACCCCGCGCGTGGTCCATGCTCACCTGGTCGACGCCGATCGATTCCAGCTCGGTGACGGCCTGTTCGGCGCGCTGGTCCTCACGCGTCTTGATGACGCCGACCTTCACCGGAATGCCCCGGCGCACGGCCTCGACGATGTTCGCGCGGGTCGCCTCATGGGAGCCCGTGCGGCCGGTGACGCGGTCGTGGTCGGCGGGCACGTCGCTGTAGTAGCTGGTGGCCAGGCTCACGCGCTGGTGCTCGTACAGCTCCCACTGCGCGGCCGTCACCCGGTACAGGTTGCTGTAGACCTGCACCGCAAGGCCCACGTCCAAGGCGTGCCGTACGAGGTCCGTGAACTCGGGGTGCATGCTCGGCTCGCCACCGATGAACTGCACGCGCTGAACACCGATCGCGGCGGCCTCATCAAGAACCCGGCGCCAGTCATCGCCGGTCATGCTCCCGTGCCCCTTGGTCGGCCCGGACTCGGCATAGCAGTGCGTACAGGCGAGCTGGCAGCGCCCGGTGATCTCCAGTTCAAGGAACGTGGGGACGGCCGGGGTCGTGTGGGCCGGGGGTTCCAGTACAGCGGTCATGTCCTGCTCTCCTCGTTGTGATCGGGGCCCTGTCCCGGCCGGCTGCCCTTCCTGATGCGAGACGGCCGGGACAGGGGGCATGGGCTACTTGTCGCTGTCGTCCCCGTAGGGGCTCGCGGGGGTGTGCATGCGCACGTGCCGGTCCGCGAGGGAGCCCTGCGTCTGGTGGGGCGTCGAGTCCTTGCTGTTCCTGGTGTCCCGCTCTATCTGGGACTTGGCGGCCTTGATGGTGCTCTTCGCGGTCTTGCTCACGCGGGGGATACTCCTTCTGCTCGATTCCTATCGGGTGCCGCTCCGGCCGCCGACCGTCTCAAGGGGACGGCCGGAGCGGGGTTTTGGGACCCGCCCCCTGCTGGGGGCCTTTGCCGTGGGGGAACGGATACAGGGACTTCCCCGGCAAAGGGCGGGAGTTCAGGGACGGGCCTTGTCGAGGACCTCGGCGCCGGACAGCTGGCAGCGCTCGCCCGTCAGGTAACTGTCGTGTTCGTCCATGCGGTTCTGCCGGACGGGCACGAAGCGCAGGCACCCGGGGCTCGGGCACCGAAGTGTTTGCAGCGTGCCTGTGGTGGCGGCCCGGGTGACCCCGGACCGGTGGTACGTACTGGGCGTCATGGTGGGTCGGCCACGGTCCTTGTCGTGCTCTGCCGCGTCACGCGGCGTCTGGGGCGGTCCGCGCTTCGGGGTGCCCGACGATGTACCCGCCCGCTTCACCGGAGAGGGTGCGCAGCGCGCTCTCGACACGCCACGCTGTGTACGGCGCGGCGTGTTCGCGGATCTCGTCGGGCGTCATGAAGCGGTACGAGGTCAGTTCGTCGCCGAGGCGTATCTCGGCATCGGCGGCGATCTGGCCGCAGTCGAAGACGAAGTTGTAGCCCTCCGCAGAGTCGCTGCCGGGCATGCGGTGTGCCGTCAGGAGAGCGCCAGGCGCCAGGCTGAGGCCGAGTTCCTCTTGCGCTTCGCGGCGGCATGCATCGGCCGCGTCCTCGTTGGTCTTCGCGCAGCCGCCGGGCAGGCCCCAGCGGGCCGGGCCGCTGTTGTAGCTCTTCTCGACCATGAGCACGCGCTCGCCGGCGGTGTCCTGGATGAGTGCGAGCGCGCCGATACGGCGGCGGGGCGGGGCGGTGAAGTGCTGTTCGTCGTGCATCGGTGCTCTCCCTGTTCAATGGCCCTGTCGCAGATGGCGGGCGGCCCTTGTCGATCGGTTGCCGGTTGCCGGTTGCCGGTTGCCGGTTGCCGGTTGCCGGTTGCCGGTCGCAGGGAGGGGGAGCACGCGCCCCGGGCCGGGGTTGCCGATGCCGGCTCACGTGCTCACCTCGCACGCTAAGAGGTGTGCCTGACCGATGGCGCCGTCCGGAGCGATGGTCAGCGCGTAGCGCACGGCCCCCTCGCAGATCGTGAACGTGTAGGGGGTGCCGGCGTCGAGCTGCTCGACGATCCGCGCGTGCGTATGGGAGTCCGCGAGCCAGGCATGCACCGGCCGGGCGTACGCTGGGTCGAGCTGGTCGGCGATGCTCGCCGCGCGGCGGGTGATCCAGCCGAACGCCCGCCATGGCGTCTCTGCCGGGCACGAGCCGAGCCAGAACAGGCGCTCCCCTATCGTGGTGTAGGCGACGCACTCGGCCTGGAATAACGCACCAGCGACGACCGGGCCCTCGGGCTTGACCGCGAACGCACGCCGACTCACAGCAACTCGCCCGGGACAGCGTGGTACGGGCGCGTGATGATCTCCCGGTACGTCAGATGTTCCGGGTACTCCCTGACGTGCTCGAAAGCCCAACTCGTGGGGTCTGGCGACTCGTTGCTCGGACTGCCGGACGTCTCGCAGACCGCGCACTGCATCGCGTAGGTGTGCGGCTCGGCGTCGGGCTCGTCATCAGGCCGAATCGTGTACTCGCGGAAGCGGTACGTTGCGGTCACTTCGTCCCCCTTTTGCGCAGTAGCGCAAAGTGCTCGCGCACTTCTGCCGCCAACTTGTGTTGCCTGCGGTCCAGTTCGTCCACGCAGTCCGCGGCGGTTGGCTCGGGCGGCGCGGTTGGGGGAGCCGGCTGCTCTGTGGCGTCAGCCTCGGAAGACGTCACCGGGCCCCCGGGCGCGCGTCCACCCGACAACGTTGTTCCCTCGGGACCCTCACAGAGGCGTGGTGTGCGCATCTTCGCCCTTCCAGTCAGAGCGCCATGATTGCCCCGCCCGATGTCCAGCAAGGCAGGGAATCCTCCCGGATCTCTCCCAACGGGCTTTCAGGCAGGGAGAGTTGCACGCTGCTGGATGCCCCTTTGTTGCCGGAGCGGCCCGGAACAGCGACGCACAGCGACGGTAGCGCCACGTCTGGCAAAGCGGCAAGTGTGCTCCGGGGCATACATGCGTTCAGGGCATGCGAAAGCCCCCCGCCCGGATCGGGCGAGGGGCATGCTTGTGCCTGGGGGCTAGCTCACGAAGTGGTCGAACTCGCCGTTCTTCGCCCCGAGGATGAACGCCCGCAGCTTCGCCGGCGTCGTCTTCACGATCACGTCCGGGTCGTCACTCTCGCGTACGAGGATCTCGCCGGCGGACTCGGCCAGTTCGAGGCACTGCTCACCACCGCCGCCGGAGAAGCTCGACTTCTGCCAATTGATTTCGCTGTTCATTCCCTGACTCTCACAGTTCTCTTGCGACGTGGTGAATAAAACTCCGCGACTCTTCGGGGGAGAGCGCTGCCTGCTCGGCAACATCAAGCAGAGTGCGGTACCGACTCAGGTCTGCGGCTGCATCGAGGAATCCGCCGCCGAAGGGTGTGTCGATATGGACGGTGTCGAGCTGCGGCACAATGCCGCCCGCGTACATCACTGTTTGAGTAACTTCGACGAAGTCTTCGCTCGTGAACGGGATTACCCGCACAGTGAGGCCGGGGCTCTCGGAAACTGACAAAAGATGTTCGAGCTGTTCGCGAGCGACCTTCCTCCCGCCAACCCTCATGCGCAGCGCCGACTCGTGAACGATCGCCTCGAACCGCGGAGGGTCGTCTCGTTCCAAGATGTCGCGCCGCTTCATGCGGTGCTCGACGCGAGCCTCTACCTCATCTTCGGGGAGGGGAGGGATCACGCCGGCGAACAACGCGCGTGCGTACTCCTTGGTCTGGAGGACGCCGGGGAACGTTGCGGGTTGCAGGCATCGCAGGTGCGTGGCGTGGTGCTCAAGCTCGGCAATGTCTAGGAAGCCGGGTGCGAGTACACCCCGGTAGTCATCCCGCCAGTGTTGCCCTCGGTGCTCGCGTGAGATGGCGCAGAGTGCTTCGATCAGAGCCTCGTCGTCGCAGGCGTAGAAGACGCTCAGCTTGCGGATGCGTTCCTCGCTGACCCCGATGCGACCTGCCTCAATGTGGCTGATCTTGGCTTGGTCGGTCGAAACCATCCCTGCCGCCTCGCGGGCGGTCTTCCCAGCGCGTTCGCGCAGCTTGCGTAGCTCGCCTCCAAGCCGAACTTGGCGAGCCGTTGGGTTATCCCTCGGCGGCATGTGTCCCTTCCCCTGTCTGCGCACAGTGTCGCGCGTAACCGTGCCACGGGTCCACCCGGAAGAGCTAGGCGTAAGGGCCTACCTTGCCACGGGGCATGTATGCCCCTATGGTCCTGGCAGCACCGCGCAGCACGCCGGTAACCACCCGCAGTGCAGCCGCTGACGCATGCCCTTGTGGTGGGCGTCATCCCTGGGGGCGGCCGAGCCACGGTGGCGGGCAGCGCGCGCTATGACCGCGTTGGGAGACGACGAAATGCCTATTGCCTTAGCACCTCCCGCACCACCTGAAGCACAATCCACAACCACGTATCGACTCAGCACGGCGAACACGTCAACAGCCGCTCATGTGCTGCGAGATCTGGTTCGCGCTTTGCTGAAATCGACGGGGCACGCGAGCCTCGCGCAATCGGCCCGCCTCTGCACGAGCGAAATCGTCACGAATGTCTTTCGGCACACGCACGCGTTCCTGGTAGTTGTTGACGTGACGGTTGGCGAAAACCAAGTCTCGATCTACGTGCACGACGACCGTCCCCGAGACATCCCCATGCCGCGCGAGCTGAGCGACGCTGAGCACGGCCACGGTCTGTACATCGTCAATGCCTGTGCCGACGCGTGGGGTGTGACGTACTTCGGCGGCCTCATTCCCACGTCAAAAGCCGTGTGGTTCCGCCTAGTTACGGGCGGGAGGGGTGCTGCGTGATCAAGCCGAAGAACTTGACCGTGTCGAGGATCGGCAGCAGCGGCGATGTGTGGCTGTACCTCGACGCCCGTCATCTCGTCGAGCTCCGGCCGGCCCTGGCGCGCGAGCTCACCCTCGAACTGGGCGACCTGCTCGGCCTGTTCGTCTGCGACCGTTCCGCCGTTGGGGAGGCGGCCGAATGATGATCCTTGATGTTGAACCCGCCATGTGGGGTGTCTTCGCAATCGCGCTGAGCCTCGGCCTGCTCGCCCTGGTGGCGATCTACTGGTCAATGCCGAACCCGCTTCGCGCCGAGACGCCACCGCCGCTTGACCGGCCCGGCACCACCTACACCTGCTACTGCTACGCCGAGCCCGTACGGGTCCTGATCGGCGCGCCAACTCCGGTGCCTGGCAAGGCCCGTGGGCGCCACGCGCGGGCTGCCCAGTGGCCACTACACCACCGCATCCGCCCGGATAACCACGTCTCCCACGCGGGGGCGGATGGCGGAGGAAAGGGGGGAACGGCTCCCGTGCCCGTGGCCGCGTAGGTGCACTCGCACGGTGACCCCTCGGAGAGGACCCTCGACGCTTGCGGCCGTCGGGGGTCCTCTCGCTCTCGCCCAACGACAAAAGGCGCCCCCGTCCACCGGCGTTGAGCCGGTGAACGGGGGCGCGGCGCGTTCAGTGGGTGAACTGCCAGGCAGAGAGGGCGAGGGCGGAGACGGCGACCAGGGCGGCGACGCTGGGCAGGGGCCAGAGTCGTTGTTCGCCGCGGTCGAGGCGTGCGTCGTGTTCGTCGAGTCGCTTGTCGGTCTGGTCGTGTCGCTGGTCGAGCAGTGCGAGGCGGCCGTCGAGGCGGGCGAACCCGGCGTCGAGGGCGCCGCGGAGTTGGGCGAGTTCGAGCGCGACGTCGGTCGGGTCGGGTTCGGTCACACCACGCCCCCGCCCTGTGCCCGGTCGGCCTCGGGCCGCGGGATGTCCTCGGGGTCCGGCACGGTGGTGCGCAGCCACTTCGGCAGCAGCCGTTGTACCTGCTTGGACTGCATGACGCGGGTTACGGCGCCGGCGACCGCGAGGGCGGTTCCGACGCCGGCCGCAGTCTGCGGGATGTCGGCGGCCTCGACGAGTATCGGCAGTGCGGCGGCGAGGCTGAGCGCCGTCTGCACCATGGTTCGAACGGTCCGGCGGGCGGCCTCGGTCATGGGGTCGTCTCCCTTCCGGGGCGGTGTGGGCTTCGGTTTCGGGGCCGGCGGCGGGGTCTGCCGCGGCTTGGGGCGCTTCGGGCGCGGCTTTCGGCGGGGCTGGTCGTCCGGCGGGTGCTTGAGCCGCTCGGCGATCCGCTCGCGCATGGCGTCCATGGAGAATCCGCGCGGGTCGCTCTTGGTGGCGGTCCACTCAAGGTGGCCGATCACTGACGGCGCCTGCCATCCGTGGTGGCGACAGAGGGCGGCGGATACCCGCTCGATCGCGTCGAGCTGCGCGGCGGGCCACGGGTCTTTGCCGTCGCCGCGGTTCTCGCACTCGAACCCGTAGAAGCGGGCGTTCCCGTCGACGGTGTCGGCGCCTGGGGCGGGCAGCTTGACCTCGCGTATGACGGCTTCGAGCACGCCGGCGTCGCCGGTGCCGGCGTGGTTGACGCGCCCGTGCCCGACGAGATGAACGGTGCCGTCCTTCGTGATCGCCCCATGGCACAGAGGGCCGGGAAGATCGGACCGGCCGCGGTAGAGGAGTCCGACGGTCTGCTCGGCGCCCGTGGTAACGGTGTGGTGGATCATCACGCCGTGCACGGGCCCCCACGGACCATGCCCGCGGCGGTTGTGCCGGCGCCAACTGCGCACGCCCGACACCTTCACCCCCTCGCGCTTGAGAGCGGCGACCATGGCGGCGGCGCCTATGGGCTTGGCCATTCGGGGCCCCTCTCTACGTGTTGTCGCTGTCGTTCTCGTCGCCCTCGACCGGCAGCGTCGGGTCGGGCCGGCCGGTGTCGCTGCCGCGCCCCTCGGGCGCTTCGGGCGCCTCGGCGGCTGAGTAGGTGTTGCGGGCGTACGCGGTCAACAGGCGGGTCTCGATGGGCTGTCGGCGGTTTCGGGTGAGGTGCTCGACTTGCAGCGCGACGTCGTCGAGGAACCCGGCGCGGTCGAGGGGCTGCTCGATCGTGTGGGTGGTCCATTCGCCCTCGGGCACGGTCCACTCGTCGACCGTGGTCACGGTGCCGCCCTCGGCGCGCATCCGTACGCGCACGCGCCCGCCCGCGGGCGCGTAGCTCGTGAGCTCGATGTGCGCGACGGGGTTGTGTACCGGGGTGACGCCGACCCACGCGTGCGCCCAACTCGTCGAGCGCGTCGACTGGTTGGCAGTCGGGTGGAGCTGGAGAGGAATCCACGGGCGGCCGAGGTGCCGCGGGCTGTGCCGGTCGTCCATGACGAGCACGCGGTCGGGCTCGGCGAGGTCGCGCGACCAGATACGGACCGTGCCGCGGTCGGCCTTCTCGCCCTCAACGGTCAGCGCGTACGAGCCGTCCATGCGGCGGGCGACGAGGCCGTACGAGCCGCCGGGCCACTCGCCGACGACGAACGTCGCAAAGTCCTTGTCGGGCGGGACGACGGCGAGCTGCCCGCCCTCGCTGATCTTCACGTCGCCGTTCTTGATCTGGTCGAGCGGCGGGCGGGTCTGGGCACGGCCGGCGAGCTCGCGCACCTGGCGCTCAAGATCCCGGATTCTGTCGAGCAGGTCGTTTCGAACGGTCGCCATGGGCGGGCCTCCAATACAGGGCAGACACAGGGGCGCCCCCGCACACCGAGGGGCGTACGGGGGCGCCGGAAAGGGGTCGGGTCGGGTCAGAAGCCGCGGCGCAGGATGACGTTCGCGTACCGCTCGTCGTCGCCGGTGCGGACGACGACCTTCGCGCGGTGCGAGCGGGTCATCAGGTCGGCGTGCGGGATGGTGTCGAGGTGCGGCAGACGGTCGCTCAGGTCGGCGGCGATGCTCGGGCAGTCGTGCAGCACCTCGTGCGCGGCGAGGCCGTACTCGACCGGGAAGGTGGGCAGCAGCGCGTCGAGGACCTCGACGACCGTCGGGTTACCGGCGACGAGCGACAGGTCGATGGACGGCAGAACGTCGGGCCGCGGCAGCGCCGCGCCGGTGAGCACGATCTCGTCGCCGTGCGCGAGGTCAGCGAGCGCGGCGGAAAGCGGGCCGTTAAGCAGGGGACTCCGATACACGGGGTACCTCCAAGGTGAGTTGGGCGGATTCGCCGGCGCCCCGCTCCGGGGGCGTGACGGAGATGCCGACGACGCGGTGCCGGGTGTCGAACCCTTCGGCGAACCACTCGTCGCGGATGCGCAGCCGCACATAGCGGCCGAGCAGATCAGGGGAGATCCCGGAATCGAGATGCACGGTGACCTCGGGAATCACGGTGGGCCGTCGGGCGAGGGCGGCCTCGGCACGCGCGTGCTCGGCGAGCACCTGGCGGTCGTCGACGCTTTGGTGATCCGAGCTGCCGTCGAGGCGCGGCCACCCGTCGGCGAGGTCCTGCTCGGCGACGAGCAGCTCGGACAACAGGGGCTTGGACGCGGCGGCCTGGTTGCGGTTGTCGCTCGCCCCGCGTGCCTGCCAGACGTTCGCCACGGTCGTACCGTCCGCGGCGAAGCTGTAGGACAGCAGCCGCCCGGGGTGGGCGAGCACGACGTCGTCGCCCCCGCGGTCGATGCGCGGGTATCCGAGGTCGAGCAGCTTCACGCGCGCGCCGCTGTTCTCGTCGCGGTAGCAGCGCACACGCCACTCGAACCCGTCCTCGGCGCCGGCGAGCTTGTCGAGTAGCTCGCGGATCTTCGGCTGATCCGAGGCCGAGAACGTACGGGACCGCTTCACGCCGGACAGCTCGGTGTCGTAGGCGAGGCCGATGTCGCCCCCGGGCTGCGCCTGCGCGTAGTCGACCAGGTCGCGGGCGATGTCGAGCTGATCCACGCCGCGGGCACGGTGCGTGGTGCGCAGCATCCGGTGATCGAGGTAGGTGTCGAACGTGCCCGCCTGTACCTCGACGCTGACCTGTCCGCGCTCGTCGGACTTCGGGTTGACCGACCACAGCACTCCGCCCCACCAGATACGGCGGTCACGCTCGACCCACAGCGCCGTACGCGCGGGGACGAGAACGGATCGGGCCCGGTCGGCGAGCTCGCGGTTCGGCACGGGCACGGTGCCGCTCAGGCTGCCGGACTTGCCGATGTAATCCTCGATCGAGACGCCGGTCAGCGGCAGCACGTCGAGCAGCCGGTCGGACCGCAGATCACACACCAGGATGCGGTAACGGGAGGTAGACACGGCCGTTGCTCCCCTCACCAGTGGGCGGAGCGCCACCGCAGGACGGCGGCGGCGCGCGGATCGGCGGGCGCGTCATCGGCGGCCCGGAACGTGAGCTCGTTGGCCCCGGGGGCGAGCACGAATGCCTGCTCGGGCCAACTCGCGACCGACGCGGCGTGCAGCAGACTCTCGCCGTCGGCGAGGGCCGCGGTTCCCGCGAAGGTGTCGACGACGAGCTGCTCGCCCGCGTCGAGGATGAGGTCGTATTCGAGGACGGCCCCCGTCGTTTCGTTGGTGATCCGCGGGGTGTCGACCGGCCCCCACACCTCGACGACCGGATGCGTCGGGGCGCTCCCGAGGTTGGCCGCGGTCAGGTTCCCGGTCGAGGCCGGTATGCCGCGCGGTGCCCCGTCCGGAGTGGTGTGCCACGGCAGGCAGGGCTCGGGTAGACCGGTCTCGACCTGCTGCACGGCCGGCGCGTACCGGCGCGGGTCGCTCGCCTCCCACTCGATCGCAGCCTCGGTCACCGTCCCGACCGCGTAGCCGAGCTCAACAGGCACGGTGCGGCGCACCGCGCGCGCCCACACCAGCAAAGGGCCACGCTCGTCGATGTGCACGAGCAGCGGCAGCTCGCCCTCGACGAGTCCGGTCGCGGCGCCGAGCTGCTCGACGACGCCGCCGAGCTGCTCGGCGGGAGCCCGCACGATCACCTCATCAAGCGCGATCGTGCGCGTCTGCGACAGCAGCCGGCCGAGGTACGCGCCGTGTGCGTCAGGCTTCGGGACGTTGCCCGAGTCGAGTTCGGGCAGTTCTTCCCACCCGGTGAGCTTGCGCCACCGGTACGGGGTCCCCGGGCCGAGCAGGAAGTCGCCGTAGCGCAACTGCCCTGCGACCATGCCGGCCGCGGCCCGGGTGACGTCGATTCGTGTGCGGTCCATCGCGGGTTATCCCCTCGCTTTCATACGCCACGCAAGCGCGGCGGCGGTCTGGTCCGGGGTCGCGCCGCCGGCGTTCCATGTGTCGATGTGCAGCAGCGCCCCGCGGCCGGCGCCGTACGGGCTCGCCCCAACTCCCCGGGCGCCCCCGGCGGAGGGCGGACCAGCAGCCATGGCGGGCAGGGCGGGCGTGGGCACGAGCCGCCGCATCGCCGTGTCGACCGCGCCCTGCCCGGAGGTGATCCCGGAGACGACGCCGGCGGGAATCCACCGGCCGACGTCGCGGGCCATCACGCGGGACGGTGAGGAGATGCCAAGCGCGCCCTTGATTCCGCCGACGATCCCGCTCGCGAATCCCTTGATCTTGGATTTCACCCACGAGCCCATGGACTTCATGCCGTTCCACAGACCGCGGATCAGGTCACGGCCCGCGCTCAGCAGCAGCGCGCCGAGGTTCCCGAGCGCGGACACGATCCGGCGCGGTAGTCCGCGCACCCACGCGAGCGCCCGCGTGCCGCCGGCGACGACCGCGGCCCGGAACCGGGCGAGGGCGTTCACCGCGGCAGCACGCAGGACCGGGGCCAGCGTGACGAGCGCCGAACGCGCCCGCCCGGGAAGAGACTTGATCCACCGCACCGCGAGCGTGATACCGCGCGCCGCGTATACGCCGAGCTTCAGAAACAGGCTGAACAGGAAGCGGCCGACGTTGGCGACCAGGGCTTTCGCCTTGGTCCACGCGCCGGAAAAGTCGCCCTTGAGCAGGCTGACCACAATGCGGATCGCGGGAACGACGATGCCGGTCAGGTACTTCGCCAGCCCGGTCGCCAAGATCGAAGCGAGCTTGCCGACAAGGCCGATGATCGGCGTCAAGATCGCGGCCAGGGCACGCAACCCGCTCCCGATCAGCTGACCGAGCACGGTCAGCAGGGGGCCCAGGGCGACCATGACCTGCGAAAACGCTCGTCCCAAGGTGGCGACACTGGGGGCTAGGGCGGCGATCAGGCTCGATACGACCGGCAGTACCGCGCGTGCCAGAGTTCCGAGCAAACTAGCCAAAGGTCGTGTAATTGCGGGTAGTTGGGCGAGGATCGGGGCAAGTGCGGTTTGCAAGGTGCTGGCGAGCTGCTGCACCACAGGTGCGAGCTGCCGAAAAACGTCGCCGACCGCGCGCAGAATCGGTGTGAGGGCGGGCAGGATGGCCGCCGCAAGCTGCCCGACGATCGGCAGTAGTGGGGCTGCGGCGGCGACGAGTTGCCCGAGCGCGCCCGCCGCGGCGCCGAGCACGGGGCCGAGCGCAGCGACGATGGGGCGCAGGCCGGCGCCTAGATTCTCGATCAAGAGCCGCAGAGGCGGCCCGAGTTGAGCGAGCGCGGGACCCAAGGCGCCTGCCAGTATCGACACCAGCGGACCGAGCTGTGTCGCCAGCGCGGACAGGACAGGGCCGCCGGCCGTGGCAAGTTGGCCGATCAACTGCCCAAGGGCGGGCAGGATATGAGAAATTCCAGCAAACAGGCCCGAAAAGGCACTAGCCGCACCCTGCGCGCCGGCCGAGATCCCGTCGAGGAACCCGGCGAGCCCGCTGCCGAGCTGCGTCAATCCGTCCCCCACGACGTTGATCACGGGCGTTGCGGCCGAGACGGCGCTTGCGAGCGCGGGGGCGAGCTTCTCGACCAGGCCGAGCGCGCCCTGCGCAAGGGTGCGGATCTGCGGCGCGGCGGCGGCGAACGCGCTGCGCAGCGAGGGGGCGATCTGGTCGAACGTGCTGCGGGCATCGCCAGCGATGCCGACGAGCTCTTTGCCGATCGGCGCCGCCATCCCCTGAACCTCGGAGACGACGTGATCTTTCAGCCCGCCGAAAGCTTCCTGCACTTCCGCCGAACTCGCTGCGGCCTTGATGCCGATAGCGCCGAACAGCGCGGGGACCGCGACCAGGGCGCCGCCCGCAGCGAGAGCGCCGCCGGCGAGTGCCTTGGTCGCTGTCCCCAGCACGCCGAGGGTGCCGCCGAGCGCGCCGAGGCTCGCCCCCGCTCGCTCGCCGGCGCCGCCGAGCCCGTCGCCGAGGGCAGCGCCCATGGCGGCGGACTCGGCGACGAACCGGCCGCGGAGGTCGCGCAGCCGGCCGTCGGCGTCCCGCTGCAACCCCTGCAACGCGAGGCCGGTCTGCGCCACGCCTTGGCGGGCGCCGGACGCGTCGAGATCGATGTATCCGACGAGTTCGCCAATGGTGAGCGCCATGACGCAGACCACCCCCACCTATTCAGTTATGTGTGCAGTTGTCTGTTCTGTTGTGTCTTCAGTTGTCGGCGCGGCCCGTCACGGGACGGGGGCGCCGGTGAGCGCGGCGATTTCGCGCGGGTCGGTGACCGCGCGCGGGGTGCGCGCCCACAGTCTGGGGAACTTGGCCTCGGCAGGCAGACCGCCGACGAGCACAAGAAACCGCCGTGTGCTCGCCGCGGCGAGCTGCTCGGCGGTCAGGCCGTATTCGCGGGCGAGGTCGGCCTCGACCACGCCCCAATGGCTCAGGACGGCTTGCCAGAACCGGGCCGCATCGTCGCCGGGGTCGGCCGCGGCAGGGCTTTTCCCTCCTCGCCCTCGCGCTCGTCGTACGCGGCGGCGGCCTCGGCGATCGTGAGGCAGCCCGGTTCACGGGAGTTGGCCGCGGCCCACACGAGGACGACGCCGAGCTGCCGGTCGGTCATGCCGTGCTCTGCCCACTCGTCGAGCGCGGCCGGCCCAAACAGCGAGGCGAGCAGGCGCCGAATGTCGTCGGGGTTGTCGCTGTCCTTGACGCGCTCCATCTGGAGCGTGAAAAGAAGCGGAAGGCTCGTCGGCAGCACGTACTCGCGGCTGTACAGGCGCAGTACGGCGCCGAACCGCGGCTCGGCGTGCTCGGCGAAGAACGCGTCGAAGTCGGCGACCTCGTGCCCGTGTTCGTGGTTGTGGTTGTGCTCGGTCATGCGGAACGCTCCTCGGCGCAGATCGGGAAGACGGGGGCGTAGCGCGGGCGCCCGCACTGAGTGAACGTCGCCGTCCATGAGGTCTTGTCGTTGGTCTCGCCGCTCTGCTCGTCGGGCGTGACGGTGGCCTCCCAGATCACCCACGTGTCCTGGGAGTCATGCCGCCAACGGATCAGGTTCCGGCTGTCGATGCCGAGGCGCTGCCCCCAGTAGCGATCGACGTACGCCTGCCCCTCGACCTGCCGGCCGGTGCGCGGGTCGAGGGCGTACTGCCCTTCGAGCTCGATCTGACCGCCGCGCTGCATGACGTCCTGCTCGTACCAACCCTTGGAGTCGAACGACGTCGTCTCGGCGGTCTCTTCGTTCTCGCTGTCGTTCTTCGACCACGAGGTGAGGTTCTCGATCGGCAGCCACCGCTCGCGGTGTGCGTGCGACTGGTCGAGGACTTCGAACACCCAGCCTCGGGCGTCAACCGGTCGTCCCATGTGGGGAACTCCTCTTGAATTGTTGTTCAGTTGTGGTTGCTGTTCAGTTGTGGCGGTGCGCGGTGGGCGCCTCGATGTCGAGGCGGTAGTTCGTGACGTGTTCGTGCCGCCCGTTCGCGTCCGTCCCCAGCGGGGCCGGGGCGGCGACGGCCGTAGAGAGCACGAGCCAGATACCGCCAGGCAGCGAGACGCCGGCGAGGCCGTGCAGGGCCCCGTAGAGCGCTTCACAGCGGCGGCGGGAGACGCGCGGATCGGCGCTGCCGCGCACACGCACCTGTAGGGACCGCACGTCCCATCCGGTGCGGGCGTCCGTGGCGCCCGCTCCATACAGGGACAGGCACACCGCGGCGTCGGGCGCCGGAGGCATGGCCTCGATGAACGTGTCACCCGAGGTGCCGGTCGGGTCGTAGACGAGCAGCCCCCGGCCGTGCAGGTAGCGGGCGAGCCCGTCGGCGTAGTCCAGCGGCTCAGCCACGGAGCGACCGCCTTACCTGCGCGGCGATCAACTGGGCGACCGTGTCGGCCTCTTCGGTCAACGGGCCTTCCAGATACTTCGCGGTCCGGCCCGGGTCGTGCTGGTAGGTGAGTTCCTCATGCTGCCTCACGGCGTACGGGGTGTCGTAGGACAGGGCGGCGGTCAGGTCGGTCTCGTCGACGGTCGCGACGCCGGACCGTTCGAGGGTGCCCTCTTCGATCGGGACGCGGCGGCGGGAGACGCCGAGCACGTGCTCGGCCGCGATCCGCAGGCCGCGGGCGGCGCCCTCTCGGGTGCCGCGCAGTGCCTGCTCGCCGTTCCACCGCAGGCGGGCGCGTTGGGTCATTGGCACATCACCTCTACGCAGGCGGGCACGGGCAGACCGGGCGCGGTGTGCCGTGCGGTCGAGACAGCGGTCGCGGTGCGCCCGTCCGGCAGGGTCACGCGCGATCCGGGCGGACATTCCAGCCCGGGGCCGGCGATGACTTGCGCGGTCGCGAGGACCTCGCGGCCCTCCTTGTCGGCGAGCTGCTTTCGCATCGGGGAAACCAGGGCAGGCACACACTCGACGCGGTCGCCGTACCGCGGCCCGTACGCGGAGTCGCCGAGGTAGGGCTCGACCGAGATGCGGTGTCGCAGCAGCCATCCCGGGACTTCGCTCACCACGGTTCGCACACCTCCCCGGGCAGCAGGCCGGCCAGGTGCAGCGCCCGGTAGGCGCGCGGGGCGAGCTCGACCCCGGACACGACGACCGGCGTCGGGGCGGCGCCACTACGGCCGGACAGGGACACGGGTCCGATCGAGACCGAATCCCACGTATCCGCGGTCGTGATCCCGTCCGAACCGATCGCGAGCCAGTATTCGACCTGCGCGCACACCGCATCGGCCAGGGCGCGGGCGACGTCGCCGAGTGCGGTGTCGTAGACGGCAGCGATCAGCGCCGCGGCGATGTCATCGGACGCGCGCGCGAGCAGCACCTCGACCGGCACGCCCGGGGCCGGGTGCCCGCACCGCACGGTGTACTGCTCGACGGTGGCGAACATCCGGCCCACGGTCCTACCTCCCGTCCGTGTCGGTGGCGCGCTGCCGGCCCGAACGACCACGCGAGCCAGTCGACTTGGACGCGGCAGAGTCCTCGACCGCGGGCAGGGTGTCGGGGGCGTCGAGCACGACGATCTCGTACCTGTGGCGGCGGAAATACTCGATCGCGCCAAGCGGCGGATCGCAGCACGTCGCGACACCGTCAGCGAAGGTGATTCCCGCGACGATGCCGGAATGCCCGTGCACGGGCGCGGTAATGCGGTACTGCATGACAGGACTCAACTCCCTTACTTCACACGGATGTTGCGCAGAACGGCGGCGGCCTTGGTCGCCTTGAGCACGACGGCAACCGGGCCCATTTCGACCTCGCCGCGCTTGACGGCACCCGCGGTGTCGAAGTCCGGCAGCCACGTGCGTACAAGTTGTCCACCGGCTGTGGAAACGCCGTGGAACCCGTCGAGACCGAGGCGCACGGCGTACAGGTCCGACAAACCCGAAACGGTCTGCCCCGTGCCGTCGCCCTCGGCGTCGACGAGCCGCGGCTCGACCGGAATCACAGGATCGGTGCTGCCAGCCTTGGCGCCGAGGTCGACGAACGGAATCCCGTTGTACGTCTCCACCGGTCGGCCGAACGCGTCCTCGCTTCGGGTGTAGTAGCCCGAGCGGCGCGCCAAGCTGCGGACGCGGGCAATCGTCTGCTTGTTGCCGAGAATGGCGCTCGGGGCGTCGTCGAGTTGCGCGAGGAACTCGTCGAGCAGATCGAGGGCGGCGTGCCACTCGCGGGAGGTGTCCAGCCCGGGGCCGGTCCAGTCGGTCACGGTCCCGAGACCCATCTCGGTATCCGAGCCCGCGAGGGCGAAGTCGAGCCCGTCGAACCCTTCCTCTGCGCCCGGGGTACGCACGCGCATGCCGTTGATGACCTGATCGGAGAAGAACGCTCGCGCGGACTTCACGACCTGCGCAATCTGGAACGTCACCTCGTTCGTGGCCGCCGGCCCGACGTTCGCGAGGACCCGGTCAATCGTGAACGCGCCACCGAGCGGCGCGAGTTCAACGCCGTACTTCGCGCGGTGCGCTTCGGCGATCGGGTACTCGTCGTTGTACTTCCGGAAGTGCGCGGGCCGCTCGGTCACGGTCCGCAGGTACGTGTACGACAGGGTCGCGCCGCCCCCGGCGGGATTGACGGCGTCGTGCCAGGTGAGGTTGTCGAGCAGCCACGACGACTTGCGGAACTCGTCGATCACCAAATGGTCGAGGTCCTCAAGCGCGTTCAGGTGCGCGTCAGCGAGCGTGATCACGGGTCAGGTTCTCCTTACAGGTCAGGCGCCGAGGCGGGCGGCGACGGCGTCGCGCAGCGACTTCGGTCGCTGCTCGGTGGTCGGCGGTCCGTTGAACTCGGCGCCCCCGCGCGCAGGCCCGGACGGCGCCGCGCGGTACAGGTCGGGGTCGTGCTCGACGGCAGCGCGGATCTGCTCGCCGAGCTGCTGCTCGAACTTCGGGCCGTCCGGATCGAGGCCGGCGACGGAGTCGAGAAAGCTGCGGGAGTTGAGCAGCCGGTCAGCGCGCGCCCCGTGCTCGCCCGCGGCACGGTGCGCGGCGAGCTCGACCTGCGCCGTACGCAGACGCTCGCTGACGTCGGCGAGCTGCTTGTCGCGCTCGGCCACAACCGCGGCGAGCTGCGTCGGGTCCTGCTCGTTCTCGGCTCCGCCCGGGTTGAGCGCCTTGTTCACGGCGTCGAGCGCGGCCTGTAGCTGCTCGGCGCGCTTGGTCTCGGCCGTGGCGCGCTGCTCGGCGGCGGCGAGCTGCTCGTCGGCCACGCTCGGCGCATCGCCTGACGGCGGTGCGGTCGGCGTCGCCTCGCTGCTGCCGGCGACGGGCGCCGACTGCGGTTCCTGCCCGGCGGCGTCCGTGTTCGCGGTCGGGGCGTTGGTGGTCTCAGGCATGCGGAGGTCGTCCTCCCAGACAGGGGCAGGTGGATACAGGCATGGCAAAGGGGGCTACCGAGTTCGGTAGACCCCTTCGGGTTGGGTTGCTGGCTACGCGCGGTAAAGGCGCTGCCAGAGCGGGGCTGCCCCGCGTGGTGGCCGCCCGAGCCGATGGTTCTGCACATCCATGGTTCGGCCGGAAGCCAAGGTGCCAGTCAGGCCCTGTGCACGTGCGGCGCGTGTTGGGGCGAACACGGCAGTCCCGGGCGGAGGTTCACCTTCCAAGTGCATCCGCTGATCGCGGCATGTGCCGTCTCGCCGCAGAGAGCGCACACAGGCGAACGCGACCATTTCGAACCGATCCACGTCCCCCAATCCGGGGCTGTGACTCTCGTGTTCTTCGATGGCTCGCGCCAGTGCCGTGGGGTCCGAAGGGTCGTCCAGCAACGTGAGCATGGTGGCCCCTGGAGACCAGGCAGAGGGAACACTGAGGTAACTGAGGTAGCGATCGCATCGGAAGGAGTACGTACGGTCGCCCGATCGGTACGGAAGTGCCACACCGACGATCGCCGTCGGCGGCCTGCGGCGGTAGTCGGCGAACGGGTCGTCCCTGGCACCCCTGACGCCTTCCGCCAAATTGCAGGTAGAGCAGAGCAGCCCCCGCACGAACCCTGTGACGTGATCATGGTCCACGACGCAGGCCGCGGTAGATACGCCGCATATCGCGCATCGTCCACGTTGCCACGCGAACAGCTTCCCCAGCGACGGCAGTTTCGGGTCCAGATGGGTTGGTAACTCCCATCGGTGACAGGCGGGCACTCGGACGTCAGGCATACCCGACGTATATCAACCGTCACTGACAGGTGGTGTGCCCGTCGGGTGATCAGCCTTGCTCGTCGGCTTCGCGGCGGCCGGCGGTGTAGGCGCGCACCCATGCGGAGCGACGCAGGTCGTTCGCGGGGTAGGGGCACACGGTCACGGGCTCTCGGTTGCGGCCGGCCTGCTGGCCCTCGTTGATCGCGCGTACGAGCTGCTCACGCGGCCCCATGTCGATGCGCACCCCTTCCCCGTGTGGTCACTGCCGGTTCTGCTGATCGCCGAGACTGCGCCGTGCCCGGTCGCCCTCGGCGGTGCGTATGCCGGTGAGCTGCTCAGTGTATTCAGCGAGGGTGAGCCGCGGTTCAACTTCCGCCCAATACCTCTTGAGCTCCTCCGACGCTCGCGCGTACGCGACGTGCGCCGGGCCCGAGAACAACGACTCGGGGTCGACACCTTGCGCTGCCGCACGGCGGTTGAGGAGATAGCCGTTCGTCGCGTCCTCGGCCGCAAGCCACTGCCGATAGCAGTGCTCCCGGTACAGCTCGCGTATCTCCGCGCGGGTGTAGGCGGCTTGGGCGGACTGTTGCGCTTCTTCGCGCTCGGCGATCCAACGCTCAGTGGACGTCATGCCGGCGTACGGGTCGTCGGGCGGATCGGACAGCGCGACGGCCCACACCGCGGTGTCGGGCGCGGGCGCGAGGGCTTCGTCGACCGCCCGCGCGTCGTCGAGCTGCGCGGCCGGCCCGGTCGCGTTGCTCGGCTCGGGCAGTATGGCGGGGTACCGGCGGTCGAGCTCGGCGGCGATCCGCTCACCCTCGCCCGGCTGCGCGTAGCGCACCGCCCATCCGAGCACGTCGTCGCCGAAGGCGGACAGGTCGGCGGCGAGCTGCCCGCCGGGGAACAGCGCTGCGAGCAGTTGCCGGCGGTCGGCCTCGGCCGCAATGGCGGCGAGCTCGGCCGGATCGGCGAGGCGGGCGCGTTGGGCGAGCTGCTCGTCGGACAGGCCGACCAGATCCGCACGCGCGCCGGGCAATCCGGCGTCGACGTCGCGTCGGTCCATCTCCGCCGCCACACGCAGCACCTGCTCGTCGTCGAGGTGGGACAGCACGCGGGCGAGCTCACGGTCGCTGAACGGCGTGAGGTCGTCGACCAACACGCCCTGGGGGCGGATGCGGTCGAACAGCGCGGCAAGGTCGCGGCGGTCGAGCTCGGCCGCGGCACGATCGAGGTCGCGCTCGTCGAGCAGGCCCGAGCCGACCGCCTCGGCGACCTGCTGCTCGCTCATCTCGCCCGGAGTCTGCGCGTCGCCGGCGCGCAGCCGCGCGGCCTCGACCGCCTCGGGCTGCGGCGCCGTACGGGCGGGCGGGAGGTTGCCGGCGCCCACCTGCTCCCGGTGGCGTAGCCGGCGCAGGTCCGGGTGCGCGGCGAGGTGCTCGCGCATGGCGGCCTGCCACGTGCGCACCTTCGCCTCGGCACCCTTCTTGGCCTCGGGCGTGGTCGCCGCGGCGGCGCGCTTCTTGTGCTTGCGAATGTTCCGCTCGATCGCGCGCTGTCGCTGCCCCGCCTCGTAACCGGCACTGTCGGAGTCGACCGGCGGACGCGTGGTGACCCCGGGAAGGTAAGCACTCACGCTGTGGCGGCAGTTGGGATGCTGGAGACCGGCGAGGCGGGCCTCTTCGAGACTGCCCTGCACCTCGACCGTCAGCATCCGGCCGTCGATGGTGGCGTGCTCCACCCGCACCGTACGGGGCCCGTCCGGTCCGCCGATGCCCAACACCTTGCCCTCCCATGGGCGGCACAGCGGGCACTCGCGTGGCGCGTCGGAGACGAGCACCAGGTCGAGACCGGCCTCGCTCAACGTCCGTGTGTGCGCCTCGACCGCGGCGCGGGCGGTCGAGGTCCGTACGGCCATCTCCGCGTACGAGGTGAGTTGCCACCGTCGGCCGGCCCGGTCGGTGAACCCGGATATGCCACGGTCGGCGAACTGCCGCATGGCGTCCTGCGTCGCGTGCCGACGGGTGCCGACACCCAGCAGCGGCGTAGCCGTGACCTTCGCGACGACCTCGCGGAACCCATCGGCGACCGCCCGCAGAATGCCGCGATGCGTCGCGGTCACCAGGTCCACCGTCTCGACCGCGAGCCGGTCGACGGCCGCCGCGTTCGGGGTGATCTCGTCGACCAGGCGCCGCGCGGCATCCGGCAGCGCGCCGAGCTCGGCAACCGCGGCACGGTGCCCGCGGTTGTACGCCTCGGCGACCACGTCGAACACCTCAAGGGACACCGCGCGCCCGAGCTCGTCGACAACGGCCTGCGCCGCCCGCCGCATCGGCTGGATAGCGGCGAGCTTGCGCTGCGCCCACCCCGGGGCCTCGAACCCGTCGGCCAACTGCCGGGCCACGATGCCGAGTAGGCGTTCCTCGGCGTCCGCGTACAGGTCGCGCACGCCGGCTGACAGGTCTTCGGTCACGCCGGGGTCGATAGGCACCGTGCACCCCCCGGCATCGCCAATCCTGCTTATTCGTGGAAGATGAAACGCAATGTGGTGAGGGGTGAACACCCGCAAAAAGTGGCAGAATTGACGCAATTCGATTCGTTAAATGCGTCACTCGCTCAGGCGGGGTACTGCATGGGCCTGCTCAGAATGTCGTCTCGCGCGAACGTTCGAACGGCTGCCTGACCAGGCAGAGTTCGTTGACCGCTCGGTCAGCTCTAGCCTGTTATCAATTCACATTGCCCATATTGCTAGACACTGTCAAGTGATTGGGAAGAAAACTCCTGGTGTTGCAGCGTCTTTCGTCGAAGTACCTTTCCGTTCATGCAAATTGACGCTTCTGCGCTGCTCACTCTTGGGCTCCCACTGTTTGCCGCCGTACTTGCTGCCGTCGTCCTGGTGGCAGTTGCCCACCCCGACCCCGACATGCGACGGAGGGCCGAACGCGTCCTACGCATCGTCTTCCGCGCCGGCTAGCCGGCTCCAAGGCGAATCTGACCAACCACCGAGTCTGTGTTGCTGAGGTAGTCAGGTGGGGAGGGACACAGGCCCGTCCCACCTGACCCACAGTGACTGTCAGTGCCGCTCGGTACGGTCGTGAGCATGACCTCTGCGCAGATCACACCCGGCGACGTCCTCACCCGTGAGCAGCTGAACGCCCTGTTCGGCGGCTCGGGTCAGGGCGGCATCATCCCGTCGAAGACGAGCAACACAATCCAGCTCTTCACGGATCACGAGAGCGGCAAGGAGTACGGCTACCAGGATGGTTGGCTTGCCGAAGAAGACGAGAAGGGCCCGGTCTTCGAGTACACCGGACAGGGCGTCGAAGGGCACCAGACCCTGAAGGGATTCAACGGGTCCGTACTCAACCACGCTGCGGCAGGGCGCACCTTGCGCATGTTCGTCTGCGTCGGATACGTCAACGGTCGCGACGGAACGAAGGAGCACCGGTACGTCGGCGAGTTCAAGGTCGATGACGACGAGCCGTTCGTACGCCGTCAGGCGCTCGACCAGAACAAGGACCTGCGGTGGGTCTACGTCTTCCGACTGCGCCCCGTGGCCCCGGTCGAGCAGCTCCCGGAGGACTTCGTTCCCGCCGCATCCGATGACATCATCGAGACCCTGCCGGCCGTGCCGACCGGTGACCCCTCGCTCTTCGAGCTCAAGCCGGCTGAATCCACCAGCGGGCAGGCAACCAAGCCGGAGAAGAACAGCAAGAAGAAGGTGACGCGCAAGGCCAGCGACGCCGTCGAGGTCACGCGCCGCGAGGCGGAACTGAGCGACCGGTTCCTCGCCTTCCTCAAGGGTCAGGGGCACAAGGTCGACCGCTTCAAGATCCGCGTACAGGGCCTGACCTCAACGTTCTGGACGGACCTGTACGACGCGACCGACAACGTGCTCTACGAGCTCAAGGGCAGCAGCAGTCGCAACGCCGTCCGAATGGCCATAGGACAGCTTCACGACTACAGCCGCCACATCCCCCCGAAGGACGCGCGCCTCGTTGTCCTGCTCCCCGAACGGCCGGTCGACGACCTCGCCGAGCTGGTCGCGCACGCCGGCATGGCGCTCGTGTACGAGGACGGTGACAAGTTCGTCGGGTGGCCCGTCGCCTAGTAGCCGGTCCTCGGCATCACACACCGTCAGTTCTGCGCGAGCAGACGGAAGTCGTCGTACTCGAATCCCGGCGAGACGACCGTGCTCACGAGGGCCTCGTCGCAGTCGGCCGGCTCGGCTCGCTGCCAGACACCGGCCGGCACGATGACCTGCGGCTGCTGCCCGGCTGCAAGGTCGGGTCCCAGAACGACCGTTGTCGTCTGCGCACTGGGGCTGTCGCCGGTCCCGCCCATGGTCAGGCGCAGAGGGCCGCCCCGGTGCCACAGCCAGAGTTCCGGCGAGCGCACCGTGTGCCACGCGGACTTGTCGGTGGCGGTGAGAAGGAAGTAGATCGCGGTCGCGGTGGCGCGAGGGCCGGGGTAGTCGGCGAGGTGCAGCGTGATGTCGCTGCGCCACGTCTGCCGGAACCAGCCGCCCTCGGGGTGCGGCTGGAGATCAAGCAGTCTGGCCGTGGCCGGCCTGTCTATCGTCGTCGTCATCGGTCCTCACTTTCAGCAGGGTTGGCGCCGGCCTGTGGCCGGCGCATGAGCTACGCGGGGAAAGGCGCCTCGGGGGCGTCCGGCTCGTCTGCCGGCGGCGGGGCGGCGGGGGCGCCGGTGATCGGGTCGGGCACGGCCGTGCCGTTCTCCTCGCGAATGCGGTCGACCTCGGCTTGCACCTGCTCGTCGGACCAATCCGGGTGCAGAACGCGCACGCGGGTGTCGGTGCTCGCGGCCTCGGCCTGCGCGATCAAGGCGAGCGTCTGCGCGGTGGTCTGCGGGTCCTCGCTCACGGCGTCGCCGAACTGGACGTGCGGACGCGCGTCGACAGGCACGGTCGAGAAACCGAGACCGCGGTCAAGGCGCAGCATCACGTGCAGCATGTCGGCGAGCGCGGGCGCCCAATAGCGCGCTTTCACGTCCCGGGTGATCATCGAGCGGCGTTCGCGGGCGACGACCTCGGTCGCCGTGACTGCGGTCGCGTCGCCGAGCCCGAACGACTGGGAGCTGTAGCCGGCGCTCTGTACGGCCTGCCGCACGATCGCCTCGGCGGTCTGCGCGTGTTCGGCAACCCGGATTGCGAACTGAGACAGCGTGATGCCGTTGCCGGTCTCGGTGGGCGGGATATTGAGGGTCTGCCAGATCTCCCGATCGGCATCGAACGACGCCCCTTGCCCGGGGCCGTTACTGCGCAGGTACCCGTCGGGGACGATCAGCCGCGCACGGGCGAGGCGGATGTCGCGCAGCCAACTCGACCACGTCGTATCGAGCGCGTCGAACAGATCGTGCGCACCCTGGTAGTCGGAGCGGCCGAGCGCGCTGCCGCGGCGCTGCCGGTTCGGCCGCATGTTGGGCACGTACGCCGCGGTCAGCGCGTCGGGCAGCCCGGTCTCGACGGCGTCGCCCTGCTCGCTGAGCGAGTCAGCGAGGCCGGCGACCTCGGGGTGCTCGGTGAGCGGCACCCGCGTGCCGAGGCGGTCGCGGTCGCCCTGATACAAGCCGTGCAGGATCACGCCGGGCTCGTGCCGTTCGAGGTGGCGCCACACTGCGCCCGTGCCGCTGGTCAGCTCGTGCCAGAACGTCACTGCGACGAGCTGCCCGAATCGGAACTGGGGCAACGCGGCGTCGGCATGTACGGCGGTGAGCAGCGGACGCGCGGTGAGGCCGGCATCCCACGTGACACGCAGGAACACCCCGCCCAACGCCGCGGCGACCTCGGCCGCTTCAAGCAGCGTGTTCGCGACGCCACCGGCCTCGGTCAGCTCGTCGAGCCGGGCCTGCGCCGCAGGGTCCTCGACGGTGAACGTCGGCGGCTCACTGAAAAGCAGCGCCGCGCTCGTCCCGGCGATGTCGGCGGCGAGGGGAATGTGCAGCCGGGTGTCGCGCTGCCACGCGTCCGGCGGGCGACGTGCCCACAACCGGCGACGGCCGTCGGCCCGCAGCCGGTCACGCGCGTACACCTCGGTCAAACGGCGACGGTCACCCGCGTACCAAGCATCATCGACACGCATCGCCGCGTACTCGGCCGCGAACTGCGCCGGGGGCCAAGGGGCGTTGCTCTCAGGCAGCGGCACAACGCACCCCCCGTCGGCGACGCCGGTACTCGCAGGCTGCTGCGCGCCGGCAGGTTCGGCACTTGCGGGTCCCGTTGCGCGCCCGGTAGGTATTCGCGGCGTCGAAGCGGTGGCCGCGGATGCAACGCGTCTGCCGCGCCCGATCGGCGAAGAACCCGACCCCGCGGAGCACGTTGACGCGGTTCGTCACTGCTTCCAGGTGGTCAGGGTTGGCGCAGGACGTGTTGCGGCACAGGTGGTCGATCACCAGACCGTCGGGTATCGGGCCCTTGACGGCTTCGTACGCGACGCGGTGCGCGTACCGATGTTTGCCGTTGAGGTAAAAGCGGCCGTATCCGGTCGGGAGCCGAGCAGCCTGCCACTCCCAGCAACCGTTGTCAGCCTCGGTGATCTTGGCGAGGAACCGGTCTGTCCAGTCTTCGCGCATCGCAGCGCCCCCCTTGGGCATGCCAGATGCCGCGGCGCCCCGGGCGGGGGTCGTCCGGGGCTGTGGTGGTCGGGTGTGGTTACGGCTGCTGCGCGATCAGGTGCCGCCATTCGTGGGCGGTCGAGTGGATCGCGTAGCGCAGCGCGTCGCACGAGTGGTCGTCGCGCTTGATGGGCTTGTCTTCGCCCTTCTCGGCGGCCTCTTCCGACCACGCGTAACCGGGCAGCTCGTCGAGCAGCCCGGTACACGAGCGGTGCACGCGCAGCAGACCGGAGTCGAGCGCGGTCGCCACACTGCGGATGCCGTCGAGTACGTCGTTATGGGCGCGGGCGACGCCGGGGTGCCCGTCTGTCCAAAGCTGCGTCACGAATGACGCGGCCGAGGGGTCGACGAACGTCCACTCGGGCACGACCTGCTGCTCGTCGAGCCACCCGCGCAGGCGCGCGCTGTACTGCGCATCCGTGAGTTGTCGGTGCGCCGCGCGGGAGTCGTGCCGCCATTCGCCGGCGACGTACAGCCGGTCGTCGTCGCCGAGACCGAGCAGCACCGCGGCGAACGGATTCGAAGTGCCGTAGTCGACGCCAACCCACGTGCGGCGCATGGGCGGCAGCTCGTCGACGACGTGCCGCTGCTCGTCCCACATGTCGTAGACCGCGCCCTCGGCGACCACCCACTCGCCGAAGATCATGCGCTTACGCCACAGACCGACGTACTCGGCGGAGAGCGCGGCGACGTACGCCTCGGAAAGGCTCGGGTTGTCGTCGAGGCGGAAGTGCCATGAGGCGAGGTCGAGTTCGCGCTCGCGGTCCAGGTAGCCGGTACGCAGCCAGTGCCGCGGTGAGTCGGGGTTCGTGGTCGCGAGTAGCCGCGCGCCGGGCACGGACAGGCGGGCGAGAAGCTGCGTCCAAAAAGCCTCGGGTACGAGGGTGGCCTCATCGACCAGGGCGAGAGCGGCGGTCAGTCCGCGCAGCCGGCCCTCGGCCCGCGCATCCGAGGCGCCGATAAGGTGCACGGTGCGGCCGAGGATGCTCGCGGTCGTCGCCCCGCGGGTGTGCCGCACTTCGTCGGCCACCTCGCCGAACAACCCGGGGTCCTGCAACGGCTCGATGATGTTCCGCTCGATCGTCTGCAACGACCGACCGCACACCAGGATCAACCCGGTTGCCGGCGCGCGGCGCAGCGCGAGCAGAAACGCGACAAGGCTCGCGATCGTCTTTCCCGACCGCACCGACCCGTGCCAGACCGATATACGTGCGTCGGCTGATTCGCGGATCGAGTCGAGCTGTTTGCCGGACAGGGGAGCCGTCATCACTCCCCCTCCCGGTCGTCCTCGCCGGTCGGCCCGAGCAGGGCGTCGGCGAGCTTGTCGAGCATCGAGCCGCCCGCGCTGCCAGTCCCGCTGTGGCGGGCCAACTCAGCGACGCGTGCATGTACTTCGGTCAGGGCGCGGGCCGCGGTGGCGTGGTCGCGGGCATCTCGTGCGCTCTCCGCCCCGCCGGTGCGGGCGACTTGGCCGAGCGCTCCGTCGAGGGCGTCGTCGGCAAGCTGCTCGCGGCGGGCGGCGGCATCGGCGCGGCGCGCCTCGGTCGCAGCAGCGACCCGGGCGCCGCCGGTGAACGTGAGGCCGGCCTCGCGGGCGATCTTGCTCACGGTCGCGGCGCTGCGCCCGATGGCGCGGGCGATGGCGTTGCGGCTCTTGCCCTCGGCGTGCAGCCGGCGGACCTGCTCGCGGTCTCGGTCGGTGATCGGCTCGGCCATCGCGGCTCACCTCCCGACCGGAGACATGCGTACGCCCCGCCGCAGGGGGAACAGCGGGGCGTACGAGAAGAGGGGGGAGGAAGTTTCCGGGCACGCCGGAGGCGCCCCCAACATTAGGTCACGAAACGATAACGGCGCAAGTGTTCATGGGTAGATTCCCGCGTCCCACGGGGGCGAGGCGCCACACAGCCGGCTCGGCGTCGGGCAGGGCGCGTGTCCGACGCGGGACGCCCGCCCGGTGTCCGACGCGCGGCACGCCCCGCGTCCGACGACGCCTCACGCGGCGCGGGTTGCGGCGGCCGGCACCTCGCGCACCTGCGGGTGTGACGTGTCCGACGGGCGCGGCAGCCACTCGGGCGTTCCGTCCGACAGGGCGTAGCGCACGCTGAGGACATGCGGCGCAGTGCCGTCGGGCACGTCACCGTAGTCCCACGCACGCCGGTACGAGTTGGCGAGAAGTCCGACAGCCTGCCGCACGGCGTCCGACAACTTCGTTCCGTCGGACATGAGTACGGCGAGGTCGGCGTGCAGCTCGGCGTCGACGCGGACGCTGGCGCGCTTGCCGACCGCTGGCGGCGTGTTGTTCGACCTGTGGGTAGGGTCTGGTGCAGCCATGGCGGGGTTTGCTCCCGTTCGTGGTCAGGCCCGTCCGGCGGTGGAGTCGCCGCGGCGGGCCGCTTCATGCGTGATGGCGAGTACCCGCCCCGGCGGGGCGGGTAGGGCGCGGGTCTCAGAAGAGCGCTACCTGATGGGCGTCGGCAGGCAGGCCCGGGAAAGTGAGCTGAAGCGCGGCGACAGCGGTCTGCCCCGCGGCGCGCTGCGGGGTGCGGTACTCGTCGAACTCCACCAGCAGAGGCACGGCCGTGCGCAGTCCGCGGCGCTCGACCACGGCCTGCCGGTCGGAAGTGCCGTAAGTCTCCAGCAGGTACGCCTCGAATGCGGCGTTCTCGGCGTCCCGGCGAGCTTCCCGCTCACGCACCCCAGCCTCGCGCCGGGCAGTCTCGGCGGCCTTGATCCGGGCCTTGAGGTCGCGCTGAGTCCAGCCAGCGGCCTTCGCTGCGCAGGCGGTGCCGAAGTACAGGTCACGGTCGGGGTTGCCGTCGGCGTCGAGCTCGATCATCTGCACCGTGCCGCGCAGTTCCTCCCTGCCGCACAGCTCGCAGGTGGTGATCTCGTCGGTCATGCCACGAACCTCGAAAGCCTTGGTGGTGTGAGTGCTGTTCATGGGGTTTGCTCCCTCGGGTCGGCGGGTGCCGGGTGGAGTCCGGCGGCGCACTTCATTTATAGAGGGGGCTATAAAGGAGTGTCAAGGCCCCCCTAGAAATCAGTCGCTGCGGCGTCGTACGCTGCCCTCATGACCGCGCAACAACACTCGTCCGACACGGACCGCGACGCCCTACGCCAGCGGATGACTGAGCAACTCGACAGCGTCCTCGCGCACCTAGACAAGATCACCGACCCTGCCGAGCGCGAGCTCGTCGCGCGGTTCCTCGCTGACGAGCTGCTGCCCAGCGCGGTACGACGCGTCAAGGTCGTCCGCGGGGGCGCGGTACAGGAACTGCGCGCCGACCGCACGCTGCGCGAGGTCGCCGCGCTCCTCGGCCTGTCGGTGCCCCGCGTCGACCAACTCGCCAAAGGCAAGTAGGGCCGGCCCGCCCCATCGGTCCGGGCCGGCGCCCTGCACCTGCCGGTCACGCAGCCCGCGCAGCGTCCTGCCACTCGCCCACGTCGAGCGCGGACGCAAGGGCGACGAGCTCGTGCACGCCCCACCGGCGCCGCCCCCGCTCGTCGAGCGGCACCGGGGCGCCGCACCGCTCGCCGGTCGCGCACGTGACCGCCGGTTGCACATCGGGGTGCCGGTGCAGCAGCAACTCGCCCCCGCACCACGGGCACGCCCGGTCGGGTATGGGCACCGTGCGCGCGTCGAGGCCGAGTGTGCGCAGCAGCCGGCCCTCGGCGCTGCGGGCGGTGCGCCGAGCCTCGTGCAGCAGATGACCGGGCAGCGCGGTAAACGGGGGCGCGGCGAGGGTCCCGTCGGGCAGCAGCTCGGGCTCGGTGTCCTCATTGAGCACACGGCCCTCGATCCACAGAGCTGCCCAGTGCAGCCCGTACGCGCGCGAACCGGGCCCGGAGTCGGCGCGGAACGCCCAGCGACGCGGGTGGTCAAGCGGGGTGTACTGCTGCGTTACCGCGGCGAGCAGGTCGGCGAGGTCGAACAGCGTCCGCTCGATCGCGAGCCCCGTGTCGAGCGCGGTCACGTTGAGCGGCGCGGGGTGCTCGCGCAGTACGAGCGGCGCCCGGTCGGCGACGAGCAGCTCGTCGCCGTCGACGTCGGGGCGCAGGGTGTGCGCGAGCTGCCGCGGCGGCCACACGTCCGCGGGCGGGGTCTCGATCGCGACGAGTAGCTCGCCCCACAACTCCCGTACGGTCCGCAGGGCGTCGACGGTCTCACGGTGGGCAAGTGCGGCGTAGGTCATCGTGTGTGCTCCCGTCGTTCAGTGGTCGGTGTCGTCGAGGGCCTGCTGCGCGGCGACGCGGGTCACTCGAACCCCACTTTCCTGCGGGGCACTTGCGGCATGGGGACGGTGTTGCGGTCGGCGGAGACTTGATACGAGATGACGAGCTCGGCGCCCTCGCCCTGGTGCACGGCCGCGTCGGTGACCGACCGGCCCTCGGCGCGCAGCGCGGACCGCACGATGTCGAGCAGCTCGACCGCGGCCGGAATCGTCGAGGGCAGGGGCAGCACGTACTCGGCGCGCGACTCGTGTACGAGCCGGTACCGGTCCGGGCCAACCGTCGAGGCATCACTACGGGTCTCGGTCACGGGATCGTTGGCGGTCATCGGGTCTGCTCTCCACTCATGCGGGCACGGCGCGAACTCAGAACAACGGACAAGCGCCGAGCGCGCGGCCCCCGCGCGCGAGGCGCGACCGGTCGCGCGGTGCTGGTTGCGGGTTGGGTGATCTGCCATCCGTCGAGGGCGAGTTCGTCGCACAGGCGGGCGGCGGCGAGGGCGGCACGCTGGGGTGCGAGGTCGAGCTCGTCGGTCAGGTGGGCGGCGATGGCGTCGCGCACTGCGGGCGGCGTCATCGCTGGGTACCTCCGGTGGTGTGGCGGGCTCGGCTCTTGCGCGGGGCGGGTGGGGTGCGCATGAGGCGGTCGAGCTGGCGGCGGTTGGGCATGGGCCGGTCAGCGGTCGCGGCGCGGACGCGGGCCGGGTGCGGCTCGGGCGTGGTGCACGCGTGGCTCGGTGGGGCGCCGCACTCGGGGCACTGTGCGTGCCGTACGGCGTAGGCGTCGCGGCGCTGGCCGTGCACAGTGCCGCGCAGTTCCCGCCCGCGGGAGGACCTGCACAGGTGGCGACGGGCCGCGCGGCAACGGGAGTTGGGACAGTCGACTTCGAGCTCGACGAGCGCGGCCCGGTTCCCCGGCAGGTGCTCGCGGATCTCGACGCGCGTCTGCTCGTCGACGTACGGGCCGGGTTCTTCCGCCTCGACGACAGGGCGGCCGACCGCAGGCAGCAGCGCGAGCAGATTCTCAGACGGGGCGGCGCCGATCGCCTGCGTGATGGTGCGGGCGGGCAGCTCGCCCTCGGCGGCGGCCGTGACCTGCGCACGGCGGCGGGCGACAAACTGCTCGCCGGTCTCGCCGGGTTGGCCGTCGTACACCGGGTGCGCGGCATCGATGCGCCCGGACCGGATGCGGGCACGGATCGCCCGCACCTGCGCAACGGTGATCCACTGGTCAGTGTGGGCGTAGTGCTCGGCAACAGCGCCCCGGGTGTCGTCGTCGAGGGGGACGTCGTGCAGGGCGCGGGACCATGCGCGGGCGTCGGCCTCGCCGATGGTGCGGCGGTCGAACGCGGCGCAGTGCGCGAGGAGTTCGGCGGCTTCGGCCGGGGTCATGACGTGGCCTCCTGTTCGCGGAGTCGGGCGGCGAGGTCGAGCCCTGCGCTCACTCGCTGGTCGGTCGTCGAAGGTCGTGCGGCGGCCAACGACACGACGTTCGGACCTCGGCCGATATCCGGCGCGTTCGAGGGCATCGAGGGCAGAGAGCGCCAACCGGGCAGGAAGTAGCGCGCGGAGCGGGGGCGGGTGCGGGCGGACTGCCACGCGGCGCCGGCGTGATCGACGAGCACGGGCACGCCACAGCGTTCGATCAGGGCGTGCAGCAGCGTCCATTCGCCCGGGGCGAGCTGCCAGGCGACGACCATTCCGGCGGCGCTCATGGCGTCGACCAACGGCCGTACGGGCTCGGCGATCCGCGGTTCGTCGGCGGTCTGCTCCGAGCTAGCTTGTTTCCCTCTACTTCCGAAGGAAGTAGAGGGGTATGGCTTGGTGTTGGTTAGGGGGCCTGTGACACCGTCCCTAGCGTCACGCTGTGACACCGCCTCCTGACCTGCGGAACCTTCGGCAAACGGGGGTGCGTTTCGCGTCCCGTTCGGCGACGAATCGCCCTCGTTTCGCGCGCGATTCGCGTTCGATTCGTCGCCGAAACGCGCGCGATCCGGAGTCGAAACGCCCTCGGGCGCAGCCTGTTCGGCACGTGCGCGGCTGCGTGCCTTGCGCTCCGCGGCGTCCCGCCGACCGGCCTCGACCTGCGCGCGGGTGGCGTTCCTGCCGCCCTCGAAGAAGTCGTGCACGACGTAGTCGCCGGCCTCGGGCTGCGGGCAGCGCGGGCAGGTGTGCCCCGCCTCGTGCCACAGCCCGGAGGCGACCAACTTCCGCGCCTGCGGGGCGGTGCCGTACTGCTTGGCGATGGCACCGGGCACGTGCCCCTCGGTGAGATGCTGCGCACAGTAGGCGCCGCAGCGCACCCACAGACCGACCGCGGCGTTACCGGCCTTGATGACTTTCGGGTGCGTATGGGCGCTGTCGTCGATCTTGAACCAGGACACGGCGGGGGCCTCCCTTCTCGGCGGTGTGGGGCAGATGCGGCGGGGTCTCGGGCCTGCCGTTCACGGCGGCGGGTGTGTGGGCCACGCAGCGAAAGCCGATGACGTACCGGCGGGCGCCCGGAGCACCGCAGTAACGGCGCTCCGGCCCGACCCAATGCCGACACCGGTACGTGACCGGTCGGATCACTTCGCCCCCGCGGGCTCACCGGCGGGCGACTCGGTGGCCTCGGGCCACCCGGCGAACTCGACGGGCACGTCCTCGACTTCGGCCTGCCCGCGACCCTGGTCGGCCCGCTGCTCGACGACCTCGCCCTCGATGTACTCGGGCACCGCGTCGAGGCCATCGGCCGTGACGTCGCGCCGTACGGTCCCGTCGTGCGCGACCGCGCGGGCGAGTTCGGCGGACTTGGGCAGCAGCTTGAAGAGTTGGCGTATGCACGTCTTGCGCGCCATGGCGTCGTAGTCCGTCGCCCACGGGCCGCCGTCCTTGGCCTTGCTGCGCTTGCGGATCGCCTCGACGTCCTCGACGGACAGCACCACGAACGCCGAGCCGCCGTTTGTGAGCCGTGCGACCGCGTAGTACCCGGTCACCGCCCCGCGGTTGGTGAGCGCGGGCCGGTGCCGCAGCACGGGGGTAAGGCCGTACTCGTAGTCGAACTCGTCGCCCTCGTGCACGGTGTGTGTGTCGAGACCGGCCGCGAGCGGGTGCTGCCAGAACAGGCGGATCATGCCCTGATAGCCGACGACGAGCTGCACCTCGTACGCACGGGCCCGCTTGTTGAAGAACGGCAGCAGGTACGCCTCGCCCGCCACGCCGCCCGGTTCGAGACCGAGGGCCGCGCAGGTCATCAGGGCGCCGCCGAACGACTCTTGAGTGCACTCGGCGAGGTGCGGCACGCGGCGCAGCTCAGTGAGTGCGATACGTGCGATCCGCTCGGGACTGGCGACGTGTTCGGGCAATGCGCGTGCGATCTCGCCGCGCATCGAGTGCACGAACTGTGCAAGCGTGGCCGGCGCGGCGGCAGCATCGTGCGTCGCCGCGGTCGGGGCGGGGGAGTGAGCGCGGCGCTTGGCGACGCGCTCGGCCAGGTTGGTACTCAACGCGCAGACTCCTTCGGAACAAGCAGGCGGCGGGATCGGAACGGCCGCACGACGTCGGGGTGTTCAGCGGCGAGGCACTTCGTGTCGAGCGCGTCGACGGGGCGCGTGTACCGCGCGGCGAGCTCGGGGTGCGCGGCGGCGAGACGCTTCGCGGACACCGGGCCAGACTGCTTCCACGTGAACGCGACCTCGCCCTGCACCTTGACGACCTCGGCCTCGCCCGCGGTCGCCCGCAGCTTGTTGTCGACCTCGCGCAGCTCGTCGGCGGTGCGCTGCTCGCGGGCCTTGAGCTCGCGGCGTCGCTCCAAGAGCGGCAGCACCTCGGCCGGGTCGGCGACCGTCTCGGCACCGGCCCGTACGTCGTAGAGGTGACCGAGCAGTTCCTCGGTTGCCGGCGAGCCGTCGATCGGCGGCGGGGTGCCGTCGAGCACGCCCTGCCAGAACTCGCCGACCAGGGCGACGAGATGCTCGACGAGCTGTTCGTCGCGCTCGACCCGGTGCACGACCAGCCGGTTGCCGCCGAGCAGCGCGGCGACGTGCGCGTGCGAGTAACCGGTCACCGCGAGGTACCAGTGCGTTTGCAGCGCCGGCCCATCCGGCACACCGCCGAGCCACTCGTCGAGCTGAAAAGCGCTACGGGTCTTGATCTCCAGCAGACTCGACGGCGCCGCCTCGCCCGCCTCGATCACGTACCGGTCGACGTTGGCGAGCATCCACCGGCGCTCGACATGCGCGACGGTCCCGGGACCCTCGACCACGCCGAGCCCCGTACGGTCCGCGAACACCGAGGCGATCGTCGGCTCGTGCGCGAGCCCCCAGAAAGCGGCCTCGGCGAGCTCGGGCGACCGCGGCCGGTCGAGCGGCAGCTCGCCCCGCTTGTCGAGGTACACCTCGTACGCCGACGAGTACCGGCTCATGCCGAGCACCGCGGCGACCTCGGAACCGCCAACTCCCGTACGGCGCACGGTGAGCCACTGCTCACGCTCAAGCCCTGGCGGAGCGACGACAACCGCGGAAGGGGTGACGAGTTCGCCGCGCCCGGAGTCGCTCACTGCGCGGCCTTGTCGCTGACATACCGGGCGTAGACTCGGTGTTCCTCGACGCCGTCGACGACGACGGTCCGGGCGACCGCCTCGAACCTGCCGGCAGGCGCGTACGCGGCGAGGCGCCCGCTCTTGATGGCCTGCGCTGCCGAGGCGGCACGGGTGATGTTGGCGCGCCTGGCGACCACGCCCCAGGCGTCGGCGTTGCCGCGGAGCGCCGCGGCGATGCGGAAGTGCTTGGTGTTGCGCTGCCTGGGCGGCGGCCCGATGAACTCGACCTCGGTCACGTGCTGATCGCTCCTCACGCTGCGGCTTGCTGCTCGACGTGCTCGGAAAGCGCGCGGCGGACGTGCGGCGCAAGAAGGCGCCGGACGAGGTCGAGCTGCTCGGGCGTCGGCTCCGGCCACTCGTCGACCTCGGGCGGCGTGGGTGTCTCGTCGACGTTCACTGCTCCCCCTCCTGTAGTCGAACACGAACAAACAGGCGTCAGGGCCCACCATTGAGGGCCCACGCTTGTTCTCGTTTGCGGACAGCGGCAACCGTAGAGGGCGGTCCCGGGGCCGTCAATGTGGTTCTTTGGTGTACGTCGTGCGGGGGAGAGTGGTTAGATGAGCGCGTTCGCGTAAGAGGACAAGAACAGAGGTGAGAACGTGCCGAGCGAATCCGGCAGCCCCTTTGGCGACCTGGTACGCGAGGCGCTCCAGGTGCCCGAGGTCACTCTGCGATCCCTCGCAGACAAGGCGGTCGACCCCGAAACCGGCGAGAAGGTAGGGCACACAACCTTCTGGAAGATCAGCAAGGACGAGCCGATCAAGGTCTCGCCGCCCCTGGTGCGAGCGGTCGCCGTAGCCCTCGGCAAACCCGCCCGCGAGGTGCAGGTAGCCGCCGCGCAGCAGTACGTCGGGCTCATTGCCGGCGACCCCGTCGGAGCGAGTGGCGGTGACGCCGTCGTCGCAGTGGTGCACGCGCCCGGCATGACTGGGGCCGACATGCCCAAGGTTCAGGCGCTCCTGAGGAGACTCGCAGCCGGTGAGCTCCCCGACGCGGACTGACCGCGCGCTTAGTCGCTGTGGCGCTCGTCAGACGTCGACCACCAGTGCACGAGCTGATGCAGCGTCTCGAACCCGAGCCTCGTCCTGAGCTCGGTCAGGTGCTGGCCGACCGTCCGCGACGTGTAGCCGAGGCTCGTCGCGATCTGCTGCTGCGTACGCCCACCGCACAACTCCCGCAGGATCGCGCGTTGCAGGGGAGTGGTCACCGACGCGTGCTCGGACGTGGCCGCGCCGGCCCAGTCTTCACCGCGCACCCAATACGTCTCGAACGCATCGGCTATGAACGACGCGACGGCTCGATCGCGAATCAGGTAACCACCTTCAGACGTAGGGCGGTTGTCCGCATGATCCTGAATCACTGCCGTCTCACGGTCGATGACGACGCAGCGCATGAACGACGAGGCCAAGGTGCGCACCTGCGCGCCCCGTTCCGTCATCGCCGCCGCCCACTCGCCCGTCACGGAGTGCGTGCGCGCGCTCGCCGGGTACAGCGTGCGCATCGAAATGCCTCGCTCAACTGCCGCAGCATCGCGCCCGATCGACTGACGCAACAGCTTCTTCGGGCGCGGACCGGGCTGCGCAGTGAGCAGCTCCTCGCGGGCCCCGTCGATAGCCTGACTCAGCGCGGCGTTGATCTCGGCGGGGGTCAAAAACACCGCAGACGCGCTCACTTGGGCGACTTCCTGCGGTCGCCGGGAGCGGAGATCCTCAACCACTGACGGCACCTCGCCGAGCCGCGTCACGGCGCGAGCGAGGTCACTCTCGGCGTGCGCCCGCAGGCGCCGCTCGACCTGTTCAGCGTCGACCGCCAGATACTCGCGCGAGTAAGGGTTCTCGATCACGAGCCCCAGCTCGACCAGCCTGGCCAGATCTTCGCTCTCGGCGGGGACGTGCTGGCCGTGGGCGATCCGCTCGTACAGGGCGCGCAACTCTGCTGGCAGCACCGAGCCGTGGCCGTCCGCAGTGGGTGCAGTGGTCGGCTCGGTCACGGCATCGCCTTCCTCTTTCGGAGATCTCGCACACCGGAAGCTCAAACGCCTTGATCAAGGCTCGGCCCTACGAAGAGTATTCCCACATACGCGACATGCATATGTCAGCCGCACCCCCACCACGGCGGCCAGAGATAGGGAAGGAAATGACCAGAACCCTCCGAAAGTCCCTTGCGTCCCTGCTGCTTGCCGGTGCGTGCATCACCGGCGCCGCTTCACTCACTCCCCCCACCGAACAGCACACGCGCGTCGCTGCCGGCGAGTCCGATTCCGGATGGGGCGGCCCCGCCCCCCAGCGAGCCGAGGCCGAGACCGGCGACGACTCCGGGTGGGGCTAATCGCGCCGAGCGGCTCGGCACACGCGACGCAGTGAGCACGCACCGCAACCGCACACGGCGTGCTGCAACGGGGGGACCTTGCAAGTGATCACCGTCATTCGAACTCGCCTCGACAATGGCTCAACCGCCGCCGTCCGCGCCGACGGCGGCGGCCTCACCATTGCCATGGACGACCGGCACATCACGGAAACGGGGGCGCGCAGCCTACAGCGCGCCCTCGGCTCGCTGATCGAAAGAGCCGAGCAGCAGATCGAACCTGCTCCCGAGGCCAATTAGATTCGAACTAACGATCGAGGGTCGTGCGGCGTCAGCCGCACGGCCCTCGATCACGTCCAGCCTTAAGCCGCCTTGGCGGCCGGCTTCCTCGTCAACTGCCTCGGCACCACAGCGACGAACTGCTCGACCGGAACACCGCGCTTCCAACGGCCAGGCCCCTGCGGCTTCAACCGCACTTCGAGCAACGCCTCAACGATCAACCGCTGCTGACTCAACTCCAGCGCACCCCAAGCCGTCGTCAGCGCCGCCTCGTCCAACCCGACCAACTTGCGCACCACCTTCGGCACGCCCAACACCTCTGCGCGCTGCTCCGCTTCCACGATCCGCGGCAGTTTCTTGGCCTCAATCGCAGACAGCGCCCGAGCCGACAGCTTTCCCGCAGCGGCCTCGTCGTAGAACTCCTCAAGCTCGTCCCGCAGCAACTTCGCCTCGGCCCTGGCCTCTTCGATCTCGCGCAGCAACTCCTCGTCACCCTTCGCGTATGCCTTGGCGAACGACTTCGACGACAGCCACCGGAACAACTTCCGCCGCACAAACGGATCGACGACCTCGATCTGCGCACTCGCGTGGTAGCCCTTCGAGGCGCCAGCAGCCGGCGCAGCGCACGAGTAACGAGGCTTCCCGTGCTGCCTGTCGGAGTTGACCCGGATCTCGCAGATATCGCAGATCATGATCCCTGACAGCCAGTGAATCGCCCTGCCCGGACGCTGGTTGAACTTCCGCTTCTCCTTGCGGGCGGCAACCGCAGTCACCGCGCGCTCGTGCTTCGCCTTCGACACAAGCGCCGGCCACGCGCCCTCGGCCGTCACCTTCCCGCGATGCGTCCGCACGCCGATGTACCGCACATCAGTCGCGTACGCCGTCACCGTTGCAGAGATCCAACGAGCCATGATGAGCGGCACCTGCCGCTCGTTGAAGTCCTCGGCGACCTTGACCGCGCTCTCGCCGGCATCGAGCCGCTCCCGCGCCTCCTGCCGCAACTCCACCGCCGCCACGATCCGCGCGAGCCAGTCGGGGTGTATCTCCTCGTTCTCCTTCAGGCCCGGCCGCCACTCCGCGAGCCGCTTAACCTGACCCTTCGACCAGTACGGCGTAGGCGGAGTGACGCCGCGCAAGTTGAGCGCCCGGGCGATCTTCGTGGACTCGCGCCCGTCACCCACCCCGGTCACGATCTCGTCGACGACCAGGGCCTCGACGGCATCAGCCTCGGTGCACACGTAGGCACCCGTCCGCTCGTCGTACACCCGGCGATACCCGTACGACGGCTGCCCGTGCGGCTTGCCGTCGAGAGCGTTCGCCCGCAGCGTCCGCATGATGTTGTCGCGCAACTCGTCGACCTCACGCTCGCCGAGCAGCGCGTCGAGACCCGTGCGAAACCGGTCGTCCTTGTTCGTCAGGTCATAGACCTTGCCGCCGTAACACCACAAGACGCCGTGCGCCGCGCACGCGTCCCGCAGCCGAGCGTAGATCGCGACATCCCGCTGCAACCGCGTCGAGCCCCAAGCGATCACGATGTCGAGCTTCCCCTGCTCGATGGCCTCGATCATGCGCTCAAGCTCTTCGCGCTCTCGGCCGCGGTAGCGCGAGGCCGAGCGGTCGTCGTCAACGAACTCGCCAACGACGTTCACGCCGAGTTCGTCGGCAGTGGCGTGGCCGTAGTCAAGCTGCTCCTTGACCGACCGGCCCTTGTTCTTGGTCTTGCCCTGGTACGCGCTCTTGCGCGCGTACAGGCCCGCGCGCAGCCCGGCGAGGCTGTCGCGCAGGGACTTCATGCCAGAAAGGTTCATACGGTGGCCCCCTCTCGAACGACCGTACGACCTTCCTTGATCTCCGTCGTACGGTTTAACGCAGGGGCACCAACGTGGCGACGAACGCGCCCAGCCGGTTCACGAGCGTGCTCGTCCACAGCCACCAGAACTCGCGCGGCAGGCCGGAGACGCTCTTCCTGACGGCCCGTTGAAGCGAAGCGACAGACAAGAAGAGCCCCCCGGCGCGTGGCAAGTGATGCGAGATGTGACTGGCGAATGTAAGAGGCGAATGCCTGGAGCGCAGATTACGCAGGGGCCGGACGGCGCGCCACATGTTTTCCATTAGGCTCGGACACATGGCCGACGCACCGTACAAGCTGATCCTCCTCCGCCACGGCGAGAGCGAGTGGAACGCGAAGAACCTGTTCACCGGCTGGGTGGACGTCAACCTCAACGAGAAGGGCGAGAAGGAGGCGGTCCGCGGCGGTGAGCTGCTCAAGGACGCCGGCCTGCTCCCCGACGTGGTCCACACGTCGCTCCAGAAGCGCGCGATCCGCACGGCGCAGCTCGCCCTGGAGGCGGCCGACCGCCACTGGATCCCGGTCCATCGCAGCTGGCGCCTGAACGAGCGTCACTACGGCGCCCTGCAGGGCAAGGACAAGGCGCAGACCCTCGCGGAGTTCGGCGAGGAGCAGTTCATGCTGTGGCGCCGCTCGTACGACACCCCGCCGCCGCCGCTCGACCGCGACGCCGAGTACTCCCAGTTCGAGGACCCCCGCTACGCCACGCTCCCGCCGGAGCTGCGCCCGCAGACGGAGTGCCTGAAGGACGTCGTCGTCCGCATGCTCCCGTACTGGTTCGACGGCATCGTCCCCGACCTCCTCACCGGCAAGACGGTCCTGGTCGCGGCCCACGGCAACTCGCTGCGCGCCCTCGTCAAGCACCTGGACGACATCTCGGACGCCGACATCGCGGGCCTCAACATCCCGACGGGCATCCCGCTCTCGTACGAACTGGACGCCGACTTCAAGCCCCTGAACCCGGGCGGCACCTACCTGGACCCCGAGGCGGCCAAGGCGGCCATCGAGGCGGTCAAGAACCAGGGCAAGAAGAAGTAAGTTCCGTGATCATGCCCCTGACCTGCGCGGGAAGCGCGGGGCAGGGGCATTTTCATGGGCCGGAACCCCGGCTTCTCACGGCACCGGCCACACACCCGACCACGGGTGGTCCGCAGGCAGGCCCGCCATCGGCTGGCCCTTCCGTTCGGCCAGGCGCCTGCGGGCGATGTGGTACGCCCAGGCGTGCGTGGCCGCCTTCTTCTCCACGCCGAAGTGCTTGCCGGTGGCGGCCTCCAGGAACTCCAGCTCGCTGCGATCCTTCGGCTCGGTCCTGCCGCCGTGGGCGCGTACCCACTCCCTGACCTCGTCCGGGGCGCCGGTCCACTTGCTGCCCGAGTCCCGGATCTCCGCGTAGTCCACCCGGGCCCAGAACGCCTCCGCGTCCGCGATGTCCGGGGCCTGCCGGTGGTGCGTGCGGCAGAGCAGGGCGGAATTGCGGACGTCCATCGAGCCGCCGAGCGAAGCCGGTACGGCGTGGGCACGCTCGACAGGGGTGCCCCAGCAGATCAGGCAGCCGGGGCCCATGCCGAGGTAGTCGGCGACGGCCTTGAGCGTGGGCGGGGTTCTGCGGTCGTCCGCAGTCGTCTCACGCAGGCGCAGCGGCAGCAGGTCCACGTCGTACCAGAAGCCTTCCTCGCCCTCCGGCGAGGTGATGAGGAGTTCGTCGGGAGGGTCGTCCCGCTGCCGCTGGTTGTTGCGGATGGTGTGGAACGGCGTGGTCACCTGGGGCATCCCGCGCTGCGCGGCCCGTACGACTTCGAGGAGACGGTGGGCGCAGCGCTCGAAGTTCTCGTAGACCGCCACAAAAGGCGAAGGGCCCGGTCCGAGCGGACCGGGCCCTTCGTTTCAGCCACGCGAGTGCCTACGCCCCCGCCACCTCCGGCCCCGTCGGTGCCTGGATCTCGTCCGCGTGTTCGCCCGTCACCAGGTACACCACGCGCTTCGCGACCGAGACCGCGTGGTCGGCGAAGCGCTCGTAGTAGCGGCCGAGGAGGGTGACGTCGACGGCCGTCTCGATGCCGTGCTTCCAGCGGTCGTCCATCAGGTGCTGGAACAGCGTGCGGTGCAGCTGGTCCATCTCGTCGTCGTCCTGCTCCAGCTGCAGGGCCAGGTCGATGTCCTTGGTGATGATGACCTCGGCCGCCTTCGCCATGAGGCGCTGCGCGAGCTGGCCCATCTCCAGGATCGTGGCGTGCAGGTCGTTCGGGACGACGGACTCCGGGAAGCGGAGCCGGGCCAGCTTCGCGACGTGCTGGGCCAGGTCGCCGGAGCGCTCCAGGTCCGCACTCATCCGCAGCGAGGTGACCACGATCCGCAGGTCCGTCGCGACCGGCTGCTGGCGGGCGAGCAGGGCTATCGCGCGCGCCTCCAGGTCGTGCTGCAGGTCGTCGACCTTCTGGTCCGCCGCGATGACGCTCTCGGCGAGCTTCAGGTCCGAGTCGAGCATGGCCGTCGTGGCGCGCCCGATCGCCGACCCGACAAGGCGGGCCATCTCGACCAGGCCTTCGCCGATCGAGTCAAGTTCCTCGTGGTACGCGTCCCGCATGAGTTCCCTCTCTGAGTACGTGCCGCCAGGGCCATAACCCCTGTCATACGATTCGGGGCTCCGACCCCACGCTCCCACGGTGCGGCCGGAACGCGACGGGGACCGGCACCCCGTGTGAATCGGCCCTGTCCTCAAGGTGAACTCTGGGCGACGCGACAACTGCCCGGGATGCCCCGTACGCCCCACCCCTCCACCTGCGCCGATGCCGCCGGGCCACCCAAATGAACCAGCCCCGTACCTCCGGTGAACTCTCGGCGACGAGTGTTCGAGATGACAGCTCGACCGGTATGGCCGGGCATCGGGACGTGCATAACCTGAAGGCATGGACGTGAACGCGGCGGTCGCCGCAGCGGCAGCGATCGCCGGGGTGTGCACCGGCGTCATCGCGATGCTGGCGTTCCGCTGGAGCGAGCGCGACCAGAAACGCCCCACCCGCACCTCCCTGCACACGGACGCCGTACTCCCGCCCGGCGTGGACACGGTCCTGTCCGTGCTGCGCTCCTCCGCGGTGGTGCTCGACGAGGCCGACGCCGTCGTCAAGGCCAGCTCCGCGGCGTACGCCCTCGGGCTCGTGCGCGGCGGCAAGCTCGCCGTCGAACCGATGCTGCAGATGGCCCGCGACACCCGCCGCGACGGCGAGATACGCCAGGTCGAGCTGGACCTGCCGCGCCGGGGCACCGGCCGCGGCGAGGCCCTCGCGGTCTCCGCCCGCGTCGCCCCGCTCGGCTCCCGCCTCGTGCTGCTCCTCGTCGAGGACCTCACGGAGGCCCGCCGCATCGAGGCCGTACGACGCGACTTCGTCGCCAACGTGAGCCACGAGCTGAAGACCCCCGTCGGCGCCCTCAGCCTGCTCTCCGAGGCCGTCATGGACGCCGCCGACGACCCGGAGGCCGTGGAGCGGTTCGCCGGCCGCATGCAGATAGAGGCCACCCGCCTGACCAACCTGGTCCAGGAGCTCATCGATCTCTCCCGCGTGCAGAACGACGACCCGCTGGAGGACGCCGAGCCGGTCCGCGTCGACGAACTCGTCACCGAGGCCATCGACCGCTGCCGCCACCAGGCCGGCACGAAGCAGATCACGATGGCCGCCGGCGGCACCGCCGACCTGCACATCTGGGGCAACCGCGGCCAGCTCGCCGCCGCCCTCGGCAACCTCGTCGAGAACGCCGTGAACTACAGCCCGGCCCGTACCCGCGTGGGCATAGCCGCCCGCCGGGTCAACGCGCCCGGCGGCGACCTCATCGAGATCGCCGTGACCGACCAGGGCATCGGCATCTCCGACAAGGACAAGGAGCGCATCTTCGAGCGCTTCTACCGCGTCGACCCGGCCCGCTCACGGCAGACCGGCGGCACCGGCCTCGGCCTCGCCATCGTCAAGCACGTGGCCGCCTCGCACGGCGGGGAGGTCGCCGTGTGGAGCTCGGAGGGACAGGGCTCCACCTTCACCCTGAAGCTGCCGGAGGCGGGCGCCGCCCGCGACCGCGGCCAGCAGTCCACCGCGGAACGCGACGACCTCGACGGCGAGGACCCGGGCGCGGACGCCCAGAACGACACCCACACCGCTCAGCACGAGTCTCGCGAGACCCGCGAGCCGATCCCTGCCCCGGAGGTCCTTCCGTGACCCGAGTGCTCGTCGTCGAGGACGAGGAATCCTTCAGCGACGCCCTGTCGTACATGCTCCGCAAGGAGGGCTTCGAAGTCGCCATCGCGGCCACGGGCCCCGACGGGCTCGACGAGTTCGAGCGCAACGGCGCCGACCTGGTCCTGCTCGACCTGATGCTGCCCGGCCTGCCCGGCACCGAGGTCTGCCGCCAGCTGCGCGGCCGCTCCAACGTCCCCGTGATCATGGTGACGGCCAAGGACAGCGAGATCGACAAGGTCGTCGGTCTCGAAATAGGAGCCGACGACTACGTCACCAAGCCCTTCTCGTCCCGCGAGCTGGTGGCCCGTATCCGCGCCGTCCTGCGCCGCCGCGGCGAACCCGAGGAGGTCACCCCGGCCGCCCTCGAGGCAGGCCCGGTCCGCATGGACGTCGACCGGCACGTGGTCACGGTCGGCGGCTCCAAGGTCGACCTGCCGCTCAAGGAGTTCGACCTCCTGGAGATGCTCCTTCGCAACGCGGGCCGCGTCCTGACCCGGATGCAGCTCATCGACCGCGTCTGGGGCGCCGACTACGTGGGCGACACCAAGACCCTCGACGTCCACGTGAAGCGCCTGCGCGCGAAGATCGAGCCGGACCCGGGCGCCCCGCGCTACCTGGTCACGGTCCGCGGTCTGGGCTACAAGTTCGAGCCGTAGACCGCCCCGAGCCCCGCTCCCGCGCGGCTCCCGACGTACGAGAAGGGCCCCACCGCCGAACTCCGGCGGTGGGGCCCTCCTCGTCGCGTACGGGGACGGCGCGGCCTCAGTGGCCGGCGGCCTCGTGGTCCGCGGCGCCCTCGGAGGGGCTGCCGTTCGGGTCGGGCTCGCCGGAGGCGACACCCTCGGTGGGCTTGCCCGAGGCGCCCTCGGTCGGCTTGCCGGACGCGCCCTCGGACGGCTTGGCGCCGTCGGTCGGCTTGGCGGCCGGGACCTCCTCCGGGCCCCACTTCTTGAAGTAGCTGGTCGCGGGCACGACGAACGTCTTCATCTTGACGTCGCCGGTCTCGCTGAAGGAGAAGGTGATCTGCTGGGCGTTGCCGTCGAGCACGGCCTCACGGCTGCTCGGCAGGGACGCGGCGGCGTTGCCCTCGCCGCCGATCACCAGGGAGCCGCCGGCCGGGATGGTGAGCTTGCCGGCGCCCTTGGCGGGCTTGAGCTCGGCCACCTTGTTCGTGCCCTCGACCTTGATGGACTCGAGGGTCTGCGGCTTCTGGCCGTTGTTGAACACCGTCGCGGCGACCGCGGCCGGGCCCGTGGACTTCAGGTCGGGCTGCGTGATGACGACCGCGTTCTGGATCTTGATGTCGCCGACCGCGGTCGCGGCGTTGTCCGGCCGGACGCCGAGCGTCTGGGCGTTGTTGCCCGCACCGCACGCGGCGAGGGTGGCGACGGAGAACCCGAGGGCGGTGGCGGCGATGGCGCCGCGTCGAAGGCTGCGGCTCACGGCGGCGGCAACTCCTTGAACGTGGGCGGTACGGGTCGGCCTGTGGCCGTCCGTAATGGTCTGACAGCGCGCTTAGGTTACCGACCCCCCGTCGGGCCGCCGCACCCGACCCGCCCCTTCGTCGCCCGGGCGTCCGCGCGGAAGGCTCGGTCGCTCGGCCGGGACCCGTGCCGTGATGTGGCCGAATGCTTGTGGTTCGGGATTCACATATCCATCGCGTCGACCGCCCGGTGGATTTCAGGTAAGGAATGCGGGACGCCCACAGGAATTGATCTTCACGGTTCGCGTGATCAATTCCGGATTCCCGCGCCAACCGTTCACACTTGTCTCGAACGGCTCTCATGGCACCGAACGGAGTAGCGGAAGCCACTCTCTTCGAAGCGTGCAAACCGGGACGTTCGACCTCTTGGGAGGGGTCGCGAGGGTCTGTGACGGCCGTGTTTCAGGTTCCCTGGACAGCCGCTCCGACCTGCGAATACCCGCCTCCGGAAAGTCCGCGCAGCACGATCCTGGCACCGTTGTCAAGCCCCGAGATATGCCCTGACCTGCGAAAACGCCATTCAGAAGAGGCAGTTCTCGTGTTAGGATGGATAGCCACGGAAGGGGTACCTGTCACATGACGTTCAAGGTTGGCGACACCGTGGTCTATCCCCATCACGGGGCCGCGCTGATCGAGGCCATCGAAACTCGCCAGATCAAAGGCGTGGACAAGACCTACTTGGTGCTGAAGGTCGCTCAGGGCGACCTGACGGTTCGTGTGCCAGCGGACAATGCGGAGTTCGTCGGCGTACGCGACGTTGTCGGTCAGGACGGGCTCGACCGGGTCTTCGAGGTGCTGCGCGCGCCGTACGCCGAGGAGCCGACGAACTGGTCCAGGCGCTACAAGGCAAATCTCGAGAAGCTCGCCTCCGGCGATGTCATCAAGGTCGCTGAAGTGGTGCGTGACCTGTGGCGGCGCGAGCGCGAGCGCGGTCTGTCCGCCGGTGAGAAGCGCATGCTCGCCAAGGCACGGCAGATCCTGGTGAGCGAGCTCGCCCTCGCGGAGAACACCAACGAAGACAAGGCCGAGGCTCTGCTCGACGAAGTCCTCGCGTCCTGACGCAGTACCGGTAACACCATGCCGCGGTGCCCGCTGACCAGCCCTGACTGACCTCCAGAACAGGCTGCGTTGCCGGGCACCGCGGCATGTCCGGACCCGTAAAAGCCGCCCCAGCCCCGACGCCGCCCCGCACTGGCGTGAACTGGCGCCCAGCCTCGACCGGTTGTCACGGAAAGGGTCACGGTCAAGAGCTGCGCGCCTGGCCCTCGACCTGTCGGCCGGGGGCGTTCGCTGAGGCCATACCCACGCTGCCCGAGGACACAAACCCTGAACGCGGACCAGATGTCAGACGAATCCCAGTCATCCCCGAACACGCCGAAGCCCGCCCGCACCGCCGCGGTGATCCCCGCGGCCGGCCGGGGCGTGCGGCTCGGCCCGGGCGCCCCCAAGGCGCTCCGCACCCTCAACGGCACCCCGATGCTGATCCACGCAGTCCGGGCGATGGCCGCGTCCCGCGCCGTCTCCCTGGTCGTCGTGGTCGCGCCCGCCGACGGCGCCGCCGAGGTCAAGTCGCTGCTCGCCGACCACTCGCTGCCCGAGAGGACCGACTTCCTCGTCGTGCCCGGCGGCGACACCCGGCAGGAGTCCGTCCGCGCCGGCATCGACGCGCTGCCGCCGGACATCACCACCGTGCTCGTGCACGACGCGGCCCGCCCGCTCGTGCCCGTCGACACCGTGGACGCCGTCGTGGAGACCGTCGCCTCCGGCGCCCCCGCCGTCGTCCCCGCGCTGCCGCTCGCCGACACCGTCAAGGAAGTCGAGCCGGCCGCCGAGCGCGGCGCCCCCGAACCCGTCGTCGCCACCCCCGTACGGGCCCGGCTGCGCGCGGTGCAGACGCCGCAGGGATTCGACCGGGACGTGCTCGTCCGCGCCCACGAGACCGTCGAGCTCGACGGCGAGGGCGCCACCGACGACGCCGGGATGGTCGAACAGCTCGGCCTGCCCGTGGTCGTCGTACCCGGGCACGAAGAGGCGTTCAAGGTGACCAGGCCGCTCGACCTGGTCCTGGCCGAGGCGGTCCTGGCGCGCAGGAGGAAGAACGATGGCTTCTGATCCGCTGACGAACCTGCCGCTGGTCGGCGTCGGCACCGACGTGCACGCCTTCGAGCAGGGCCGCGAACTGTGGTGCGCCGGCCTGCTGTGGGACGAGGAGGCCAGCGGCGGCTGGGGCCTCGCGGGCCACTCCGACGGCGACGTCGCCGCGCACGCCGCCTGCGACGCGCTGTTCTCCGCCGCGGGCGTCGGCGACCTCGGCGCGCACTTCGGCACCTCGCGCCCCGAGTGGGCCGGAGCGTCCGGCGTCACCCTGCTGACCGAGGCCGCGCGTATCGTGCGGGCCGCCGGCTTCGCGATCGGCAACGTCTCCGTGCAGGTCGTCGGCGTACGGCCGAAGGTCGGCAAGCGGCGGGACGAGGCGCAGAAGGTGCTGTCCGAGGCGGTCGGGGCGCCGGTGTCGGTGTCCGGGACGACCACGGACGGGCTCGGCATGACCGGCCGCGGCGAGGGCCTCGCGGCGATCGCCACGGCACTCGTCGTCCGCCGCTGAGCCGGACCGCGGTCGTACGGTGACTGCGCGGGGCGGGCACCCGTCCCGCGCACGCCCGTATCTGGAGGTCCGATGTCCGACTCGCTCTCCGACGAGCTCAAGGCCCTGCTCGACACCCCCGTCTTCGTCACCGTCGGCACGATCCAGCCCGACGGCAGCCCGCAGCTGTCCCCGGTCTGGGTGAAGCGCGACGGGAACGACGTGCTGTTCTCCACCACGGTCGGCCGCCGCAAGGAGAAGAACATGCGGCGCGACCCGCGGATCAGCATCGTCGTCCAGCCCTTCGACGCCCCCTACTCCTACGCGGAGATCCGCGGCAGCGCCGAGATGACCACCGAGGGCGGGCAGGAGCTCATCGACGAGCTGTCGTTGAAGTACACCGGCAAGGAGTACGCCGAGTTCAACCCGCGGTCGTTCAAGGACGCCGAGCGGGTGGTCGTCCGGGTCAGTCCGCGCAAGGTCGTCGGCCGGATCTGATCGTCCGGGGTCGTCCCGCATCACAAAGTGGTCCCGTGGCCCGGGAAGGGTCGCGGGGCACTCCTTCCGGCCCACTACCCTTGATGCGTGACTATTCGCCTGTACGACACCAGCGCCCGGCAGATTCGCGATTTCACCCCGCTCACGCCGGGCTGTGTCTCGATCTACCTGTGTGGCGCGACCGTGCAGGCCGCCCCGCACATCGGGCACATCAGGTCGGGCCTCAACTTCGACATCATGCGCCGGTGGTTCGCGTACCGCGGCTATGACGTGACGTTCGTCCGCAACGTCACGGACATCGACGACAAGATCATCAAGAAGGCCGCCGAACAGGGCCGCCCCTGGTGGTCCATCGGGTACGAGAACGAGCGCGCCTTCAACGACGGGTACGCGGCCCTCGGCTGCCTCCCGCCCACCTACGAGCCGCGCGCCACCGGGCACGTGACCGAGATGGTCGAGATGATGCGCGGCCTGATCGAGCGCGGCCACGCCTACGAGGCGGACGGCAACGTCTACTTCGACGTCCGGTCGTACGCGGACTACCTGGAGCTGTCCAACCAGGACCTCGACGACCTGCGGCAGCCCTCCGGCGAGGGCGAGACCGGCAAGCGGGACCCGCGGGACTTCGCCATGTGGAAGGCGACGAAGCCGGGCGAGCCCAGCTGGGAGACGCCGTGGGGCCGGGGCCGTCCCGGCTGGCACCTGGAGTGCTCGGCGATGGCCCACAAGTACCTGGGCACCGCCTTCGACATCCACGGCGGCGGCCTCGACCTGATCTTCCCGCACCACGAGAACGAGATCGCCCAGGCCAAGGCCTACGGCGACGACTTCGCGCAGTACTGGGTGCACAACGCCTGGGTGACCATGGCCGGGGACAAGATGTCGAAGTCACTCGGCAACTCGGTCCTCGTCTCCGAGATGGTGCAGCGCTGGCGCCCGATCGTCCTGCGCTACTACCTGGGCACCCCGCACTACCGCTCGATGATCGAGTACAGCGAGGAGGCGCTGCGCGAGGCCGAGTCGGCGTTCGCGCGGATCGAGGGCTTCGTGCAGCGGGCCACCGAGAAGGCCGGCAAGAACGTCCCGCCCGCCGCCGAGGTGCCGCTCGCGTTCGCCGAGGCCATGGACGACGACCTCGGGGTGCCGCAGGCCCTCGCGATCGTCCACACGGCCGTCCGCCAGGGCAACTCGGCGCTCGCCGCGGACGACAAGGAGGCCGCCGTCGAGCGCCTCGCCGAGGTCCGCGCCATGCTCGGCGTCCTCGGCCTGGACCCGCTCGACGAGCACTGGGCCGGCGAGGCCGACCGCGGTGACGATCTGCACGGCGTCGTCGACTCCCTCGTACGCCTCGTGCTCGAACAGCGGGAGTCGGCGCGGGCGCGCAAGGACTGGGCGACGGCCGACGCGATCCGGGACCAGCTCGGGCAGTCCGGGCTCGTCATCGAGGACAGCCCGGACGGACCGCGCTGGAGCCTCGGCCCCCGCTGAGCCCGCCGGGTCCGACCCGAAACTGGCCGCCCGGTCCGCCGGGCGGCACACTCACTTATACGTACGTACGCAGAGCTTCAGGAAACAGGTAGGTCATGGCCGGGAACAGCCAGCGCAGGAACCGCCGCACCAGCAACAAGAAGGGTGCGACGGTCGGCAGCGGTGGCCAGCGGCGCCGCGGCCTCGAGGGCAAGGGGCCGACGCCGCCCGCCGAGATGCGCAAGAAGCACAAGAAGAACCGCATCGCCAACGCCAAGGCCAAGCAGGCCGCCCGCCGTCCCGTCGCGCGCCGCGGCGGCAAGGGCACGTCCGAGCTGGTCGTCGGCCGCAACCCGGTCGTGGAGGCGCTGCGCGAGGGCGTGCCCGCGTCCACGCTGTACGTGCTGCAGTACATCGACAACGACGAGCGGGTGCGCGAGGCGCTGCAGCTCGTCGCCGAGCGCGGCGGCGTCAACCTGATGGAGGCGCCGCGCGCCGAGCTCGACCGCATGACCAACGGCCTCAACCACCAGGGCCTCGTCCTGCAGGTCCCGCCGTACGAGTACGCGCACCCGGAGGACCTCGCGCACGCCGCGTTCGACGAGGGCGAGGACCCGCTGATCGTCGCCCTCGACGGCGTGACCGACCCGCGCAACCTCGGCGCCGTCGTCCGCTCCGTCTCCGCGTTCGGCGGGCACGGCGTGGTCGTGCCCGAGCGGCGCGCGGCCGGCATGACCGCCGGGGCGTGGAAGACCTCGGCGGGCACCGCTGCGCGCACGCCGGTGGCGCGGGCGACCAACCTGACGCGCGCCCTGGAGGCGTACAAGAAGGACGGCCTCGTCGTCGTCGGTCTCGCCGCCGACGGTGAGCACGAGGTCGGTGAACTCGAGGCGCTCGACGGCCCGGTGGTGATCGTGGTCGGCAGCGAGGGCAAGGGACTGTCCCGACTCGTGGGCGAGACCTGCGACTTCAGGGTGAAGATCCCGATGCCGGGCGGCGCCGAGTCGCTGAACGCCGGTGTCGCCGCGGGCGTCGTCCTCTACGAGGCGGCCCGGCGCCGCAGCTGAACCCCTCGGGGGCAAGGGAGTTGATCCCGTCGGGGCATGCGGTGGTCGGGCCTTGACGCGGCCCGGACAGATCGGGACGGTCAAGGCAGTGTCCTAAGCACACATCACTCGGTTAGATGAGTGTGGACACCAGAACACCCCGCACACCCGCAGGGGGAGGCCCGTCGGGATTCGACGACGGACCCGCGCTGAGCATGGTGAAGGTGCCGTGCGACCCGGCGCAGGTCATCGTCAATCACGCGAGCTTCCGCGTGCAGCTCCCGACGGCGCAGCAGACCCAGTCCCCGCGTATCGCACGGCAGTTGGCGCTCGCCGGGCTCGCAGCGGGCGTGCCCGCCGGCGCGGGCGCCGCCGCCGGGCGCCGGCGCGCCCCCGTCGTATGGAGCGGGAAGTCCGTGCCCGGCGACCCGGGCGCCAGCGGCCTCCTGCAGGCCGTGCGCACGACCGGCGTGCAGCACGAAGGCTCCTTCGACGGGGCGGACGCCGGCGCGGCCACGCAGGTCATCCCGCGCGTCACCGAAGGCCCGCCGCCGCAGGTCATCGGCCCGCGCGAGCCGGAGGACAGCGACACCCGGATCCTGCCGCGCGTGCAGTCCTCGGGCAGCGTGTACGACGAAGAGGCGTACGCGTACGAGGAGTTGGCGCGCGACGACGCCGGGTACGAGGAGACCGAGGAGCGGACGCCGCGTCGGCACGGCAACGACTCCGTGCGCCACGCGTACTACCCGGGGCGGCGGTTGAACCTCGGTGTGGTGCTGCTGCCGCTGCGTATCTTCCTCGGCTTCATCTCCATCTACGCGGGCATGGGCAAGCTCTGCGACCCCGTCTACTTCGACGGCGGCGAGCGCGGCTCCATGGTCAAGTGGCTGAATTCGCTGCACCCTTGGGCGCTCGCCGAGCCGATGCGGGACTGGGCGCTCGCGCACCCGGTCGGCGCGGGGCTCGTCATCGCCTTCCTCCAGGTGATCGTCGGCGTGCTGACCGTGCTCGGCCTGTGGCAGCGGGCGGCGGCCGTCGTCGGCGGGCTGCTCTCGGCCGCGCTGCTCGTCACGGTGAGCTGGAAGTCGGTGCCGGTGTACGACGCGCCGGACATCATCTACCTCGCCGCGTGGAGCCCGCTGATCATCGCGGGTGCGCCGGTGTACTCCGTGGACGGCTGGCTGGCCAGCGAGGCCTGGCGGCGGCTCGGCCCGCGCGCCGCGCTGTGGGAGCTGCGGCGCCGGGTGCTGCGGCGCGGGCTGCTCGTCGGCACCGTCGTCGTCGGCCTCACGCTGCTCGTCGGCTCGCTGCTCGGTGGTGCGGTGCGGGACGCGGACCGGGTGACCGCGCCGGGTCCCGGTGAGGCGCCGCGCAACGAACAGCCGGGGTCGCCGCTGCCGTCCGAGCCGAAGGAACGGCGTACGGAGCGGCAGACGCCGTCCGCGACGACCGGGGCTCCGACGCAGGGCAACACGTCCACGCCGCCGTCGGCGCCGCCGTCCACGCCGGGTACGGCGAGCGAGTCCGGGTCGGTCGACAGCCAGCAGCCGAGCGAGACGGCGGGTACGGGGCAGCAGCAGCCCCCGCCGCAGGAGTCGGCGCCGCCGTCCACCAGCAGTGGGCCGACTTCCAGTGGGGGTACGGGGAGTGGGGGTTCGGGCAGCGAGGAGCCGGGGTTGGTCGGAGGCCTCCTGGGCTAGGCGTCCAGGGGCGGGCCCCCGGGGGCTCCGCCCCCGGCCCCCGCTCCTCAATCGCCGGAGGGGCTCCCTCCGTCTCCGGCTCTCCCGCCGTCGTGGTTGCTCGCGCCGTTCCCCGCGCCCCTGTCGGGGCACGTCCCCCCGCTGTGGGTGGGTGGGGGTGAGGGCGGGATCGCCCCCGCCTTGCTGTGGGCAGGCGTTCCGCAGGCGGAACGGGTGGGCACAGCCCACCCACGGCGGGCGAGCCGACGGCGAACCCCGGAAGCCGCTCCGGCGTTTGAGGAGCCGGGGTGGAGCCCGGGGAGGGCTCAACGGCCGTGGGACGCCAGTTCCTTCGCTGCCTCCGTGAGGTCCTTCGCCGTGTCGATGGCGCGCCAGTACGCGCCCTGCGGCAGTGGGTAGCCGGCCAGGCGGCGTTGGCGGGCCAGGCGGGGGAACGTGGTGCGTTCGTGGTCGCCGCGGTCGGGGAGCAGGGCGGCGAACTCGGGGGAGAAGACGTACACGCCCGCGTTGATCTCGTACGTGACGGGCGGGGACTCGATGAAGTCCGTGATGTGGCCGAACGCGTCGGTCTCGACGGTGCCCCAGGGGAGGCGGGGCCGGGCCAGGGCCAGGGTGGCGGTGGCGTCCCGCTCGGTGTGGAACGCGGCCATGTCGCGCAGCGGGAAGCGGGTCCAGATGTCGCCGTTCGTCGCGTACCAGGCGCGGTCCGGGTGCGGCAGGCGGGCGGCCGCGTACTTGAGTCCGCCGCCGCGGCCGAGCGGCTCCTCCTCGACCACCGTCGTGACCCGCAACGGGAGTTCGGTCTCGGCCAGCCAGTCCTGGAGGACGTCGGCGAGGTGGCCGCAGGAGATGACGGCGTCGGTGACGCCTTCGGCGGCGAGCCAGGAAAGCTGATGGCCGATGATCGGGACCCCGGTCCCGGGGATCTCGACCATCGGCTTCGGTCGGTCGTCGGTGTACGGGCGCAGCCTGGAGCCCTGTCCTCCGGCGAGGATGACGGCCTGTACGGGGAAGGGGTGCGGGTCGGTCATGTCCCGCACCCTATGGCGTGGGCGCCGGGCGGGCCGGTGCCGTCAGACCGACTGGGCCACGCCCGTGGCGAAGGCGGTGTCGCAGACCGGGCGGGCGTACGACTGGGCGCGGCTCGGGCCGTACTGGCGGACGGCGGCGCGGCCGAGGGCGCGGGCGATCCAGGCGCAGTGCTTGGCGAGCGACGGGCGGGCGTCGACCTCCTGCTGGAGCTTGGTGAGGGCGACTCCCGGGTTCTTCTCCTGGAGTTCGAGCAGGAGCCGGTCGCGCAGCGCCTCCTGAGGGGCGCGCGTCGTCCTGGCGGGCGACGAGACCTCCTCGGACGACGCGGTGAGCACCGACTGCGAGCCACCCGACCAGTTGACCCGGGTGACCGCGAGCGTCCCGGACAGGACGAGGACGACGGGGAGGACAAGAGCGAGGGTTCGGCCGATTCGGCGGGCGCTTTGGTTCACGTGCGTGAGCGTAGCGGTCAGTGATGATTTGGAGACATTTGGTCACCGGAACGGGCGACGGTTCGAGGGAAAATTTCGAATCGGGGTTGACGCACGGAGTTCGAAAAGGGCGTTGTGCCGGGGTATTTGTCGACTCCGTGCCGCCCGTTCCCGGCGGAACGCGGACGGCCCCGCACCGAAGTGCGGGGCCGTCCGGCCGAGTTGGCGGGGCGTCAGTCGCTGAGGCGCTCGCCGGAGGACGTCGCGAAGACATGCGTCTCGCCCGGGCGCGGGACGACGTGCAGCTGCGAGCCCTTCTCCGGCACGGAGCGGCCGTTGACCCGGACGACCAGGTCCTTCGGCTCGCCACCGACCTCGGCGGTGCCGTAGACGTAGCCGTCGGCGCCGAGTTCCTCGACGACGTTCACCGTGATGGCGAGGCCGGCCGGGGCGTCCGAGCTGTCCTTGGTGAGGGACTTGGCGGCCTCGCCGTTCTGCTCGACCACGTCGAAGTGCTCGGGGCGGACGCCGACGGTGACCGTGCGGTCGCCCTTGTCGGCGGCGGCGGTGAGGGCCTCGCGGTTCACCGGCACGACGGAGTTGCCGAACTTCACGCCGCCGTCGGTGATCGGGACCTCGACCAGGTTCATGGCGGGGGAGCCGATGAACCCGGCGACGAAGAGGTTGGCCGGACGGTCGTACATGTTGCGCGGCGAGTCCACCTGCTGGAGCAGGCCGTCCTTGAGCACGGCCACGCGGTCGCCCATCGTCATGGCCTCGACCTGGTCGTGGGTGACGTACACGGTGGTGATGCCGAGGCGGCGCTGGAGCGAGGCGATCTGGGTGCGGGTGGAGACGCGGAGCTTGGCGTCCAGGTTGGACAGCGGCTCGTCCATGAGGAAGACCTGCGGCTCGCGGACGATGGCGCGGCCCATCGCGACGCGCTGGCGCTGACCGCCGGAGAGGGCCTTGGGCTTGCGGCTCAGGTACTCGGTGAGGTCGAGGATCTTCGCGGCGTCCTCGACCTTCTGCCGGATCTCGGCCTTCGGCACGCCGGCGATCTTGAGTGCGAAGCCCATGTTGTCGGCGACCGTCATGTGCGGGTAGAGCGCGTAGTTCTGGAACACCATGGCGATGTCCCGGTCCTTCGGCGGGAGGTGCGTGACGTCGCGGTCGCCGATGCGGATCGCACCGCCGTTGACGTCCTCGAGGCCTGCGAGCATGCGCAGGGAGGTCGACTTTCCGCAGCCGGAGGGACCGACGAGGACGAGGAACTCGCCGTCCTCGATCTCGATGTCCAGGCCGTCCACCGCGGGCTTGTCGGAGCCCGGGTAGATGCGTGTCGCCTTGTCGAACGTGACAGAAGCCATGGCTGTGAAGCCCCCTTCACCGGCAGGAACGTGCCGGACGATCCGAGTAAAGGTGGTGGCTGCGCCGCGTGGTCGCGGCGCAGTGAAGCGCCCAGGCCGGGGCCGGGGTGGCTGCGACAGTACCCGGCGGATTCGGCGGTGTCAGCAGGCGTACGGGAATTCGCGCAGCGTACGAGGGCCGTCACGGGCGGGGGTCGGCACGTACGAGGGGCGTCACGGGGGCGGCAGGAAGCCGGTGGTCGTGAAGTGGCGGACGCAGGCGGCGAAGAGGTCCGCGCCGTCGCCCGCGAGGTCGATGCCGGTGCCGTCGAGGAGGGCGCGGGTCGTCGTGGCGTCGACGGGGTGGGCGCCCTCGGACGTCACGCGGCCCGCGGCGTCGGTGAGGACGGCGAGCAGCGCGGGCCCGGTCGGCGTGGAGCGCAGGGCGTGCAGCCACTGCTCGGGCGGTACGTCGGCGATGCGGTGGCCGTGGGTCCGCAGCCGGTCCACGGCCGTGGCGAGGGTGAGGCGGCGTCCGGCGGCGATGTGGAACGTACGCCCGGCGGCGGCCGGTCGCAGGGCGAGGGCGACGATCGCGGCGGCCGCGCGGTCGACGGGCACCAGGTCGAACGACAGGTCCAGGGAGGCGTCCGGGGCGAGGCCGAGGCGGGCGCAGGCCTGCAGCAGCAGCCACAGGTAGTCCGCGTCCTGGCACACGCCGGTCGCCGAGTCTCCGGTGAGCCGGGTCGGGCGGTGCACGGTGACGGGGAGGCCGCGGCGGCGGGCCTGTCCGACCAGGTGCTCGGCGGCCCACTTGCTCTGCGCGTAGCCGTGCCGCAGTCCGGTCGGCGGGGGCAGCGGGTCGTCGGCGAGGTACGCGCCGGAGGCCGGGGTTCCGGAGAGCACGCCGACGGTCGAGACGTGGTGCACGGGCACGGTGCGGTGGGCGGCGGCAAGGCGCAGGACCTCGGCGGTGGCGTCGGTGTTGGCGGCCCGCAGCCGGTCGTATCCGTGGGCGAGGTTGACCTCGGCGCCGCAGTGCAGGACGAGGTCGACGGTGCGCGCGAGCCGCTCGTACGCGCCGGGGGCGAGGCCGAGGCGGGGGGCGGCGAGGTCGCCGGTGTGCGGGACGATCCGGGGGTCGGCGGCGAGGTCGTGGAGGCCGTACGCGCGGAGGCGGTCGTGGAGGCGTTGGCCGGTGCCGCGGATCAGGCAGTGCACGGTGGCGTCGGTACGGGCGAGGAGTGCGCGCAGCAGGAACGCGCCGAGGAAGCCGGTGGCGCCGGTGAGGAGGACGTGCCGGGGCGGGGACGTGGCGGCGGGGCCGGTCGTGGGGGCGATGTCGGCGGGGAGGCGCACGGCGAGGTCGGCGTGGGCGGGGCGGGCGGGGGTGTGGGTGGCGAGGCCCGCGATGGTCGGGGTGCCGAAGACGGCGTTCAGGGGCAGGTCGAGGCCGAGTTCGGTGCGCAGGTCGAGGACGAGGCGGGCGGCGCGCAGGGAGTCGCCGCCGACGGCGAAGAAGTCGTCGTGCACGCCGGGCGTCGTGCCGGGGGTGCCGAGGGCCCGTTGCCACAGTTCGGCGATGTGCAGCTCGCGGGGGCTGCGGGGCGGCACGTGCGGCACCCGGTCGTCGGTGGGGCCCGGTGTGGCCGCGGCGAGGGCGGCGCGGTCGACCTTGCCGCTGGCGGTGAGGGGCAGGGCGGCGGCGGGCACGAGCAGGGTGGGCACGAGGTGGGCGGGCAGCACGGCGGCGAGCTCGGCGCGCAGCTGCTCGGGCGCGGCCTCGCCGGTGTAGTGGGCGACCAGGCGTTTCGGGTCGCCGGTGGCGAGGACGACGGCGTCGGTGACGCCGCCGGCCGCGCGTACGGCCGCCTCGGCCTCGGCGGGTTCGACGCGGTGGCCGCGGATCTTCACCTGGGCGTCGCGCCGGCCGACGAACTCGATGCTCCCGTCCGGCGCGTACCGCCCCAGGTCGCCGCTGCGGTACAGGCGTTCGCCGTCGACGTGCACGAAGCGGGCGCGGGTCTCGGCCGCGGCGCCCGGGTATCCGACGTACCCGGCGGCGAGGGTGCGGCCGCCGATGCAGATCTCGCCGACCGCGCCGAGCGGCACCGGGCGCAGGTCCGCGTCGAGCAGCCGCACGCGGGCGCCCGCCACGGGCCGTCCCACGGGCGGGAGTTCGGGCCAGTGCGCGGGGTCGCCGGTGAGGGGGTGGGCGGTGACGACGTGGGACTCGGTGGGGCCGTACTGGTTCACGAGGCGGGCGCGGGCCCCGGCTCCGGTTCCGGCCGGCTCGGTGAGGAACGCGCGCAGCGCCGGGGTGACGTGCAGCTGCTCGCCCGCGGTGATGAACTCCCGTACGCGGCAGGGGCGTTGGGCGGCGACGGCGTGGGCGGCGAGTTGCTGGAGCGCCACGAACGGCAGGAACAGGCGGTCGACGCGCTGCTCGTCGACCAGGTCGAGCAGCAGCCGTGGGTCGCGGCGCGTGGCGTCGTCGACGAGGACGAGGGTGCCGCCCGCGGCCCAGGTGGCGAACAGTTCCTGGAAGGCGACGTCAAAGCCGATCGGCGCGAACTGCAGGGTGCGGGCGCCCGGGCCGCAGTCGGAGTGCCCGCGCTGCCAGTCGACGAGCGAGGCCAGCGCCCGGTGCGGCAGCGCGACGCCCTTGGGTCTGCCGGTGGAGCCGGAGGTGTGCAGGACGTACGCGAGGTCCTGCGGGGCTGCGGAGGGGAGCGCGGGGCGCGGGGGCGCGGGCGGTGTGTCCTCGACGTGCAGGAGGTCGACGTCGAGGGCGTCGGCCCAGGTGCCGAGGTCCGGGGCGCGGCTGGTCAGGAGGGCGCTCGCGGCGCTGTCGCGCAGGAGGCGGGTGCGGCGGGCGGCCGGGTGGGCGGGGTCGACCGGCACGCAGCAGCCGCCCGCCTTCAGCACGGCGAGGACCGCGACGGGCAGTTCGGGCCCGCGTGGCAGGCAGAACGCGACGCGTGCGCCCCGCCCGTGCCCGCGTGCGACCAGCCGGGCGGCGAGCGCGTCGGACGCGGCGTCGAGCTCGCGGTACGTCATCCGCCGCTCGCCGTGCACGACCGCGTCGGCTTCCGGCGTACGGGCCGCGGCGGCGCGGAACGCCTCGTGCACGAGCGGCGGTTCGGCGCGTCCGGGCGGGCCCGCGGCGTACGCGTCGAGCCGGTCCCGCTCGGACGCCGGAAGCAACTCCAGCTTCTCAAGGGGGAGTTGGGGGTCCCGGAGGGCGGATTCGAGGAGGGTGACGAAGCGGGCGGCGAGCCGTTCGGCGTCGGCGTGGTCGAAGAGGTCGGAGGCGTACTCCAGAAGTCCCAGATACCCGTCGCTCCCGAGGCCGCCCTCGGGGAGGCCGCCCTGAGGGATCAGGTGGACGAACGCGTCGAACTTGGCCGTGCCGTTGTGCGGGTGGAGGCGGCGGGCCGTGACGCCGGGCAGGTCGAGGCCGGGCGTGTCCGCGTCGTCCACCGTCAGGACCACCTGGAACAGCGGGAACCGGCCGAGCGTGCGCTCCCCGGCGAGCTCGCGGACAAGGCGTCCGTACGACACCTCGCGGTGCGCGACCGCGTCCCACACCGCGGACCGCACGGCGCGCGCGAGGTCGGCGAAGCCGCCGTCGAGGCGGCTGCGCAGCGGCAGCAGATCCGTCAAGCAGCCGATGAGCGGCTCCAGTTGAGGGTCGCCGCGCCGTGACATCGGCGTGCCGATCACCACGTCCCGTTCACCGGAGAGCCGTCCGACGAGTGCGCTCAGGGCGGCGGCGAGCAGCGCGAACGGGGTGACGCGCAGCGTACGGGCGAGGGCGCGCAGCTCCCGTACGGTCCCCGCGCCGATCCGGAACCGCACCTGGCCGCCGCGACGGCTCGGCACGGCGGGACGGGCGCGGCGGGCGGGGAAGGACGACTCGGCGGGCGCGCCGTCGAGGACGGCCCGCCAGTGCGCGACGAGGTCGTCGAGCTCGGCACGCGGCCGCCCGCGCCGGGCGAGAGCGTACGGCCCGAACTGCACGGGCAGGGCGGCCAGTCGGGGCGGGCGCTGTTCGGTCGCGGCGCGGTACAGCTCGCCGAACTCCTCGTCCAGGAGGCGCAGCGACCAGCCGTCGAGCACCGCGTGGTGCACGGCGACGGCGAGCACATGCTCCTGCGGTCCGGCCGCCAGGAGGGTCGCCCGCAGCAGCGGCGGTCGGTCGAGCGGAACCGGAACGCTCACCGCCGCCCGGACCGCCGCGTCCAGCTCGGCGGGCGGTACGGACCGCTGCCGCACCCGGACCGGCAGCGCCCCCTCGACCCGCTGCGACGGCACCCCGTCGACGAGGCCGAGGCTGCTGCGCAGCGCCTCGTGCCGGCCCACGATCCCGGACAACGCCGCCTCCACGGCCACCGGGTCGAGGGGGCCGGTGAGGCGGTACGTCCAGTTCTCCACGTACGGCGAGGGCCGGCCGCTGTCGGCGCAACTCCCGTGCTGCATCTGGTCGTTGAGCCAGATGGACTCCTGCTCGGGGGACATGGGGTGGATGCGCGGGGGCGCGGGAGCGGTGGTTCCGGGAGGGGTTCCGGGCCGGTTCATCGGGGGTGCGGGCCTTCCGTGGCGAGGGCGGCGAGCGCCGGGCGGTCGACCTTGCCGTGCGCGGTCACGGGCAGCGCCGGCAGCTCGCGCACGAGATGCGGTACGAGATGCGCGGGGAGCGCGGCGCGCAGGGCACGGCGCACGGCGGCGGGGGAGGGGGCGGAGGCGCTTCCGGGGGCCTCGGCGGAGGTGTAGTAGAGCGCGAGCCGGTCGCCGACGGGGAGGGCGGCGCAGTCCCGTACGCCGGGGACGCGGCGGGCGGCGGCCTCCGTCTCGGCGGGTTCGACGCGGTGCCCGGCGATCTTCACCTGCCGGTCGGTGCGGCCGTGGAAGTGCAGCACGCCGTCGGCGTCGAGGCGGCCGAGATCGCCGGTGCGGTACACGCGTACGCCGTCGTCGGTGGTCGTGAAGCGCTCGGCGGTCGCCTCCGGGAGGCCGAGGTAGCCGTCGGCGAGGCCGGTGCCGGAGAGCAGGATCTCGCCGTCGCGGGACAGCCGAACTCCCGTACCCGGCACGGGAGTTCCGACCGGGATGCCCTCCGGGCGGTCGCAGTCGGCGGGCGTGATGCGGTGCGTCGTCGCGAAGACGCAGCTCTCGACGGGCCCGTACCCGTTGAACAGCGCGATGCCCGGGTGCCGCCGCAGGAAGGTGCGCACATGCGCGGGGGACAGCACCTCGCCGCCGGTCAGGACGTGCCCGAGCCCCGTGAAGCAGCCGGGGTCCTCGTCGACGAACAGGTTGAACAGCGAGGAGGTGATCCACAGGGTGTCGACCCCGTGCCGGTCGATCAGCCCGCGCAGCTCGTCCGGCAGCAGCGTCCGGCTCGCCGACATGGCGCACGCCGCCCCGGTGAGCAGCGGCCCCCACACCTCCAGCGTGAACGCGTCCCACGGCACGGGCGCGGCCTGCGCCATCACCCGCCCCGGCCCGAGCCCGACGAGCGCGCCCCCGGGCCGGAACAGCCGCGTCACGGCCCGATGCGGCGCGACCACACCCTTGGGCCGACCGGAGCTGCCGGAGGTGAAGAAGACGGTGGCGGGGGCGGCGGGTGACTGCGCGGTCGGCGGGGGTGGCGGGGGTGGCGGGGGGCCCGGCGCGGCGGTCGCGTCATCCGTGTCACCCGGGTCGTTCGGGGACCAGCTGGGCAACCCCGCGAGGATCGACGGGTCGTCCGCGACACCGACTGGCGGGCCGAGCTCTTCGACGACGGTACGCATCCGCTCCCGCGGCCACGCCGGGTCCAACGCGGCATACGCGGCACCGCACTTGAGCACGCCGAGCAGCACGGCCACCAGGTCGGGGGTACGCGCGAGCGCGACGGGGACGAGGGTGCCGGGCCCGACCCCGAGCCGCCGCAACGCCCCCGCGTACGCCTCGGCGGCCCGGTCCAGCTCGCCGTACGTCACGCGCCGGGCGCCCTGGAGGAGGGCGGGGGCGTCGGGGGTACGGGCGGCGTGGCGGGCGAGGACGGTGTGGATGAGCGCTCCGGCCGCCGGCTCAGGCATCGGGCGCGGCTCAGGCATGGGGCGCGGCTCAGGCATGGGGCGTGGAGCGGGCCTGGGGTGCGGTGTGGGTCTGGTGTGCGGTGCGGGACTGGTGTGCGGTGCGGGCGAGGGCCGAGCAGAAGTCTCCGACGGTGTCCGCGTCGAAGAGCTCCTCGGGCGCGACGGTCACGCCGGACTCCTTGCGTACGCGCGCACAGATCCGAATGGCCTGCAGGGAGGAGCCGCCGAGGTCCTGGAAGTGCGAGTGCTGCACCTGGTCGAGGGGGAGGCCACTGTCCCTGTCCCCGAGCACGTCGACGACGATACGGAGGACCCGTAAGCCGAGCTCCGCCTCCCCTTCCCCGGGACCGGCCCCGGCGCCCCCCTCCGAGGCTCTCCCGACACCCGGCTCCGCCCCTGCCTCCATGCCCGCCCCTCACTCTCGTGGATTCGAACAAGCGCTGGAGTGTTTCTATCAAGCAACCCCGCCGAGGACCCCCACAGGGCCGACATCGTCCGTGGCCCACGACGACGCCCCCTGTGTAAAGTGTGGAAACCGCCACGGCCCGCCTCCTTAGCTCAGCTGGCCAGAGCAACGCACTTGTAATGCGTAGGTCGTCGGTTCGAATCCGACAGGGGGCTCTGCGAAATCCCGGGCTGGACCTCGTCTGGCCTGGGGGTTTCTGTTTTCTGCGCTCCGGGAGACGGGAAGGCGATGATCTTCGCGCCCGCTTGCGTGCCCGTTGCGTGCCCTTCCGGATTCTCGGCCCCCTCGGCTGCCAGCCCGGTGACGCGGGCGAGCGCCATCTGCGCGACCTCTTCGACAGTGCGTCCGTCCTGCTCGGCCTTCGCCGCGATTTGAGCGACAAGGCGGTCGAGTGCCGTCTGCTCGCCCCCATCCGCCGTGGGTGCAGGCGGTGTTGGCTCGGGGGCACGGGCCGCGGCCCGGGGCACCATGGCGATCGTTGCCTCGGCAGCCTCGCGAGCAGCCTTGGGCATGACCGACTGGTAGATGTCCCGCGTGATCCGGCTCTCGCTGTGGCCGAGGGTCTCGGACACGATCTTGATGTCGACGCCGGCGGCGAGCATCAACGAGGCGGCGACGTGCCGCAGATCGTGCAGCCGGATCGGAGGCAGCCCGGAGAGCTCGACAAGACGCTCGAAATGATCAGTCAGCCATCCGGGGTTGATGAACGACCCGTCAGGCATCGTGAACATGCGGCCCGAATCGATCCACGCCTCGCCGTACGTCTGGCGCTCGGCGCCCTGCTGCCGCTCCTGGTCGTCGAGGACCTGGTCGGTGTACTCGTCGAGGTCGATCACGCGCTCACCGCTGTCGGTCTTCGGGGCGTTCTCGATGACCTCCGATCGGTCCTGCACGAGCTGCGTGGCGACGGTAAGCGTCTTCGCTGCGCGATTCCGGTCCGTATGTCGCAGACCGCAGGACTCGCCACGGCGCAGCCCTCGGAAAGTGATCAGGTGATAGAGCCCGTACAGCCGGTCCTTCCGAGCGGCGAGGAAGTCGAGGAACTCCCCTGCTTGCTCGGGAGTCCACACCATGACCGGGGAAGGCTTGACGCCTGTTCGCAGCCACTCGGCGACCCGTTCATCGGTCCAGACAAGGGCCTTGGGGCGCCGGTGCTCTTCGAGCTCGACGTGCGCGGCGGCGTTGAACACGATCAGCCCGCGCGCAATGGCGGCGTTCAGTGCGGCACGAAGCGTCGCCTTGATGTGGTGCTGCGTCGCGACGCCTGTGGCCCGCCGGAACGGCGGCATCGAGGCGATGCTTTCTTTCATCGCCTTGCGGCGACGCCGGTTCTCCAGCCCCTTCCACGGAATGAGCTTGAGCTCATCGAGCGCGGTACGGCGCAGAATGTTCGCGTCGCGGATCTCCTCGTTCGTCTCCGCGATGCCCTCGAACATCTCGTCGAGGTGAGCGACGGTGAGCCGGTCGAGTCGTATGTGCCCGATCCGCGGTATGAGGTGCACGCGGATGTCGGTGTCATAGCGGTTCTTCCCGCTCGTGCGCAGCGACTTCTTACCGGCGAGCCACAGCTCAAGCCACTCGCCGACCGTCGTGTGCTGCGTGAGTGACTGGCCCGTCGCGAACTTCCGCTTCGTTTCGTCGTAGTCGGGCAGAGGGTCTTTGCCCGCCCCGACAGTTTCGAGCATGTCGCCGAGGCGGCGCCGGCCCTCCGCGTCCTCTCTGCCGGCGATGCCGAGCAGAGCACGGACCTTGTCGAGGTCAGCCTGCGCGTCGGTCTTGGTGTTGTATCCCGAGCGGCGGAAGATGCGCCGCTCGCCGTCCTTGTTCGCCGGCAGCTCTTGCCGAATGGACCAGACCCCGTGCCTGGGCTGGTTGTACTTCGGGCAGGCAGTGCCGAGCGGCTTGCCTGTTTCCGCGCTGCGGCAGTAGCAGCGTTTGTTCGTGGAGCCTTTCACGCGTCATCCTCCGGTGTGAGTGAGCGGGGGTCGTCGAGCATGTCGAGCCCTCGCATGTCCTCGATCAAGTCCGGCCGCAAGGCAGGGATTTGGAGTCCGACGCGCTGCATATCCCCAATGTGAGCGGCGAGTTCTTCGAGGCGCTGTGTGTAATCGGTCCATGCGTCCGTTCGGCCCTTCTGGTTCGACTTGCGCTTGTCTGCGGCCTCGGCACGCAGGTAGGCCCTGTGGGCGGCCTCGCGACGCCGCTCGAACTCGGGGTAGAGGGAAGCCGGATAGGCCGCAGTGGCCCACGCTGCGGACCATTTGGGGCCGTCCTCGCCGATCGGCCGGGACTCGGGGAAGTACCGGCCGTCGAGCGGCCCGCCGAGAGTGGGCGTCTGCTCGCCGGTCCACCAACGCCACACGGTGTACGGGTCGCGCGGGTCGCGGTTAGGCACGGTGGGCACGGCCTGCTCGCTCCCGAGCGGGAGCATGAGCAGCAGCGGGGGTACGGCCAGGGCGAGGCCGAGTGCGAGCAGTTCGTCGGCGGTCACCTCGCGGCGGCGACTGCCGTCCGGCTTGCGTCGACCTGACTCGATGCTGACGAGTGCGGCGTACGTGAGGCCGGTCGCGCCGAGGCGCTCGCATTCGGCGGCGAGTTGCTCGCGGGACATGCCGAGGCGCGTGCGGTGTCGGCGGACTTGCTCGGCGATGGTGTCGCTTGCCGTCGGGTGATTGTGCATATGGCACAGTCAACGTTGCGTGTTGCGCAGTGTCAACAGCTTCCGTTACGTTCTCGATCACGACCAAAGGGGTTGATCGTGAGTAACGAAAGAGGAATGACACACGACGAGTTGATGGCCCTCCCGGTGACGTTCCCCCTGGAGACGGCCAACCGAGCGCTGACGCTCGGCAGGACGACCGGCTACAGCCTCGCCAAGCGCGGTCTGTACCCCGTCCCTCTCCTTCCCGGTAGGCGCGGCTACGTGGTGTCGCGCTACCACCTGCACAGGTATCTCGGTGTCACCCCCGAGCTGACTGCCGAGGCGGCAGCAGACGCCGCATAGCGACCGCGGGCGGGGTCCTCACGGCTCCGCCCGCCGGGCCTGGAGCAGCCGGCGGGCGGAAGGCGGTCAGGCCGTTCTACTGATCTCTCAGGGCGTCGACGAGTTCGTGGATCTGCTGTGAGGGGAAGTGCAGCAGTGCGGCGTCGCCGAGGCCGTCCGGTTCGAGGGGGACGTTCATGCGCCATGAGCCGGGGCGCCACGGTTGTCGGACGCGGTCGCTGAACGTCGGGGTCTCGGCGAGCAGGTAGGTGAGGCGCATGGCGTCGGGGATCGGCATCTTGAGCAGTGCCCATCCGCGGTGGTAGTCGATGAATCCGTCGCCGCCGTAGCCGAGGGGCTTGTCGCGCTTAGCGCGTACGCCTGCGGTGGCTTCGCCGACGTCTTGGCAGCAGCCGGTCGTCATGAGGCCGAGGGCCCACAGTTCGCGTACGACGGGCGTCATGTCCTGGTCGATCTGGACGCGTTCGCCGGTCGGGGCGGTGAGGGTTTCGAAGGGGTGGATCGTCGGGTCGGGCATGGTGTTCCCCTGGTCAGTGGTGGCGGTGGGTGGCCCACTGTGCGGCTGCTTCGGCGAGGCTCTGTTTCCACTCCACCTCGGGTGAGTCCGCGGCGATGCCGTCCCAGAGGCGCTGTTGCGCGGTGGCGAACACGTCGAGAGCGTGGGGCGGCGCGGCGGACCAGGCGGGGATCTTGGCGGCCCAGCGCTCGGCGCCCTCGGGGGTGTGGCCGGCGGAGATGAGCCAGACCGCCCAGCAGGCGGCGTCGATCCACGCCGCGCCGCGGGTGGGCCATGCCCAGTCGACGACGCGGGCGGCGCCTTCGCTGATCAGGATGTTGTCGGGGGTCCAGTCGGTGTGTAGCACGGTGTCGCCGCGCAGGAGTCCAGCATCGTCGGGGGTGTCGACGTAGTCGGCGAGCCGCTGCTCGATCTGCTTCAGTTCGAGGTCTGCGGGCGCGCGTACCTGGGACAGGCTGATGAGGGCCTCGACGACGAGGGGCAGGTCGGTGGAGCCGGGCCGGTAGTCAGCCGGTCGGCCGTCGAGGTACTCGAAGGCGAGCAGGTTCCACTCGCCGTCGTCGTGGATCCACAGCAGCCGTGGGGCGAGGGGCGCGACGTAGGGGTTGATGGCGGCCTCGCGCTGCTGCGTCCAGGCGCGCGGGTGGTCACAGCGCAGCCCTTTGACGAAGACGCGGCCGGCGCGGGTGTCGAGGGCGGCGGCGATCTCGCTGTTCGCGCCTTTGGCGGCGTTCTTGGCGGCGTAGACGGGCCCGGTGCGGGCGGCGACGGCGTCGCGGGTGGCTGTGGGCAGGTCGGTCCATTGAAGTCGCATGGTCACCACGGGCGGAGTGTAGGGATCGGGAAAGGATGAGGCCGCCCGCACTCGGCGGGCGGCCTCGACGGGATTCGGCTTAGTACGGGTTGTCGTTCCCGCAGCCGCGCATGACCTCGTTGCCGGCGACGGTGTCGAGGTCCTCGACGAGCTCGAACTCGTCGTCGACCTCGGGCCGCGGGGTGATCTCTACGGCGATGGCTGTCATTGGGTGTACCTCCCTTCAGGCGTGTTGGCAGTAGCGGTCCAGGGACGAGCCGGCCTTGCGGTACAGCGTCACGAGCGGCATGCACGTGGTGCACGTCTTCTGAAGCGAGCAGCCGTTGCACCCGCTGTGGCGCTGTAGTGCTCGGTCGGCGATGTCCCCGAGCCGGGACAGGCCCGCGACCCCCTCTTTCAGAAGCGGGATCGGGTGGTCGCGGGAGATCTTGCAGACGCTCGCCAGGCCGAAGGGGTTCACGTTCAAGGACGTGTGGCCGGCGTCGCATCCGGTGAACGGGGTCCGGTTGTGCAGGAATTCGGGTGCCTGCTGGGCGAGGGGGTCGGCGTCGCCGGTGAAGGTCGGCGACATGTGGCTGTACTCGCGTACGCGTGAGGCGTAGCGGGCCGCGAGCTCGCGCATGGCGGGCGCCTCGTGGGCGTTCTCGCGGGTGACGACGACACTCAGCGACAGCGGCAGACCGGCCTCGCGTGCCGCGTCCAGCCCGCGGACGAACTTCCGGAACGCGCCCCGGCGCCCGGTGAATTCGTCGAACGTGGCCTCGGTGGCGCCGTAGACGCTGAGCGTCACGCGGTACGGCCGACGGGTGGTGAGCAGGTCGAGGACGTGCGGCCGGTACAGGGTCGAGCCGTTGGTGAGGATCTCGACCATCATGCCGAGGTCGTAGGCGAGCGTGTACGTCTCGGGAAAGTGCCGGTCGATGGTGCACTCGCCGCCGCCGAGCTCCAGCCACAGAACGCCGGCGTCCCGCAGGATGTGCAGCAGCCTCTCGCGTGCCTCCCAGGCGAGGCCCTCGTGCCGCTTGGCGCCGTACACGCAGTGCGAACACGCCCAGTTGCAACCGTTGTTGACCTCGTACGAGGCCCGGCCGTGCCCGTACGGTGACGGATCGCGGACGAGTACGGTCTCGCCCGTGGACCGGTCGGCGAGGTCGAGGTTCCAGCCTCGGCGTGCTGCGGCGCGCAGCCACGCCGGTAACGGAGCGCCGGTCGCGGCGAGTTGGCGAAGTTCGAGGTAGCGGTGCGTCTTGATCCTCACGCCGCGGGCGCTGCCGGGGTGGAGTACGAGGTGCTCGTCGAGGAACGGGCTCACGATGAGTTCATGCGTGGGCGCTGACATGCACCCTCCTTGCCGGAGTGGGAATGAGCGAGCGAGTGAGCTGACTGTCCGAGACGGTGAGCAGGGGGTCGTAGTCGATGCCGCACGTTGCGAGGGCGGCTGCCGTACGGCGCTCGCGCTGAATTCGGCGCAACTCCTCGGCAGCACAAGCCTGTTCGTAGACGCGGAGGTAAGGGCGTACGAGGGCGACGGCGTGACCGTCCAGCGGTTGTCGACGGGCGATCACGTGAGGTGGGACGGGCCGTCGTGCGTAGGTAGGCGCGGTAGGCAGCACGGGGAGCATGGCGGGTAGCGGATGCGGCGCGGTGCGGGCGCGGATGCGGTGCAGGGTCCGGCGCACGCCCGGCGCTAACCAGATGTAGAGGTAGGCGATAAGGTCGCGCATTGCGTTGGTGGTCCCTTGGAATCGGTGGCCATTGACGTTTCGCCTCGGCGGTCGGTGCAACGGCCGCCGAGGCGCCCTCTTGCGGGCGTGGATGCAGGGGGCGGTGCGTGGTCACGAGAGAGTCGCTGCATGCGTCGCCGATGGGCGTGGCCGGGCCCTAGCCGTTCGGGCTTGCGACAGAGAGCCGGAAGTCGGCCCAGACGATCTTTCCGGGCCCGTCGCGCCTCGTGGTGCCCCAGTCGTCGGCGAGCATCGCGACGAGCAGCAGGCCGCGGCCCCTGTCGTCGTCCTCGGACGCCTCCCGTACCTGAGGTGTGCCCCCGCCGGCGTCGTGCACTTCGAGGTGCAGAACGTCAGGCGTGAGGGTGAGGCCAACACGGAACATGCGGCCCGGCGGGGTGTGTTGTAGTGCGTTCGTAGCGAGTTCGGAGACGCACACGAGGATCTCCTCGACGCGTTCGCCCGGTACGAGGTCGAGGGTCGCTTCCCGTACGAATCTGCGCGCCCGGCTGACTGCCTCGCGGGAGCGCCTGAACATTTGCGCAACACGCAGCGGGGGCTTCGGCGGGGCAGGAGTATGGCGGTTGAGCGTCGTTGTTGTCATCCGGAGTGCTCCGCTCCCAGACGCGGCGACGACGTCACCTCGTAGAGCGGTGCTATGCCACGGGCCGCGGCGCATGCCCGATGAGCGTAGACCGGGCGGTCTGCACCGGAGCCTGACTGCACGACGCGGACGCAGACAGTCGGGCTGGGCTCCGGGCAGTAGGCGCACGAGCGCTCGCCTCGCCCGTCCGCGATGATCAGGAACGAATCAGACGTGCCGCCGTCCACGTGGTGAAGCGTGATGGGGAACGTGGTCGTCCCGTTCACGCCGTCGATTCGAAGCTCGCCCAGACTGAGGGTGGCGTGGCTGACGGGCGCGTGCACGGGCGTAAGCGTCGATCCGTCGCCCTTCGCCCGCCAGTCCCTGCCACCGCCGGGCGTACGCAGGTGGAACGTCTTCACGGTCTCGTTGGGCGTGGCGATGACCACGCCAACCCGGTGGCCCGCCGCCTCGTCGAGGGCAAGGTCACCGAGGCGGGGACGGTACGCGCCGGAGGATAAGTCGCCTACATGTTGCGGGAGTTGCTCGTTCGCTTCGGCCATGCTCCGAAGCTATGAGGGCAGGCAGGGCCGAATATGAATCGACGGAATACCGCGTTATCCGTCGAGGTGGAAGCGGTTGGACATGCGACGCAGCTTCTCGCGCGTGGCTGCACGCTCGGCATAGACGATGCTCCGCAGAGTCGAGCGTGCGATCGGATGGTTGCGCACGAGCTGGGGAGCGATGGTCTCGGCCGTCTCCAGTTCCTTGAGGGCCTTGTCGCGGTTGCCGTCCCACAGCCACGCCCGCGCGAGATCCATGTGAAAGTGTCCCCGCCGTGAGTGCGGGAGGGACGCCACAAGATCCGGCGACGTGCGGCGGCTTATCTTCAGAGCCTTGCTCTGCTGGCCCATTTCGAGGGCGACGCTTACCGCGTGAATCGCCACGTTCCCCGGCGAGAACGTAAGGGAGTGCCGGTCGTAGAACGGCGGTCCGTCGTGCTGGGCCATGCGGTCGGCGGCGACCTTCGCGTGGGCGATGCGGTCCTCGGCCTCGGCGGGGCGTCCGCCACGGGCGGCGGAGACCGCGGCGCGCAGTTGGAGGGTTCCCCATGCCCGGAGGGACAAGGGGTCTCCCTGCTCGTACGGCGTCTGCACGGTGGCGAGGGCGCGGTCGGAGAGCGCTACTGCGTCGTCCCAATCCGCGGTCGCCCACATGTCCCACACGCGCATCCAGTCGGCGACCGCCGGCAGGACAGCGTCCCCAGACAGGCGGGCCGCCCAGGCGGCACGCTCGCACGCCATCGCGACCAACTCAGGGTGGCCGAGGGCGTGGGCCGAGGTGTGAGCGAACTTGCAGCACACGGCGTAGATCGCGTACGCCTCTTCACGCTCGTGGCCCTCGGCAACCTCGATCAGGGCGCGAGCCTCGCGGAAGAGATCCGGCAACACCCGCAGGATCGACACGTTCGCCGCAGCATCGCGCAGCCGGTGCAGGCGAGTTGCTTCCCGCCACAGTTGGGATGCAGTACGGGGCGTGCCGTCGAAGACCGGCGCGAGGTCGTAGCGGCGCAGCTCGCGCAGGATCGAGGATGCGGCGACCTGCCATTGGTTCTCGTCAGGTGAGCTGTTGTACGGGCGGCCGATCAGGTCGTTGGGGTGCACGTGCAACTCGGCTGCCACGGCGTTGAGTACGCCGACGCGGTCGATTTCAACGCGCCCGTTCTCAACCTTCGACACCCACCCTTGGGACCGACCCAGGGCGGCGGCGAGGTCAGCCTGAGGCATTCCGAGCCGGAGCCGAGCGCGCCGGACACGCTCTCCGATCTCTTCGGCTTCTTCCAACATCAGCAGGCTCCATCTGTCGGGCTTATCTCAGACGGTACCTACGGAGGGCGGTGCCTGTGCAGGGGTATTGGGAGAGACGGCCCAGGAACGGCCAAAGCGCCCCCGTTCCCGGCTTGCAGCCGGGAACGGGGGCGCGGCGTTCAGTGCGTGAGCTGCCATGCGGACAGCGTGAGGGCGGCGACGGCGACGAGGGCGGCGACGCTTGGGAGGGGCCAGCGGCGTTGTTCGCCGCGGTCGAGGCGTGCGTCGTGTTCGTCGAGTCGCTTGTCGGTCTGGTCGTGGCGTTGGGCGAGCAGGGCGAGGCGGCCGTCGAGGCGGGCGAAGCCTTCCTGCACGGTGCCGCGGAGTTGGGCGAGTTCGAGGGCGATGTCGGTCGGGTCGGGGTCGGTCACACACTGCCCCCGTCGCTCCCGGCCGGGGCGGGCTCGCGGGCGTCGCCTCCCGCGCCGGTGTCCGGTACGGCGGTGCGCAGCCACTTGGGGAGCAGCTTCTGTACGGCGTCGAGCGCCATCACGCGCGTGAGGCCGGCGGCGACGGCGAGGGCTACGCCGACGCCGACGGCGGTGCGGGGGATGCCGGACGCGTTGAGGATCAGGGGGAAGGCGGCGGCGAGGCCGAGCAGGGTCTGCACGATGGTGCGGGCGGTGCGGCGTGCGGCATCGGACATGGGCGAAGTCCCTTTCAGGTGCGGCTACTTTGCGTCGCTGTCGTCGTTGGTCTCGACGGCGAGGCGGGGGTCGGGCTTGCTGCTCGCGTCGGCGGCCTCGCCGGCGGGGGCGTCGGGGGCTTCGGCGGCGGCGAACGTGTTGCGGCCGTAGGCGGCGAACAGGCGGGTCTCGATCGGCTGGTGGGCCTTGGCGCTGCGGTGCTCGATCTGCCATCCCGCGTAGTCGAGGAACCCGACGCCGTGCAGGGGCCGCTCGATGGTGCGAGCGGTCCACTTGCCGGCCGGCACCTCCCACTCGTCGACGACGATCGGTTTGCCGCCCTCGGGCAGCAGCCGTACGCGGACGGTGCCGCCGGCCTCGGCGAGGGTGGACAGCTTGAGGACGGCGACGGCGTTGTGCGCGGGGGCGCCGCCGACCCAGGCGTATCGCCAGTCGGCCGAGGTGCTCGACTGGTCGCCGGTCGGGTTGAGGCCGAGGGGGAGCCAGGGGCGGCCGAGGAATCGGTCGCTGTGCCGGTCGTCCATGACGAGAATGCGGTCGGGCGCGGCGAGGTCGCGCGACCACATGCGCCAGGTGCCGCGGTCTTCCTTCTCGCCCTCGACGGTGAGCGCATAGGTGCCGTCGAAGCGGCGCAGGACGGTGCCATAACTGCCGTCGGGCCACTCGCCGACGGTGAACGTCGCGTAGTCCTTGTTCGGCGGGACGACGACGAGCTGCCCGCCCTCGGTGATCTTCACGTCGCCCTCGCGGATCTCGTCGAGGGCGGGGCGGGTCTGCGCGCGGCCGGCGATCTCGCGCACCTTGCGCTCAAGGTCGCGGATGCGGTCGAGCAGGTCGGAAGGGACGGTAGCCATCAGGCGGCGGCCTCCAATGTGAGGGTTGCGGTTTCGCCCGCCTCGCGGGTGGGCGGGGTGACGTTGATGCCGACGACGCGGTGCCGGGTGTCGTAGCCCTCGGGGAACCACACATCGCGGATACGCAGCCGGATCGTGCGGCCGAGCAGGTCGGGGGTCACGCCCTGGTCGAGGCGCACGGTCACCGCGGGGATGACCTGCGGGCGGCGCGTGGCCGCGGCCTCGGCGCGGGCGTGCTGATTGAGCGTGTCCGGGTCGTCCACCGAGCTGTGGTCGCTGGTGCCGTCGAGGCGCGGCCAGCCGGCGGCGAGGTCGTCCTCGGCGACGAGCAGCTCGGACAACAGGGGCTTGGACGCGGCGGCCTGGTTGCGGTTGTTGCTCGCGCCGCGGGCCTGCCAGACGTTCGCGAGCGGGGTCGCGTCCTCGGGGTGCTCGTAGGTGAGCACGGGGCCGGGGTGGGCTAGGACGACGTCGGACTCGCCGCGCACGATGCGCGGGTGGCCGAGTTCAAGCAGCTTGCGGCGACGCCCGGTGTCCGGGTCGCGCTCGCACCGAATGCGCCACTCGAACCCCTCCTCGACGGCGGCGAGCTTGTCGAGCAGCTCCCGCACGGTGGGTTGGTCGTACTTGCTGAAGCGGCGCGACCGGCTGATGCCCGAGAGATGGGTGTCGTACTCGATGCCGATGTCGCCGCCAGGCAGGGCCTGCGCGTACTCGACGAGGTTGCGGGCGATGTCGAGTTGGTCGATGTCCTCGGCTCGCAGCGACTCGAACAGCTTGCGGTGTTCGAGGTAGGTGTCGAAAGTCCCGGCCTGTACCTCGGCCGAGGCGAACCCGCGCTCGTCGATCTTCGGGACGACCGACCACAAGACGCCGCCCCACCAGATGTCGCGGTCGCGCTCAACCCACAGGGCCGTGCGGCCTCCTTGCAGGATCGGGCGGACGCGGTCGGCGATCTCACGGTTCGGCACGGGCACGGTGGCCCGGAGCGAGCCGGCCTTGCCGATCCAGTCCTCGACGGCGACCTCGGTGACGGGCAGCACGTCGAGCAGGGCGTCGGTACGCAGGTCGCACACGAGCACGCGGTACGAGGCGGCGTTGTTTCCGTATCTCTCTGACAGAGCGCGTTCATCTCCTTACGCTTAGTGCGATCCGAGGGGACAGGGGGACACATGTCGGATCTGGGATTTGTGGTCCAGAGCGTGGCCACGTCACTTGCGGGCCTGCTGGTCAGCGATGCCTATACGTCGGTGCGGCCTCGGCTGAGTTCGATCTTGCGTCGCTCAGGCGGGGAGGAGAGTCCTCGGATCGAGGATCTCGACCGGCTTCGTGAGGCTGACCCTGCGACGCTTGAAGCCGAGGTACGCGCCTACGTTCAGCGACTTGCAGACGGTGATGAGCGTCTTCTGCGCCAGCTTCAGGACGCCTTGGGGACTCCGGAGCGTGGCATTCACATGAACATCCACGACAACCAGTTCCGTGGCCCGACTCAGATGGGCGGCGTTCAGATCGTCAACATGTACGAGGCGGATCATGAGCCGGAGCTCTGACGAGGACCCGGAAGAGAACGATGGAGAGCCGAAGGGCGACCCTGATGGCGAGAAGGGCAGGACTTCCGGCGATGGGTTGGAGGTCCACGGCAACGTATTCATCGGGGCGACGTCGATCGGCGGCGTTCAGAACCTGGCCGGATTCAGCGCCACTTCGGGGGAGCCTGAGCGGTCGCTGCCTTCACGCGTCTGGGCCGTAGCCACGGTCGCGTGGGCGATGTGCCCGATGGTGGCGTGGTCCACGCTGTCTATGTCGGAGAGCCTTCCGGGGAGGCTTGCGGAGCTCAGCCACTCCGCCACGCCCTACGTCGTCCTGCTGGGAGTGGTTGCTGCTCTCCTCGACGTTGCCGCCTACTTCTTGTATCAGCGGTGGACTGTGGCCCGGCGAGTGATCAATGACCCCGTCACGTGGAAGATTCGGCTCGTGGCGGCACTCGTCGGCGGCCTTGGCCTGGGGGCCTTGATGTTCCTCAATAGTCGTGAGCCTCGCGCAGAAGACATCCGAACAGCCGCTCCTCACTGCGTTGCCGTTGGACTGCCCTGGTGTTCACCAGTGAGCTGAACGCCACCGCAGGGAGACGGCAGCGCGCGGGTCGGCAGGGACGGTAGCGGCGCCCCAGAATTCGAGCTCGTTCTCGCCGGGGTCGAGGGTAAATGCCTGCTCGGGCCAACTCGCGATGCTCGCCTCGGCGAGCAGGCTCTCGCCGGTCGGAAGCGTGGCGGTGCCGGCGAAGGTGTCGACGGTGAGCTCTTCCCACGGTTCGAGGGCGACGCGGTACTGAAGCTGGCGGCCGGTGGTGCGGTTGATCAGGGTCGGGGTGTCGACCGGCCCGCGGAACACGATCACGGGGTGCGTCGGGGCGGTGCCGACGTTGTACGCGGTCGTGTCGCCGGTGCTCGCCGGTACGCCGCGCGGGGCGCCGGTGACGGGGTCGGTGTGCCACGGCAGGCACGGCTCGGGCAGGCCGGCGTCGGTCTCCTGCACGGCGGGCGTGTAGCGGCGCGGGTCGGTGGCCACCCACTGGAGCGCGCCGCCGGTCACCGTGCCGACCGAGTAGCCGAGCTCGACCGGCACACTGCGGTTGATGATCCGCGCCCACGACATCAGCGGGCCGCGGTCGTCGAGGTGGACGAGCAGCGGCTGCTCGTCGAGCGCGATCGGCGTACCGGCGTTGAGCGCGTCGACGACGGCACCGAACCGGTACGCCTCCGAGCGCACGATCACCTCGTCGAGGCCGATCGTGCGGACCTGCGCGAGCAGCCGGCCTAGGTGTGCGCCGTGGTCGCCGGAGCGCGGGACGTTGCCCGAGTCCTGCGGGGGGAGCTCTTCCCACCCGGTGAGCTTGCGCCACCGGTAGGCGGTGCCGGTGCCGAGCAGCAGCTCGCCGTATCGGAGTTGGCCGGGCACCATCCCCTCGGCCATGCCGGCGGCGTCGACGGTGGTTCGGTCCATGCGGGTTAACCCCTCGCTTTCATGCGCCAGTTGAGTGCCGCGGCGGTCTGGTCCGGGCTGTGGCCGGCGGCGTTGTGGAAGTTCTCGATGTGCAGCAGCGGCCCACCGCTGGCGTACGGGCTGCTGCCGAAACCGGCGGCGCCCGCCGTGGCGGGGAATCCGGGGGCGGCGGGGACGGGCACGAGCCGGCGCATGGCGCCCTCAACGGCGCCCTGTCCCGAGGTGATGCCGGCGGCGACGCCGGCGGGAATCCAGCGCCCGACGTCGCGCGCCATGACACGGCTCGGCGAGCTGATGCCGAGGGCCTTCGCGATCGGTCCGGGGATCATGGACTTGGCCCATGAGATCAGCTTGCTTCGGAGCCAACCGCCCATGTTCCGGATGCCGTTCCACAGTCCGCGGATCAGATCGCGGCCCTTGGAGACGAGCAGTGTGCCGAGGCCGGCGAGCGCGGAAGCGATCCGGCCGGGCAGACCCCGGACCCAGGCGACCGCGCGCAGCGCCATCGCGACGATGGCCGAGCGGAACCGGGCGAACGCGGTCGTCGCCATCTCGCGCAGGCGCGGCGCGAGCGTGATCAGTGCGGCGCGGGCGCGGCCCGGAAGGGTCTTGATCCACTGCACCGCGAGGGCGATGCCCTTGCGGGCGTAGACGCCCAGGCGCAGGAACAGCGAGAACAGGAAGCGGCCGACGTTGGCGACCAGGGCTTTCGCCTTGGTCCACGCGCCGGAGAAATCGCCCTTGAGTAGGCTGACCAAGATCCGGATAGCGGGAACGACGATGCCGGTCAGGTACTTCGCCAGCACGGTCGCGAAGATCGACGCGAGCTTGCCGACGAGGCTGATGATCGGCGTCAGGATCGCCGCGAGGACACGCAGCCCGCTCCCGAGCAACTGCCCCAGCACCCCGATGAGCGGGCCGAGGGCGACGAGTACCTGCCCGAACGCCTGCCCCAGCGTGGCCAGGCTCGGGGCCAGCGCGGATATGAGCTGCGAGACGACCGGCAGGACGGCGCTCGCCAGGGTGCCGAGCAGCGCGGCCAACGGCTGTGCGATGGTGGGGAGTTGGGCCAGGATCGGCGCGAGCGCGGTCTGCAAGGTGGTGGCGAGCTGCTGCACCACTGGGGCGAGCTGCCGGAAGACTCCGCCCACTGCGGTCAGGATCGGAGTCAGCGCCGGCAGCAACGGCGCGATCGCGGTGACGAGTTGACCGATCGCACCGGCTGCGGCGCCGAGCACGGGACCGAGCGCGGTCACGATCGGCTGCAACCCCGCGCCGAGCGCGGAGATCAGCGTTTGCAGCGGCGGCCCGAGCTGCGCAATGGCCGGACCGAGCGCGTTCGCCAGAGTGGTGACCAGCGGCGCGAGCGCCCCCATGAGGGTGGAGAGCACCGGACCACCGGCCTGCGCGAGCGTGCCGATCAACTGCCCGAGGGCGGGCAGGATCTGCGAGACCCCGGCGAACAGGCCCGAGAGGCCGGTCGCCGCACCCTGCGCGCCGGTCGAGATCCCTTCGAGGAATCCGGCAAGCCCGCTGCCGAGCTGCGTCAGCCCGCCCGACACAGCGTTGATGACCGGTGTTGCGGCCGAGACGGTGCTCGCGAGCGCGGGGGCGAGCTTCTCGACCAGGCCGAGCGCGCCCTGCGCAAGGGTGCGGATCTGCGGCGCGGCGGCGGCGAACGCGCTGCGCAGCGAGGGGGCGATCTGGTCGAACGTGCTGCGGGCGTCGCCCGCGATGCCGACGAGCTCTTTGCCGATCGGCGCCGCCATCCCCTGAACCTCTGAGACGACGTGCTCTTTCAGGCCGCCGAACGCGTTCTGCACCTGCTGCGAGGACGCGGCGGCCTTGATGCCGATGGCCGCGAACAGCGCGGGGACCGCGACCAGGGCGCCGCCCGCGGCGAGCGTCCCGCCGGCGAGTGCCTTGGTCGCGGTGCCCAGTACGCCGAGGATGCCGCCGAGCGCGCCGAGGCTCGCCCGCGCGCGTTCGCCGGCGCCGCCGAGCCCGTCGCCGAGGGCAGCGCCCATGGCGGCGGATTCGGCGATGAACCGGCCGCGGATGTCGCGCAGCCGGCCGTCGGCGTCCCGCTGCAATCCCTGCAACGCGAGGTCGGTCTGCGCCACGCCCTGGCGGGCGCCGGACGCGTCGAGGTCGATGTATCCGACGAGCTCGCCAATGGTGAGCGCCATCGCGCAGACCACCCCACTTATCCATTTATGTGTGCAGTTGTCTCTTCTGTTGTGTATGGAGTTGTTCCGGTGCAGTCAGTGGTCGCTAAATCGGTGCGCGCTCGCAAAAGGTGAGTTTCGAGGTGCTCTCGCGTGTCCAAGGTGAGAGCTTGCATCGATGACGCCTGAATAGGTCGCGGCGGAGTTTCTTCGTGCGGAATGGCTCCAAGTCGACAACCGGCAGGGGTGCGCGCCTATATGCTCGGCTAGCCGTGATGCCCAACTCCACTAAGACGGCTGCCCCTTCGGGCTGCCCCCTGGCGTGCACAGGGTGTGCACGTCTTTGAGAGAAGGGATCACGGCATGGCAGGAAAACGACGACAAGGCGATGGAGACGGCGAAGAGACAGAGCCCACCCCGCTGCCCCGATGGGTACGGACCGTGGTAGCTCTCGCGCCGGTGTTCACGCCCATCGTCGTGGTGTGTGTACAGGCCTTCGCCCGCTAGTCGGGGCCGGGCCTGGAGAGGAGACGGTCGGCTTGGGTCGACTCGCTGAATGAGCGAGGCTCGACCGCCTGTAGCTCGGCCGAGCCTCGCTCGGTACACACGCACGGGTCTGGCTTCGGGGTCGCATCCCGGGGCCAGGCCCCTGTCGTGCGTGTGCGTCTTCGCAGGTCACCGGTGTCTACTACACCGCAATCAGAGGCGGCGTTAAAAGACACAGCCGATCACGTCCCGGTGCAACCTTTAAGTAGACAGTAGCGCGGAAGTTCTCCCGATGGGGATAACCCTCAAGTTTTTAGGGTCAGGAAACCGAGTAAGAACGGGACGTTCAGGAACCGGGTAAGCGCGGAACGTTCGTGGAACCGGGAGAGAACGAGACGTCCACGGAACGGGGAAAGTGCGAGACGTTCGCGAACCAAGTAAGGACGGGACGTTCACGGAACCGGGAGGGAACGAGACGCCCCAGTACTGGATCTCGCCCGCGCGCAGAACGGTAGCCGCTAGAGCCCGTGATCCGGTGTCGGAGCTCGATGGCCCGTGAGGGCGGCGATCTCGTGCGGGTTGCTCACGGCGCGGGGCGTTCGAGCCCAGATGCGGGGGAACTTGGCCTCGGCGGGCAGGCCACCGACCAGGGCGAGGAACCGGCGCGTGCTCACGGTGGCGAGCTGCTCGGCACCGAGGTGGTACTCGCGGGCGAGGTCGGCCTCGACCGCGCCCCAGTTGGTCAGGACGGCTTGCCAGAAGCGGCCCGAACCGTCGCCGGGGTCGGCCGCGGCAGGGCTTTTCCCTCCTCGGCGGCCTCACGTTCGTCGTACGCGGCGGCGGCCTCGGGCATCGACAGGCAGCCCGGTTCACGGGAGTTGGCCGCGGCCCACACAAGGACGATGCCGAGCTGCCGGTCGGTCATGCCGTGCTCGGCCCACTCGTCGAGCGCGGCGGGTCCGAACAGGCTGGAGAGCAGGCGCCGGATGTCGTCGGGGTTGTCGCTGTCCTTGACGCGCTCCATCTGGAGTGTGAACAGCAGCGGCAGCGAGGTGGGCAGCACGTACTCGCGCCCGTAAAGGCGCAGGACGGCGCCGAACCGCGGCTCGGCGTGCTCGGCGAAGAACGCGTCGAAGTCGGCGACCTCGTGCCCGTGTTCGTGGTCTTGGCTGTGCTCGGTCACGCGGCACTCTCCTCAGCGCAGATCGGGAAGACGGGGGCGTAGCGCGGGCGTCCGCACTGCGTGAACGTCGCCGTCCAGCTCGTCTTGTCGTTGGTCTCGCCGCTCTGCTCGTCGGGCGTGACGGTGGCCTCCCAGATCACCCATGTGTCCTGCGAGTCGTGGCGCCAGCGGATGAGGTTGCGCGAGTCGATGCCGAGGCGCTGGCCCCAGTAGCGATCGACGTAGGCCTGTCCGGGGACCTGTCGGCCGGACTTGTCGAGCGCGTACTGTCCTTCGAGCTCGATCTGCCCGCCGCGCTGCATGACGTCTTGTTCGTACCAGCCCTTGGAGTCGAACGACGTCGTCTCGGCCGTCTCCTCGTTCTCGCTGTCGTTCTTCGACCACGAGGTGAGGTTCTCGATCGGTAGCCAGTGATCGCCGGGGCGGCTCTGGTCCTTGACCTCGAACACCCAGCCTCGGGCGTCAATCGGTCGTCCCATGCGGGAAACTCCCTTGTCTTCAGTCGGTGTTCAGTTGTGGCGGTGAGTGGTCGGTGCCTCGATGTCGAGGCGGTAGTTCGTGACGTGCTCGTGCCGCCCGGCCGTGTCGGTCCCGAGCGGGGCCGGGGTGGTGACGGCGGCGGCGAGCACGAGCCAGATGCCGCCGGGTAGCGCGATGCCGGCGAGGCCGTGCAGCGCGTCGTAGATCGCCTCGGCCCGTTGGCGGGACGTGCGCGGATCGGCGGTGCCGCGGGTACGGACTTGCAGGGACCGCACGTCCCATCCGTTGCGGGCGTCCGTGGCGCCCGCCCCGTACAGGGACAGGCACACGGCTTCGTCGGGGGCCGGCGGCATCGCTTCGATGAACGTGTCGCCGCAGGTGCCTCTCGGGTCGTAGGCGAGCAGGCCGCGCTCGTCGAGGTAGCGGGCGAGCGCGTCGAGGTAGTCGAGCGGATCAGCCACGGAGCGACCGCCTCACCTGCGCGGCGATGATCTGCGCGACCGTCGAAGCTGACTCGTTCAGCGGATCTTCGAGGTACTTGGCCTTGCGGCCGGGGTCGTGGCGGTAGGTGAGTTCCTCGTGCTGGCGGACCGCGTACGGGGTGTCGTACGAGACGGCGGCGGTCAGGTCGTTCTCGTCGACGGTGGCGACCCCGGAGCGTTCGAGGGTGGCCTCGTCGATCGGGACCTGTGCGCGGGAGCGGCCGAGGACGTACTCGGCCGCGATCCGCAGCCCGCGCGCGGCGCCCGCGCGGGTACCGGCGAGGGCCTGCTCGCCGTTGAAGCGCAGGCGGGTGCGCTGGGTCATACGAAGGGCCACCTCCCTGGCTTCTGGTACGGGCAGCCCCTTCGCGCTGCTCTAGGATCTCGCTATGGCTCAAGGTCGACCAGATATCCCAGCTGAACTGAAACGGGCCGTTCTCGTCGAGGCAGGCCACCGGTGTGCAATCCCAACGTGTCGGCAAACGCCAGTCGAACTTGCGCACATTACGGAATGGGCGAAGGTCAAGGAGCATACATTCGACAATCTGATCGCTCTTTGTCCCACTTGCCATACTCGCTACGACAAGGGCGACATCGATAGAAAGTCGATGCTTCAATACAAGTCGAACCTTGCCATCCTCCGCCACAGGTATACAGACATCGAGCGGCAGCTCTTGAAGGCGTTCGTTCGAAAACTGCAAGAAATGGATGAGCAGTTCAAAGGGCGAGGATTTCCGCCGTACGACTGGAAGGAGCCGGGGCTGGTTGGTTTCGGGAATCTGAGAATCCACGATGAAATGTGGTGGACCGTATCAAACCTTCTCGATGATGGCCTCATCGAGTTCCGCGAGGAGACGATGGCTGTGCTGGCCGAGCAGGAGCGGCAACGTCATGCGAAGGTAATTCTTCTCACCGAAAAAGGCCGTGAGTTCCTCACGCATTGGATCAAGGCGGAACCTATCGCTTAGCAGAATCCTGCCTATGCGAGGCTTGCCGGGGTCATTGGCATTTCAGTTCCGTGCATGCGGGCACGGGCAGCCCCGGCGCAGTGTGTCGTGCGGCACTGATGGCGGTTGCAGTGCGGCCGTCGGGCAAGGTGATGCGGGAACCAGGCGGGCAATCCAGATCGGGGCTGGCGATGATCTGCGCAGTTGCGATCACCTTTCGCCCCTCCGGGTCGGTGATCTGCTCGCACACGGCGGCGACCAGGGCGGGTATGCCCACAACCTGTGGACCGAATCGCGGGCCGTAGGCCGAATCGCCGAGGTACGGCTCGACGGCGATCCGGTGCCGCAGCAGCCGGCCCGGTACGCGGCTCACCATGGCAGTTCACGATCCGGCGGACACGGCGCCTCGCCGACGCCGAACACGTCGCCGGGCAGCAGGCCCGCGGTGCGCAGCGTCCGGTACGCGCGCGGGGCGAGCTCAACGCTGTTCACCATGGGTGGCGAGGGCGGGCTGCTGCGCCCGGAGAGGGACACGGGGCCGATGCTGACCGAGTCCCACACTTCGGCTGTGCCGGTGCCGTCCTCGCCGGTCGCGAGGCAGTATTCGACCTGCGCGCAGACCGCGCTCGCCAGTGCGGCCCGGATGCGGGCCTCGGCCGGATAGCCCATCTCGTCCGTGGCGTAGACCGCGGAGAGCAGGGCTGCGTCGACGTCCTCGGATGCGCGGGCGATCAGCCGCTCGGCGTCGTTGGGCACGTTGGTGGCGAGGTAGGCGACGAGCTGGTCGCGCGTGGCGTAGACGCGTCCCACACGATCACCCCTCGTCGGCTGTGTCCTTGGCGGTGCCGCGCGGCTTGCTGCGCGGGCGCGCCGGCTTGGGCGGCGTCGACGGGCCGTTCGCCACGAACCCGGCGGGCACGCGCTCGCCGTCGGGGTTGATCGTGTAGCCGTGGCGGCGGAAGTACAGCAGGGCACCCGGTGGCGGGTCGTCGACGACGGCGCGGCCGGCCACGAACGGCACGCCCGCAACAAGCCCTGTGTGTCCGGTCGTCGGGGCAGTGATCTCGTAGCGCACGGTCATCACTTGACCTTGATGTTCCGCAGCACCGCCGCGGCCTTGGTGCGCTTGAGCGCGACGGCGACGGGCCCGAGCTCGACCTCGCCGGTCTTGACGGCGCCGGCGGTCTCGAAGTCCGGCAGCCACTGCCGCACGAGGTTCGAGCCGACGGTGCTCACGCCGTGGAACCCGTCGAGCCCCAGGCGCACCGCGTACAGGTCCGACAGGCCCGTGCCGAGCCCGTCGCGGTCCTCGACCGGCACGACCGGATCACTCGAACCGGCCTTCTCGCCGAGGTCGACGAACGGAACACCGCCGTAGCTCTCGACGGTCTGTCCGAACGCGTCCTCGCTGCGCGTGTAGTAGCCGGCCCGCCGGGCGAGGGACCGCACGCGGGCAATGGTGCGCTTGTTGCCGAGGATCGCGGTCGCGGGACCGTCGAGCAGGCTCAGCCACTCGTCGAGGACGTCGAGCGCGTCGTGCGTCGCGGCCCGGTCATCGCCCAGAGCGGTACCGGTCCAGTCGCGTACGGTCTCGGCGCCCATCTCCGTCGAGCTGCCGGCGAGGGCGACGTCGAGGCCGTCGAACCCGGTCTCGGCACCAGGGGTGTTGTCGCGCTTGCCGTTGATGACCTGGTCACTGAAGAACGCACGCGCGCCCTTCACTGCCTGGCCCATCTGCAAGGCAACCTCGTCGGTCGCGGCCGGCCCGATGTGCGCGAGCACCCGGTCGACCTTGAACGCGCCACCGAGCGGGGCGAGGTCGACGGTGTAGCGGGCGCGGCGGGCCTCGTCGATCCCGTACTCGGTGTTGTAAGGGCGGAAGGCTGCGCCCCGTTCCTCGACCACGCGCGTGTAGCCGTAGGTGAGGGTGGCGCCGCCGCCGGCGGGGTTCACGCTGTTGTCGAAGGTCAGGTTCTCCAGCAGCCAACTCGACTTGCGGAACTCGTCGATCAGGGTCATGTCGATGTCGTCGAGCGTGTTCAGGCGCGCTTCGGCGAGCGTAATCGCCATGGTGCGGACTCCTATTGAGTTGTCGGTTCGGTCGGGTCTGCGGTTGGTGCGCGGGGCCGGTCAGCCGCCGAGGCGGGCGGCGATGGCGTCGTGCAGGGTGGCCGGGCGCCGCTCGGCGGACGGCGGCCCGTTGAACTGCGCGCCCGCGCGCGGCGGTGCCTGCGTGGCGCGGTACAGGTCCGGATCGGCGTCAACGGCCGACTTGATCGCGGCCGCGAGTTGCTCGCCGAACTTCGCCTCGTCAGGGTCGAGTTCGGACACAGCGGCAAGGAACGAGCGAGAGTTCAGCAGCCGGTCGGCGCGCGCCCCGGACTCGCCCGCGGCCTGGTGGGCAGCGAGCTCGACGCGCGCCGTACGGAGCTGCGCGGCAAGGTCGCTGATCTGCTGATCGCGCTCGGCCACGGCGTCGGCGAGCTGCGCCGGGGCCTGCCCGCCCTCGCCCCCGTCCGGGTTGAGGGCTTGCTGCACGGCGTCGAGCGCGGTCTGTAGCTGCTCGGCGCGCTCGGCCTGCTCCGTGGCGCGCTGCTCGGCGTCGGCGAGCTGCTGCTCAGCCGCCGGGTCCGGCGCGGTGGAGGGAGTCTGGGCGGCGGGCATGCTGTCGCTGCCCTGCTGTGTGCCTTGGTCGCCCGCGGACGGGGTGGCGGCGGTAGGCGGGGTGGTTTCAGGCATGGGTGATCGGCCCTCCGTGGAGAGGTGGCAGGGAACGCAAAGAGGGCCCGCCGGGCAGTGGCGGGCCCTTCGGATTCGTTTCTTATGGTTGCCCTCGTGGGAAGACATCACGAGTGCGTTAAGGCTTCATTTCGGCACGAATTACGCTTTCGAGTTCTTTGTGTGCCTGAACTACCCTATCTGCGATATCAGATAGGGACATGCGCTGCTGGATGCTCTTCTCATCGTCGACGGCCTGACCGTCTTCACGGAGCCGTTGATGGTGAGGTCTCGCCTCAAGAACAAGCAGCCGGTTGAACTCGTGAATAGTGCTCGATAGACGATTGATGCGCTCGTGTACGCTGTCGCTCGCTACGACGCGAACTTGGCTCATCAATCGGTCTAGCTCCTCGTCTTCTGTCTCCTTCAACTCCGCGAGTGGATGCGTTGACGAATCCCTCGCGTTGTCAGCGAACCGAGCCGTAGCTCTCAGCAGGTCAGCATAAATTACGACTAGCTGCTCTGCACGTACGCTCTTTCGCCGCATTCGCTCAGCCGCAATCGGCGCCAGAAGAGTGCCCAAGAGAGTTCCAGCGATACCGACGATGCCGACCCAAGCTGTCGCGTCCAATTCCTCGCCACCTTCCCGCGGCAAACCAATGCCATTCTCAACGAGAAGAACCAGCCGTGAGAAACGGCTTTGGTGTGCTGGGCTATTACTCGGCGGTGCGGTCTGCTGTGCTGTGGCCCGCGGCGTAGCCGCGGACCCAAGCCAGGCGCAGCGCGGAGTCGGCGGGGTGCGGGCAGTCGGTCGGCGGGCGCTGCTCGCGTGCCGCGTTCTGGCCGTCCTGGTGGGCGCGCACGGCGTCCTCGCGAAATCCCACGGTGCCCCCTCTACTGCTTGCGACGCTGGTCGTTGGCGGAGTTGCGGGCCGTCTCAGCCGCGCTGCTGCGCACCCCGGTTACCTGCTCGGTGAACTCGGCGAGCGTGATGCGCGGTGATTCCTCCGACCAGAAGCGTATGAGGTCTTCGGACGCGCGGGCGTAGGCGACGTGCGCCGGCCCCGAGAACAGGCTGCGTGGGTCGACGCCGGCGGCCTCGGCGCGGTGGTTGAGCATGTGCCCGCGGGTGGCTTCTTCGGCGGCGAGCCACTGCAAGTAGACGTGCTCGCGGTACATCTCGCGTATCTCCTCGCGGGTGTACGCGATCTGCGCCTCGCGTTCGGCGAGCTCCTTCTCGTACGCCCAGCGCTCGGCGGCGGACATGTGCTCGGTGCCGTCGGGGCCCTTGGTGACGTCGCGCCCGTAGGCACCCCACTCGTCCGAGTCTGCCGGTGGCGGGTCGTCGAGGTGCAACGGTGCCATGGCGGCGGCGAGCGCGGCCCGGTTGGCGAGGTGATCGGCCACGGTGCCGCCGGTCGCCATGACGGGCGGTGCGACGGGGTGCCTGCGGTCGAGTTCGGAGGCGATGTGCGCGGCCTGGTCGGGCGAGGCGTAGCGCATGGCCCATCCGAGCAGGTCGTCGCCGAACGGGAAGAGATCGGCGGCGAGTTGCCCGGCGGGGAACAGGGCGGCGAGCAGTTGCCGCCGGTCGGCCTCGGCTGCGATGGCGGCGAGCTCGGCGGCGTCGGCGAGGCGGGCGCGCTGGGCGAGCTGCTCGTCGGACAGGCCCACCATGTCGGGCCGTACCTCGGGCAATCGGGCGGCGACGTCGCGCCGGTCGAGCTCTGCGGCGATTCGCAGCACCTGCTCATCGTCGAGGTGCGGCAGCACGCGGCCGAGCTCGGTGTCGGAGAACTGCGAGAGGTCATCGACGAGTTGTCCGCCGGGTCGGACACGGTCGAGCAGCGCCTGCTCGTCGCGCCGGTCGAGCTCGGTCGAGGTCCGGTCGAGGTCGCGGCCGTCGAGCAGGCCGGTACCGATCGCGTCGGCGACCTGCTGCTCGCTCATCTCCGCAGGGGTCTGTTCGTCGCCCGCGCGGACGCGGGCCGCCTCGACGGCGGCCTGCGTCGGGGCGAGCCGGTCTTCGGGCAGGTTGCCGGCGCCGATCCGTTCGCGCTCGCGCTTGCGACGCAGCCCTGGATTCTCGGCGAGGTGATGGCGCATCGCGCCCTGCCACTGGCGCACCTTCGCCTCGGCTGCGCGCTTCGCCTCGGGAGTGACCGCAGCGGCGGCCCGCTTCTTGTGCTTGCGGATGTTCCGCTCGATCGCGCGCTGCCGCTGCCCGGCCTCATAGCCCGAGCCGTCCGAGCGCATCGGTGGAACGAGCGATGAGACACCGGGGATGTACGCGGCAATGCTGTGGCGGCAGTTGGGATGTTGGAAGCCCGCGAGTCGCGCCTCTTCGAGGGTGCCCTGCACGACGACCGAGAGCATATTGCCGTCCTCGATGGCGTGCTCGACCTCGACCGTGCGATGACCGGCGGGCCCGTCGATGGCAAGGAGCTTGCCCTCCCACGGGCGGCACAGCGGGCACTCGCGCGGCGCGTTCGAGACGAGCACCAGGTCGAGGCCGGCCTCGGTCAGAGTGCGGGTGTGCGCCTCGACGGCGGCGCGGCCGGTCGCGGTGCGTACGGCCATCTCCGCGTACGAGGTGAGTTGCCAGCGGCGGCCGGCCCGGTCGGTGAAACCGGATATGCCGCGGTCGGCGAACTGCCTCATGGCGTCCTGCGTCGCCTGCCTGCGCGTGCCGATGCCGAGCAGTGGCGTAGCCGTCACGCGGGCGACGACCTCGCGGAAGCCGTCAACGACGGCCCGAAGAATGCCGCGGTGCGTCGCGGTGACCACGTCCAACGTCTCAACAGCGAGGCGGTCGACGGCCTGCGCGTTGGGGGCGATCTCGTCGACCAGGCGCCGGGCCCGATCGGGCAGGGCGCCGAGTTCGGCGACTGCGGCCCGGTGCCCGCGGTTGTAGGACTCGGCGACCACGTCGAACACCTCAAGGGACACCGCGCGGCCGAGCTCGTCGACGACGGCCTGCGCGGCACGGCGTAGCGGCTGGATCGCGGCGAGCTTGCGCTGTGCCCAGCCGGGCGCTTCGAAGCCGTCGGCGAGTTGCCGCGCGACGAGCTGCAAGAGCTGATCTTCAGCGTCCGCGTACAGATCGCGGGTGACGTCGGCGAGGTCCTCGACCAGTTCGGGGGAGACAGGCATGCGCTCACCTCCCGCGGCCGAGACGGATCAGCCGTTACGCGCCTGGGGGACTTGCGATCGATTCCCGTACCGTGCGGACGAAGACTGCCCTGTGCTCTTCAGTGACCTGGATGTTGCGCCTAAAGCCCTCGAGGAACTGGGAGCTCTCGCTGGTGACCTCGTCCCCGAGCTCATTGAGGATCGTCGCCCTGCGGATCCACTCTTGCGCATCTTCCATGGAACTCTCCGCGCTTCCTACCAGCTCCTCCAAATCCTCTATGGAGTACAGCTCTTGCAGTGTCTGCAAGTCGTTGGCGTGGCGGAGAACCTCGTTCAGACGCTCGAGCGGAAGGTCGGGGGAGACCTCCTGAACTCGTCGGGCCTGTGCCTGAACACGAGCAAGTGCCGCCCTCATGTAGTCGCCGAACTTGTCCTCCTGCTTGATGTTCTCCAGGGTCGCTTCGGAGATTGTTTGAGCGGCTTGGGATACCTCGTCGGGCCCGAGAACTTCAATACGCTTCGCTCGCTCCAGCATGCGCTCGGCTGCTCGGCCCAGTTCAGCGCGTAGCTCGTCGTGCCGACTCTCATCTGTCGGCCGGGACAACTCTTTTCGCATACGGGTGCATTCGTCCCATGCATCGAGGAACCCCTCGCAGGTGGCGAGACGTTGTTGCCGCAGCCAGTGAGCTTGCTCATTTGCAGCTTGGTCCTGTGTCTGGCCGCGCACAGCCTCGGCGCTCCGGCGCGCTCCGGCCTTCGTGGCCCAGACCGTGCCAGCGGCCCCCAGCATCGAGCCGAGGACCCCACAACCTGCCGCGATCAGTGCGACTGTCCCTTCATCCACAACACGTCATCATGCACGAGGAGTTGGGGAGATGCCCCGGATTGGACGGCATGGATTGTCAGTGGTGCTCGGTACGGTCGTGAGTATGACCTCTGCGCAGATCACGCCCGGCGACGTCCTCACCCGTGAGCAGCTGAACGCACTGTTTGGTGGCTCGGGTCAGGGCGGCATCATCCCGTCGAAGACGAGCAACACAATCCAGCTCTTCACGGATCACGACAGCGGCAAGGACTACGGCTACCAGGATGGTTGGCTCGCCGAAGAAGACGAGAAGGGCCCGATCTTCGAGTACACCGGACAGGGCGTCGAAGGTCATCAGACCCTGAAGCGCTTCAACGGGGCTGTACTCAACCACGCTGCGGCAGGGCGCACCCTGCGCGTGTTCGTCTGCGTCGGATACGTCAACGGTCGCGACGGAACGAAGGAGCACCGGTACGTCGGCGAGTTCAAGCTCGACGACGACGAGCCGTTCGTGCGGCGGCAGGCGCTCGACCAGAACAAGGACCTGCGATGGGTCTACGTCTTCCGACTGCGCCCCGTGGCTCCGGTCGAGCAGCTCCCGGAGGACTTCGTTCCCGCCGCGTCCGATGACGTCATCGAGACTCTGCCGGCCGTGCCGACTGGTGACCCCTCGCTCTTCGAGCTCAAGCCGGCGGAGTCCACCAGCGGGCAGGCAACCAAGCCGGAGAAGAACAGCAAGAAGAAGGTGACCCGCAAGGCCAGCGACGCCGTCGAGGTCACGCGCCGCGAGGCGGAGCTGAGCGACCGGTTCCTTGCCTTCCTCAAGAGCCAGGGGCACAAGGTCGACCGCTTCAAGATCCGCGTACGGGGCCTGACCTCAACGTTCTGGACGGACCTGTACGACGCGACCGACAACGTGCTCTACGAGCTCAAGGGCAGCAGCAGCCGCAACGCCGTCCGAATGGCCATAGGGCAGCTTCACGACTACAGCCGCCACATCCCTCCGAAGGACGCGCGCCTCGTCGTCCTGCTCCCCGAACGGCCGGTCGACGACCTCGCCGAGCTCGTCGCGCACGCCGGCATGGCGCTCGTGTACGAGGACGGTGACAAGTTCGTCGGGTGGCCCGTCGCCTAGTGGTAGGGGCAGTTGGTCGGCCTTCAGGGTGTGGCGTAGCGGCTGGATCGCGGCGAACGGGTGTTGCGCCCACCCTCGGGCGGCTCGTAGCGGCCGGCCAACTACCTCGGTGATGATGCGGAACGCTCGGTTCTCGGGGCGGGTGAGCTTCGCCCGTATCCTTGAATGAGTACGACCAGCGCGCCAGTGCCGCGGTAGCGGCAGGTGGGCAATCGTGCACTTAACGGACACCGCCCTCGCTGAGCGCGTGACTTGCGTCACGATGCTGTGCGACGAGGCCTGGTGTAACGCTCGCTTGATCTTGGAATCTGCGGGCGAATAACTGATTCGGTATTAATTTCTAAGGCTCATTAAAGGTTTCTTCCAAAATCCGATGCTCCATAGTTCTTGTCGTCCTGTGATTCCAAGGTCGAGGCGTCCCTGGATGTGGCAGGCTGTGCGGCAACGTGTTGCGCGCACACGCTTCCCCCCTGGCGAGACGTTGTCTCCAACTCACCTAAGGAAGCGTCGACTTGAAGAGGAACAATTCAGATGGACCCCGTCGGCGAGAGGATCTCGTCGTTCGGCTCCCGCGCCCCTCGGTTCGCTGGAGCGCGATCAGCGGTGGTGGCATCACCCTGGCGATTGCCACGGGGCATGTTCAGGAACCCACCACGGTATGGGCGTTGGTGACCATTGGAGCAGTCGGCCAGTTCTGCGATGCGATCCTCGCATGGGCCGAAGCGCAACGAATGAGCAACACAGGTGCTAGCGGCTCGAGTTCCTAACGAGTCATGGTGGCCCGCTGGGCCTCGGTGAGGACGCGGTCGACCTGGACCGCACCCCTTCGTTGTCCCAGCCGGAGTGCAGGGGTGCACGCTGGGACGGTGCACGGGTCAGCTCTCGGAGAGTAGACGGAAGTCGTCGTACGAGAATCCTGGTGAGACGACGGTGCTCACGAGGACTTCGTCGCAGCCGGCCGGTTCGGCTCGCTGCCAGACCCCGGCCGGCACGACGACCTGCGGCTGCTGACCGGCCTCGACGTCGGGGCCCAGAACGACCGTCGTCGTCTGCTCGCCCGGGGTCTTGCCGGTGCCTCCCATGGTCAGTCGCAGGGGGCCGCCGCGGTGCCACAGCCACAGTTCCGGTGAGCGCACCGTGTGCCACGCGGATTCGTCGGCGGCGGTCAACAGGAAGTAGATCGCGGTCGCGGTGGCGCGGGGGCCGGGGTAGCCGGCGGGGTGCAGCGTGATGTCGCTGCGCCACGTCTGCCGGAACCAACCGCCTTCGGGGTGCGGCCGGAGATCGAGCAGTCTGGCCGTGGCTGGCCTGTCTATCGTCGTCGTCATTGGTTCTCACTCTCAAGGGGGTTGGCGTCCGGCTCCGCCGGTATGGCGGGGGCGCCGGTGATCGGGTCGGGCACGGCCGTGCCGCTCTCCTCGTGGATGCGGTCGACCTCGGCCCGCACCTGCTGCTCGTCCCAATCGGGGTGCAGGATGCGCACCTTCGTGTCGGTGCTCGCCGCCTCGGCCTGCGCGAGCAGAGCGAGGGTCTGCGCGGTGCTCTGCGGGTCGGCACTGACGCTGTCGCCGAACTGGACGTTCGGGCGCTGCTCGCCGCTCACGGTGGAGTAGCCGAGCAGCCGGTCGAGCCGGAGCATGACGTGCAGCATGTCGGCGAGGGCCGGGGCCCAGTAACGGCCCTTCACGTCGCGGGTCATCATGCTGCGCCGCTCACGGGCGTTGACCTCGGTAGCGGTCACGGCTGGGGCGTCGCCGCGGCCGAAGGTCTGCGCGCTGTAGCTCGCCGACTCGACGGCCTGGCGCACGATCGCCTCGGCGGTACGCACGTGCTCGTCGACCCTGATCGCGAACTGCGACAGCGTGATGCCCGAGCCCTGCTCGGTGGGCGGGATCGCGAGTGGCGTCCAGATCTCGCGGTCCTCGTCGAACGAGGCGCCGCGGCCGGGCCCGTTGTCGCGCACGTACCCGTCGGGCACGATCAGCCGGGCGCGGGCGAGGCGGATGTCGCGCATCCAGCTCGACCACGTCGTATCGAGCGCGTCGAACAGGTCATACAGCGGGGCGGCGTAGTCGGAGCGCCCGAGGTCGCTGCCCCGGTGGCGCCGGTTGGGGCCGATGTTCGGCACGTACGCGGCGGTGAGCGCGTCGGGCAGGCCGGTCTCGATGGTGTCGCCCTGCTCGCCGAGTGAGCCGGCGAGGTCGGCGACGCCGGGGTGCTCGGTGAGCGGCACCCGCGTGCCGAGCCGGTCGGGGCTGCCCTGGTAGAGGCCGTGCAGGATCGCGCCGCGCTCGTGCCGCTCCAAGTGCCGCCACACGGTGGCCGAGTCGCTCGGCAGCTCGTGCCAGAACGTGACCGCGGTCAGGATGCCGTAGCGGAACTCGGGCAGCGCGCAGTCGGCATGGACCACGGTCAGCAGCGGCCGGTCTACGAGCTCGCGATCCCAGGTGACGCGCAGGAAGACCCCGCCGAGTGCGGCGGTGACCTCGGCGGCCTCGATCAGATTGTTCGCGATGCCGCCGGCCTCGGCGAAGTGGTCGAGCCGCTGCTGCGCCGCGCGGTCGTCGACGGTGAACGTCGGAGGCTCGGAGAACAGCAGGGCCGCGCTCGTGCTCGCGATATCCGCGGCGAGCGGGATGTGCATACGGGTCTCGGGCCGCAGCGGCGCCTCGGGCCGTCGGCTCCACAGCCGGCGCCGCCCGTCCCCGCGCCGCGCATGGCGGGCGTAGACGGCGGCGAGCCGATCCGGATCGCCGGAGTACCACGCGTCGTCCACGCGCATCGTGGCGTATTGGTCAGCCCATGCCGGGGGCGGCCACTCGACGCCATTCGCTGGCAAGGGCATGAGGGAGTGGCCTCCTTGGGGCTGGTCAGGAACGGCCGCTGTCATGCACGCTCTTGCGATGGATCAAGGGTTAGCGGCGGTTCTGGGAGCCGGAGTCGGTGTCATCGGCGCAGTTGGCGCGGCGGGGTTGACCTTTCTCGGCGTACGCCACCAGGTGAGGGAGACCGCCAAGAACGAGCGACTGAGAACTGCTCGCGCTGAGAGGGTCGAGGCCTATACCGCACTCACTGCGGCTGCCATGGAAGCCGTGGAAGCAATCACCAACTTGAGGGTCTCCCTTCAGGCTGAGCACGACGACCCGTCGATAGGCCCCGATGGTGACGTAGTCGAAGGTGTAGCGGAGACGCTGGTCAGCCGTATAGACACGGCCGCCAACAGTGTTCAAGAAGCGTCTAGATGTGCGGCAAAGATCCTTGTGCTTGGCCCAATGCCGGCTGCGCAAGCCGCTCATGAGTTAGTGGGCAGCGCCCGCAGCGCCTTCTACGAGGTGACCCATGCATATTCGAGTGGATCACCGGAACCCGGTTGGGAGGACCGGCACGAGGCAAGCATGGCGGCGCTTGCTGAGGCACTAGGCGCATTTGCCGGTGGTGCCGGTGCCCTCGTGGGGGACTCGTAGGAGTTCCGCCGGTCTCAGATTGTGGCGCCATTCGTGCGCGGTGGAGTGCACGACGTAGCGCAACGCGTCGACGCTGTGATCGTTCGCCTTGATCGGCTTGTCCTCGCCTCGGGCGGCTGCCTCTTCGGACCAGGCGTAGCCCGGCAGTTCGCCGAGCAGCCCGTCGCACGAGCGGTGCACGCGCAGCAGCCCGGAATCGAGGGCGGTCGCGGTCGAGCGGATGCCGTCGAGCACGTCGTTATTGGCGCGCGCGATACCGGGATGGCCGTCCGCCCACAGCTGCGTGATGTACGAGGCGGCCGACGGGTCCACGAACGTCCACTCGGGGACGATGCCCTGCTCGTCGAGCCACGCGCGCACAACGCTGCTGTACTGCGCGTCGGTCATCTGCCGGCGAGCCGCTCGCGAGTCGTGGCGCCACTCGCCGACCGCGTACAGCCGGTCGTCGTCGCCGAGGCCGAGCAACACCGCGGCGAACGGGTTGGTCGTGCCGTAGTCGATGCCGAGCCAGTGCCGGCGCATGGCCGGCAGCTCGTCGACGACATGCTGCTGCTCATCCCACATGTCGTAGACGGCGCCCTCGGCGACCACCCACGCGCCGTCAATCATGCGCTTGTGCCACAGGCCGACGTACTCGGCCGAGAGCGCGGCGACGTAGTCAGGCGACAGGCTCGGATTGTCGGCGAGCTTGAAGTGCCAATGCGCGAGGTCGAGTTCGGGCGCGCGGTCAAGATATCCGGCCTTGAGCCAGTGCCTCGGCGAGTCCGGGTTCGTGGTGGCGAGCAGCCGGGCGCCGGGCACGGACAGACGCGCGAGGAGCTGCGTCCAGAAACCCTCGGGCACGAGGGTGGCCTCGTCGACGTAGGCGAGCGCGGCCGTCGCGCCGCGCAGCCGGCCCTCGGCCCGCGCATCGTTCGCGCCGATCAGGTGCACGGTGCGACCCAGCACACTCGCGGTCGTAGCGCCGCGCGTGTGGCGGATCTCCTCGGCGACGTCGCCGAACAGCAGCGGGTCTTGAAGCGGCTCGATGATGTTGCGCTCGATCGTCTGCAACGACCGGCCGCACAACAGGATCAGCCCGCTCGCCGGTGCCCGGCGCACGCCGAGCAGGAACGCCACGAGCGAGGCGATCGACTTGCCCGAGCGGACGCTGCCGTGCCAGATCGATATACGGGTGCTCGACGATTCGCGGATCGAGCGCACTTGCTTGTCAGACAGGGGCAGGGGAGCGGTCATCAGCTCCCCTCTTGGCCACCATCCGACTTCGGCCCGAGCAGGGCGTCGGCGAGCTTGTCGAGCATCGAGCCGCCCTTGCTGCCGTGGCCGGTCGTCCGGGCCAACTCGGCGATACGGGCGTGCACTTCGGTCAGGGCTCGGGCGGCAGTGGCGTGGTCGCGTGCATCGCGCGCGCTCTCCGCCCCGCCGGTCCGGGTCACCTGCCCGAGGGCACCGTCGAGGGCCTCGTCAGCGAGCAGCTCGCGCCGGGCGGCAGCATCGGCCCGCCGCGCCTCGGTGGCGGCGGCGACTCGGGCGCCGCCGGTGAAGGCGAGGCCGAGTTCGCGCGCGATCTTCGAGACCGAGGCGGCGCTGCGGCCGGTCTCTCGGGCGATGGCGTTGCGGGTCTTGCCCTCAGCGTGCAGCCGGCGGACCTGTTCGCGGTCCCGGTCGGTGATCGGCTCGGCCATGGCGTCACCTCCCGGCGGACATGCGTACGCCCCGCCGACGGGGGGAAGCGGCGGGGCGTACGTGTAGTGGGGCGTTTCCCGGCATGCCGGAGACGGCCCCAACAATAGGTCACAGAGTGATAACGGCGCAAGTGGCCGACGGGCGAGAGGTTGCGGCTTCGCGGCAGATGGTCGACGGCTTCAGGGTGCGGCGTTCACCGGCGGGCCTTGCTCTCAGGGGAAACGCAAAGTGCGAGACGCTGCACGCAGCGTCACTGTAGGCTTCTCCTTTGGGGTTGGAGTTTAACTGTGAAGTCTGGCCATTTAGATGCTTCCATTAGTTTGAAATCGACCGGAAGAGGGGGATCGGTGTTCGATACGGTAGTTATCGCGCCGGATGAGAAGCAGCGTCTACTCGCGCAGAATGAGGGTCATTTCCTCGACTTTAAAGATCGAAGGATTGCGCCTGGGAAGATTGCTAGGGCGGTCTCTGCATTCTGCAATGCGGATGGTGGCGACTTGTACGTCGGGGTATCTGAGTCGCCGCAGGGGGGGATGTTTACGTGGGATGGGTTCTCGGACCCTGAGGATGCTAATCAGCTTGTGCAGGTGCTGGAGGAAGTCTCGCCCTTTGGGACGGATATCGACGGCGAGTTCCTTAGCGTCGAGGGGGAGGTTGGGTTTGTCCTCCATGTTAACGCGCGTAAGTCCCGCGTTATCAGGAAGACGACGGAGGGGAAGATCTATAAGCGGCTTGGGGCGCAAAACTCTCCCGTCGTGAAGGAGGAGCAAATTCTAGCCCTCCGTCGCCAAAAGGGAATCGAGTCCTTCGAGGCTGAGACGCTGCCGATCGGTCTAGATGTTGTCACGAACTCTGAAGCGATCATCGAGTACCTCCTTACGGCCATTCCCGTGGCGGAGCCTGAAACCTACTTGTACAAACAACACCTCATCACGGAGGGAAAGCCTATTGTGGCGGCTTCCCTCTTGTTTGCTGATGAACCGCAGGCGTGTTTGCCGAAGCGTTGTGGGATCAAAATCTACCGCTATAGCAGTGAGGAGCAATCTCGTGATCGTCTAGTCGAGGATCCGGTCACGATCGAAGGTCCCCTCTACAAGCAGATCTACGGCGCCGTAGATCGGACGATCGAAATCGTGGCTTCCGCCGCTTTCCTTGACGAGGACGGACTGCGGAGCGTGAGGTATCCACAAGAGACCCTCCACGAGATCATCACTAATGCTGTCTTGCATCGGGACTACTCCATCACGGATGACGTGCACGTAAGGATCTTCGAGAATAGGGTCGAAATCCAAAGCCCCGGACGTCTCCCCGGCCATATCACGGTAAACAATATTCTAGATGAGCGGCTCAGCAGGAACCCCAACTTGGTGCGCCACCTGAACCGATTCCCAAACCCGCCAAACAAGGATGTCGGCGAAGGTCTCAATACGGCGTTTGAGTCTATGAAGAAGCTAAACCTTAAATCGCCGGAGATTAGCGAGACGGACAATGCCGTTCTTGTCGTCGTTCGGCATGAGAGCCTGGCCTCGCCGGCTCAGCAGGTTGTCGACTATCTGAAATCTAATGACTCCATTCGTAACGAGCAGGCTCGTAAGATGACGGGCATTGACAGCGAAAGCAAGATGAAGAAGATCTTTGAAAGCCTGATCAAGGCGGGGGAAATCGAGCATAAGCCCAAAACGGCGGGGCGTGGTTACGCGTATCAGATTCGGCGCAAGTGAGATGATAGATGCGCGGTAGAGGCTTGCGATTTAATGCGCCTCTATCGCTGATCTATGTGTCGCTCCACGAAGTCCCTGTCGATCCGCTTCTCGCATTGACCGATTTTACGAGACTGAGCAGATCGGAACCCTCCCAAGCACGCCGGCCGCAGTCGTCCAGAGGTACGGGCGCCGTGCAGGCGCGCCCGGTTGAGCAGCAAGCCGTCGGGGCTTGTTCGGGGCCAGTGCGCAGGGTGAGTTCGCCGCCGCAGTATGGGCAGGGCTGATCCGGCAGTGGGGTGGTGCGCGCTTCAAGGCGGAGGGCGCGCAGCAGCCGGTTCTCCGCGCTGCGTGCCGTCCGCCGCGCCTCGTGCAGAAGATGCAGGGGCAAGGGATCGAACGGCGGTGCGGACAGCGTGCCGTCGAGCTGCGGCTCGGGCTCGGTGTCTTCGTCGTGCACGCGCCCCTCGATCCAGACTGCAGCCCAGTGCGGGCCGTGCGCGCGGCTGCCGGGCGAGGTGGGGCTGCGGAACGTCCAGCGGCGCGGGTCGTCGAGATCGGCGTGCTGCACGGCTGCGGCGAGGGTGTCGGCGAGGTCGTACAGCATCCGCTCGATGGCGAGGCCGGTGTCGAGCGCGTCGAGGTTGGCCGGTGCCGGGTGCTCGCGCAGGACGAGCGGCGCCCGGTCGGCGACGACGAGCGGCTCGTCGCCGGTGCTGCCGGTGTGCAGGAACGACCCAGTCTCGCGCGGCGGCCACGTCTCGGCCGGCGGCGGGGTCTCGATCGCGAGCAGCAGCTCGCCCCACAACTCCCGGACTGTGCCGAGGGATTCGGCGGTTTCGTGGCGCGCTATGGCGTACGTGCTCAAGGTCTGGTGCTCCCCTCGTGATGGTGGTCAGCGGGCGGTGCAGGCAAGGGCCTGCGCGGGTGCGACCTCGCCCGCGCACAGGCGCCGGATCGCGTCGGCGTGCTGCCGCTCCTCGCCCGGCAGTGCTTCGCCGAGGGCCTGCGCGAGGCGCTCGGCGGCGGCGAGGCGCTCGGCGAGTTCAGTCACGGTCTCGGCGTGCCGGTCCCGTTCGTCCTCGGCCTCGACGATCGCCTGCTCGGCGGCCTCGACCCGCTTGTGCAGCCGCATGGCCGCGGCCTGCTGTCCGCCGGCGCTGCGCCGGAAGGTGTCGTTCTCGGTGACCTCGGCCTCGACGTCACCGCGCAGTTGGGCCGATTCCTCCGGCGTGAGCATGCCCCGGTCGGCGCGGGCGAGCAGCGCCCGGAAGCGGGCACGGCGGGCGTCCCGCTCGGCCTCGCGTGCGGCTATCCGGCCGCGCCGGGAGTCGGCGGCGCGGGTGGTGCGGCGGTTCATCGGTCGTGGCCTTTCCTCGTGAGTGCGGTACAGGCGGGGCAGCGCGCCGGGCAGACGCTGCGCGTGGTGGACGGGGCCGGTCGGCACAGCGGGCCGGGCGGCCGCCGGCTGGCGTACCGGCCGAGCGCCACGACCGCGACGGCGGCGAGCAGCGCGACCAGGACGAGCACCGGGTCGACGGTCATCGCGCCTGCGCCCCCTTCCCGTGGACACGACGGCGGAGCAGCCGGGCGGCGAGGCGCCGAGCGCGCGGCTCCCGCGCGCGAGGCGCGACCGGTCGCGCGCGTGCGGTGCTGGTGATTTCCCATCCCTCGATGGCGAGGCGGTCGGCGAGCTCGGCGGCGGTGAGGGTGGCGAGGTGCGGGGAGACGTCGAGTGCGTCGGTGAGGTGGGCGGCGATCGTGGCGCGGACCGCGGCCGGGGTGGTCATCGGTGCTGTCCTCCGGTGGTGTGGCGGGCTCGGTTCTCGCGCGGTGTGGGCGGGGTGCGCATGAGGCGGTCGAGCTGGCGGCGGTTGGGCATGGGCCGGTCAGCGGTCGCGGCGCGGACGCGGGCCGGGTGCGGCTCGGGCGTGGTGCACGCGTGGCTCGGCGGGGCGCCGCACTCGGGGCACTGCGCGTGCCGTACGGCGTAGGCGTCGCGGCGCTGGCCGTGCACGGTGCCGCGCAGTTCGCGCCCGCGCGAGGACCTGCACAAGCGGCGTTGGGCGGCACGGCAGTTGGGGCAGTCGACGTCAAGCTCGACGAGCGCGGCCCGGTTGCCCGGCAGGTGCGAGCGCATCGCGGTGCGGGTCTTCTCGTCGACGTACGGGGCCGGTTCCTCGCCGTCGACGGAGCGGCCGACGGCGCCGGCAAGGGCGAGCAGCTTCGCCTCGGACCCGGCGCCGATTGCCTGCGTGATGGTGCGTTCGGGCAGGGCGCCCTCGGCGGCGGCGGTGATCTGTGCGCGGCGCCGGGCGATGAACTGCTCGCCGGTCTCGCCGGGTTGGCCGTCGTAGACCGGGTGGGCTGCGTCGATGCGGCCGGTACGGATGCGGGCGCGCAGGTGCCGTATCTGGGCGACGGTGATCCACTGGTCGGTGTGGGCGTAGTGCTCGGCGACGGCGCCTCGGGTGTCGTCGTCGAGGGGGACGTCGTGCAGGGCGCGGGACCATGCGCGGGCGTCGGCCTCGCCGATGGTGCGGCGGTCGAACGCGGCGCAGTGCGCGAGGAGTTCGGCGGCTTCGGCGGGGGTCACTGTGCTTGCTCCTGTTCGCGAAGACGCGCGGCGAGGTCGAGCCCTTCGCGTACGCGCTGATCGGTGGTGGAGGGCCGAGTGCCGTGCAGGGCAACGACGTTGGGCCCGCGGCCGGTACTTGGCGCGACGGACGGCATGGCAGGCAGGGAGCGCCAGCCGGCCAGGAAGTAGCGCGCGGACCGTGGGCGGGTACGGGCGGCCTGCCACGCGGCGCCGGCGTGGTCGACGAGCACAGCCACGCTGCAGCGTTCGATCAGGGCTTGCAGCAGCACCCACTCGCCCGGGGCGAGCTGCCAGGCGACGACCATTCCGGCGGCGCTCATGGCGTCGACCAACGGCCGTACGGGCTCGGCGATCGGCGGCTCGCCGGCGGGGTGCTCCGGGCTAGCTTGTTTCCCTCTACTTCCGAAGGAAGTAGAGGGGTGTGGCTTGGTGTTGGTTAGGGGGCCTGTGACACCGTCCACAGCGTCACGCTGTGACACTCCTGCCTGACCTGCGGAACCTTCCGGAAACGGGGGTGCGTTCCGCCCGCGATCCGGTTCCGGTCCGTGCTCGTTTCGCGCACGATCCGCGCTCGAATCGTCGCCGATTCCCACCCGCTTTTCGCCGCTGCGGCTCTTGGCCTTGCGCTCCGCGGCAGCCCGGCGGGTCGCCTCGACCTGCGCTCGGGTGGCGTTCCTGCCGCCCTCGAAGAAGTCGTGCACGACGTAGTCGCCGACCGATGGCTGCGGGCAGCGCGGGCAGGTGTGCCCGTGCTCGTGCCACAACCCGACCTTGACCAACTTCGCGGCCTGCGGGCCGGTCCCGTACTGCTTCGCGACCGCCGCAGGCACGGCGCCCTCGGTGAGGTGCTGCGCGCAGTACGCGCCGCAGCGCAGCCACAGACCCAACGCCGCATTGCCCGCGGCGATCACCTTCGGGTGCATGTGCGCGCTGTCGTCGATCTTGAACCACGTCACGGGGCCGGCTCCTTCCTGGGCGCGGGGAGGTGAGGTTCGGGGCGGCCGGCGAGGGCCGAGGGGGTGTGGAGGGGGCAGCGGTAGCCGATGACGAAGCGGCGGGCACCCGAGGCACCGCAGTAGCGGTGCCTCGGCCCGCCCCAATGCCGACACCGGTAGTTGATGACCGGCCGGCGGTTCACTGCGCGGCGACCTCGGGCCGACCGGCGAACTGCGCGGGTACGTCCTCCCCGCTCTCTGGTCGGACGTCCTCGAGCCGCTGTGGCTCGACGACCTCGCCCTCGAGGTACTCGCCGGGCACGTCGAGCCCGTCGGGCGTCGTATCGCGCCGTACGGTCCCGTCGTGTGCGACCGCGCGGGCGAGTTCGGCGGACTTGGGCAGCAGCTTGAAGAGTTGGCGTATGCACGTCTTGCGCGCCATGGCGTCGTAGTCCGTCGACCACGGCCCGAAGTCTTTGGCCTTGCTGCGCTTGCGGATCGCCTCGACGTCCTCGACGGACAGCACCACGAACGCAGAGCCGCCGTTCGTGAGCCGCGCGACTGCGTAATACCCGGTCACCGCACCCCGGTTGGTGAGCGCGGGCCGGTGCCGCAGCACGGGGGTAAGGCCGTACTCGTAGTCGAAATCGTCGCCCTCGTGCACGGTGTGCGTGTCGAGACCGGCGGCGAGGGGGTGCTGCCAGAACAGGCGGATCATGCCCTGATAGCCGACTACGAGCTGCACCTCGTACGCCCGGATCTTCTTGTTCCAGAACGGCAGCAGGTATGCCTCGCCGGAGACACCGCCGGGCTCAAGGCCGAGCGCGGCGCACGTCATCAGCGCCCCGGCGAACGACTCGGGGGTGCTCTCGGCCAGGTGCTCGACACGCCGCAGCTCGGTCAACGCGATACGGGCGATCCGGTCCGCGCCGACGTGCTCGGGCAGCGCCCGCTCGATCTGCGGGCGCAGCACCTCCACGTACTGCACGAGGCTCGCCGGCTTCGCCGGCCGGCCGTCGGGCACGGCAGGGCTGTGATTCCGGGCGGCGCGCTTGCTGGCGACCCGCTCGGCAAGGTTGGTGCTCACGCTGCGGCGTTCTCCTTCGAGGCCGGCACGACGAGGCGTCGGGCGCGGTGGGCCCGGAACTCGGCGGGGTGCTCGGCGGCGAGGCGCTTCGTATCGAGCGCGTCGACGCGGTGCGTGTAGGCGGCGGCGAGGTCCGGGTGCGCGGCAGCGAACCGCTTCGCCGCGAGCGGGCCGTTCTGCCGGTAGGTGTAGGCGACTTGGCCCTGCGCCTTGACGACCTCGGCCTCGCCGGCGGTCGCCTTCAGCTGGTTGTCGACCTCGCGCAGCTCGTCGGCGGTGCGCTGCTCGCGGGCCTTGAGCTCGCGGCGGCGCTCCAGCAGCGGCAGCACCTCGGCCGGGTCGGCGACCGTCTCGGCGCCGGCCTGCACGTCGTAGAGGTGACCGAGCAGTTCCTCGGTCGCCGGTGAGCCGTCGATCGGCGGCGGGGTGCCGTCGAGCACGCCCTGCCAGAACTCGCCGACCAGGGCGACGAGATGCCCGGCGAGCTGCTCGTCGCGCTCGACCCGGTGCACGACGAGCCGGTTACCGCCGAGCAGCGCGGCGACGTGCGCGTGCGTGTAGCCGGTCACCGCGAGGTACCAGTGCGTTTGCAGCGCCGGCCCGTCCGGCACGCCGCCGAGCCACTCGTCGAGCTGAAAAGCGCTGCGGGTCTTGATCTCCAGCAGACTCGACGGCGCCGCCTCGCCCGCCTCGATCACGTACCGGTCGACGTTGGCGAGCATCCACCGGCGCTCGACGTGCGCGACGGTTCCCGGCCCCTCGACCACGCCGAGGCCCGTATGGTCTGCGAACACCGAGGCAATCGTCGGCTCGTGTGCGAGGCCCCAGAACGCGGCCTCGGCGAGCTCGGGCGACTGCGGCCGGTCGAGCGGCAGCTCGCCCCGCTTGTCGAGGTACACCTCGTACGCCGAGGTGTACCGGCTCATGCCGAGCACGGCGGCGACTTCGGAGCCGCCAACTCCCGTACGGCGCACGGTGAGCCACTGCTCACGCTCCAGGCCCGGCGGAGCGACGACGACACCTGTGGGCGTCACGGACGCCGGCCGTACCGTCTCGGCGGTCATGACGCCACCTTGAGACGCGGTGCGCTCTCGCTCTGCTTGCCGTGTGAGGTGACTCGGCCGGTGGGTGCCCACAGGATCAGCAAGTCAACGCCGATCGTCTCGGCGATCTTGTGGGCGACGTCGTGCCGGGCTGTCTTGATCCGACCCTGAATCAGGTTGTCGATCGTGCCGTGAGACACGCCAGTTGCGGCGGCGAGCTGGCGGACGCTGATGCCCGAGCCGGTGCCCGTCCGGGCCATGAGGCGCCGCAGCAGAAGGGGATCAATCAGGCGATAGCGGTGCGTATGGCCTGCATCGATCACGTCAGAACTCCTTGCCATGCTGTCAAAGAACTTGGACAGGGAGCCTCGCACGAGCCACAGGCATATGTCTACGTTCTTTTACAGTGCATCATGATCAAGCCAAAAGGCTCAGGTCATGTGGTCAAGGGCGGATGAAAACCTGGACAATGTGTAAAGGAAGTCATACGCGGCCAGGTGGTCGCGCCGTATCGTCACGTCGGCCGCGGGGTGCGCCCCCGGTCCCCAGTGCCCCGAGAGGGAGACCGTCATGAACGAGTGGACGGAGCTACGCGACCTTGTGCGCAACCGTCGCGCGGAACTCCGCCTGTCGCTCCGGGCTCTCGCTGAACGTTGCGTAGACCCGGAGGACCCCGACGCTGGGCCGCTGTGGAATCACGCCACTCTCGGCAACCTCGAAACCAAGACGATCAAGGCGCCGCGACTCCCGGAGCTCCGCGCCCTCGCGGCCGGCCTCGACGTCCCTCTCGGCCTTGTTCAAGAGGCGGCGGGTCGCCAGTATCTCGGCATCGACACGGTATGGGCCGACGATCGCGAGACGCGCACCATGGTCCACGCCTACCGCGAGCTAGACCCGGATGATAGGGCCAAAATCCGGGCAATTATCGAAAGTTGGGGAACTCGGGCGCGACGCGGAGACACTCCCTGAAATCTCGATCGGCGCACCCCGGCGGGAACAACTACCATCTAGCAGTCGTTCAAACATTCGAACTGATTGGCGATCTGTGGGTTCGCTGGGGGTAGTGGTGTCGAGGTATGACGTAGTCGGAATCGAGTACACGGTCGCGGCGGACGCCCACCTGCCCGCCGGTCGTGTAACCCACGTCATCGAGGAACCCGGCAGATCGCTCGTACGCGTCAGGAGAGGTCACGCCACCGAGGCGGTATGCGCCGAGCTGAACAGCACGCACCGCCACATCGACCGCCACGGTCTATGGCTTCGCCGGGCAGCCGACTTCAAGGGCAACCAGTCGTGGAGCTCGACCGACCTGCCCGCAGGCCCGACCGACGGCCGAGCGACGCCGGCGACCGAAGCGAGGTTCGAGTCGGTACCGGCTGCCGAGTTCCCCGAGGACGTGCTTTGCGTGATGCGCGAGCAGCCGGGCCTCGCCGTCTGGCTCGTTCGCGATGACCACATGTCCAAGCAAGCTTGCGACGAGCTGACCGAATACCTGACCCACACCGTTGGCGCCGGGCTGTGGGTCCAGCGTTGGGACGGGAGCGCCGCGAGCCGGTGCGTCACCCCGCGGGAATTCGTTCCTGATGACGCGTGACCGGCAGTGCTGCGACCGAGGGCGAGGGCTGAGATATGCGAACTCTTGGGTACGGCAAGGGCCGCGCAGTGCCTACTGCGCGGCCCTGCACCGTTCTGGGCTTCCGTAGCGCGCGAACTGGCATCCTCGCAGCTAGACCGGCCCGTGAAGCGTGCCCGATGCGTGCCCATTGCGCGCCCGCACTGCCCCGGAACGGTTGGCACGAGCTAACACGAGATGAACCCCGGCAGGCCTCTCACCTGCACGTACTGTCATCGGACGGCATGCCCTGAACCCCCTTGTCAGCTTCGATCTTGAGCTTGTAATGCGTAGGTCGTCGGTTCGAATCCGACAGGGGGCTCTGCGAAATCCCAGGTCAGACCTTGTCTGACCTGGGATTTTTCGTTCACTTGATGCGGCGCCGACGGCGAGCGCGCGCGGCCCGGGTGCCGCCGGTCTCAGTTGTGGTCTCAGTCGGCCGCTGCGGGCCCGGAATGAAGGCGTCTCCCATGCGGCGCATGGCGTCCTTCGCGAGGGTGTTGCGGCCCTTCCACGCCACCTGCCCCGGGCTGGGAGCCCCGCCAGCGGGGTGCAAGCCTCTGACAGGCCTCTGCTGAGCTAGGCCGGGCGGCTTCGGACAACGGCCGCCCTTCCGCTCGGTCCGCAGCAGGGGGAGGTTCGCCTCGCAGGGAGTATCACCCTCAAGTTCCGCAGGGTGATTGGGCGTAGAGGGCTCCGCACTGCGCATTGTCACAACTTCCCGGGGACGTAGCCGAACGATCTCCGCCAGACTTTCAGAGCTCGTGACGCTGGCATATGGGTACGTACATACTGCGGGGATCAACCGAATGATCATGCACTGACCTGGGGGCGCAGTGACGAGCAGGAGCGGAGCGGGCCGAAACGATCCCTATGCCAGGGAACTTGCCCGGCAGGCCAAGGAGCAGGAGAGGGCACGCAAGGCTGCTGAGGCTGAGGCCAAGCGCAAGGCTCGCGAGGAGAAGCAGGCGTATGAAGCGGGGCGGGCGCAAGAAGCTGTCAACCGCACTTACGTGGTCGAGAGCGACATCGAAGACCTCTCAACTCTCCTGAAGACAGCGGTTGTCGACGGTTCGCCGCTGACCTTCGACCGGCTCAGGCAGCAGTTCACCCCCAAGGCGTTCACTCCGCCGAAGGGCCGTACAAAGCCCGTCCCGCAGCCGCGCTGGGAGGAGTACGAACCGGAAGAGCCGCGAGGACTCCTCGGGGCCCTCGGGTTCGGTCGTAAGGGATACGACGCTGAAGTGGAAGCAGCCCGGAAGCGCTTCGACGAGGCGCTGCGTAATCACGCATGGGACGAGGCGAAGCGCGTAGAGAAGCTGAACAAGCTCCGGGCCCGTCACGACGAGAAGAACCAGCAAGAGTCCGACAGGGTCGAGGAATGGAACGCCCGCTTGGAAGAACGCCGAGCGGCCTACCGCGAGCGGGACATCGAGGCCGTCGAGTGGTTCATCGACCAGGCCCTGGCCGCGTCAAAGTACCCGCACGGATTCCCCAAGGCGCACCGTGTCTCGTATCAGGCAGACACCGGCGATCTGCTCATCGAGATCGATCTCCCTCTTGAGGATGTCGTCCCTGCGGCACGCTCGTACCGCTACGTGAAGTCCCGGGACGAGATCAACCCCGTGCCGCGCCCGGACAAGGAGCGCAAGGAGCTGTACGCCTCGGTCCTGGCTCAGACTGCCCTGCGAACCGTGCACGAGTTGTTCGCCGCCGACACTGAAGGCGCCGTTCAGTCCGTCGCCCTCAACGGGCATGTGACCACCATCGATCGCGCCACCGGGCGTGAGGTGCACCCCTGTCTGATCACGCTGCAGACGAGCCGGGAGGAATTCGAGCAGCTGGTCCTGACGCAGGTTGATCCGCGGGCCTGCCTGAAGCGGCTGCGGTCCCTGATCTCTCCCAACCCGTACGAACTGGAGCCGGTGCGGCCGCTGGTCACGTTCGACCTGAGCAAGTTCCGGCTCATGGACAGCTTGGACGTCGTGGCAGGACTCGACAGCCGGCCCGTACTGATGGACCTGACGCCCACGGAGTTCGAGCACCTCATCCGGCAGCTGTTCGAGGCCATCGGGTTGGACAGTGTGAACACCCAACCCTCGAAGGACGAGGGAGTGGATGCGGTGGCGATGAACACCGACCCAGTGATGAAGGGGCTGTGCGTCATCCAGGCCAAACGCACCAAGAACGTCGTGCCGTTCGAAACGGTGTCGGCCCTCGCGGGTGTCGTGGAGCACAAGCGCGCAGCCAAGGGCATTCTCGTGACGACATCCTGGTTCGGGCGGGCCAGCGAGGCTTTCGCCAACGAGCACGGACGTCTTGAACTCCTCAACGGAGCGAACCTGGTCCATCTGTTCAAGGAGCACATGGGCCTCGACGTGATTCCGGGCCCGGTCCCGCCCAAACGGAAGCCGCGCTGACCTCGGTGCCTTGTGCCCGGAGGGCCGCGCTACTCGGTCAGCGAAGCTGGTTGCGTTCGGAGGAGATGGACCGGTACCAGGCGGCGCTGTCCGATCCGCGAAACGACGAGATCCGCGGTTTCGAGATCATCACCAATGACGAGGAAGCCGCCCCCTACTGGCAGAGCATGATGGCCATGAGCGGCGTAGAGGGCACCGCACGCTACGTGCCGTAGGAGTGAACCGAGACACCATGACGCAGAACAACGCACGCCGGACCACCTTCAGCTTCGCCCCGCCAGTGGACAACCCCACAGCCTGGCAGCTCCGTCTCGACCACTTCGCTGATCGAATCAACGAGGGATTCCCTGGAGCTTTCACAAAGCTCAAGGGCCACCTCGGCCCTCGATCGATCGATGCGCTGACCTTTGAGGTTTCGCTCAGTGAAGGGGTGTGGCTCAGAGGGTTGGCGACCACTCCCTACCCGGAGATGGGATCGGTCCTGGTGATGGACGCCTCCGCGGGCGAAGCCGCGCGGTTCGCTGTCTGGCTGCGGGACTCGTACGCCCCCGCCCCCGATCTGGTCCAGTTCACGACGGAGATTGCCATGGATCTTGGGGAGGAGACTCCCTGGGAGGTTCCCCCTCACGGCACAGCCGAGGATCTGGCTCAAGTGTTTCAGCAGCACATCGACACGTTCGACCGCTGAGTGGCCGACGCTCCGAACGGGGCCGGTGCGCCACCAGGGCAGAGCGAGAGTGCTACCGCAAAGCGGCGTCCAAGTGCTGCTGCACCGGCTCGTAGAGCCCGTACGGCACTTAGCTGGGAACCGGACCCACCAGCCCGTCCTGGTCGGCTTGGAGATCACGCGCCCGGAGGCGCTCGCCAGCCATCCGGTGGCGCTCACGACCTCGCGCGCTATGTCGACCACGGTCCGTCCGTCGGTCGCCACCGGCACCGTGTCCGGGGGCATTTGCTCATCCAGAATCCGTGCTTTGCGGGCGCTGCCCTCCAACTCCTGCTCCAATTCCGAGCCCGGTCGGCCAGGACGCTCACCGTGTGCGTGTAGATCAGGCGGCGGTATCCGAGCTCGGCATAGTTCGACAGAGCGCCGTCAGATTGCGCTCGGCGATCTTCCTGCGGCGCGGGTCTCTCTCCGGGGCGAGATGGGCCTGGCCCATGAAGTCGCCTTCGATCACGCAGTGGCAAACGTCGCACCACGCAAACGAGCCGAGACCTCCTACCCCGCCGTCCTCTTGCCGACGCCGGCGCGCCCTCCGATGAGCAACACCTCTGCTTGATCCATAACTGCACCCTGCCGGCGAGCAGTCGAGCCGCGCGAACCAGATACACAGACCAGGGAGGCAGGCCGTAAGTGGTCCTGATCGAGTGAGTAGCCATCTGGGATGTGATTGCCCATGACCTCGAAGCTCTTGCTCCTCATGGTGTCGCTTGATGTTGGAGTCCAAGGGGCCTGCGGGGTCAGTAACCCCGCCGACGTGCCTGGTGGCGAGTTGCGTGAGCGCTGCGGGAGCGGGCCAGGCGGCACGGGATGGATTGCGCGGCACGCAGAGCGGGGGCCATGGCTCTCTGGCCTGGGGAAACGGGGTTCTGCGGCGTCGTCCGGCACCACGCTGTGGGGGCTCTGCGAAATCCCAGGTCAGATGTTGTCTGACCTGGGATTTTTCGTTCACTTGATGCGGCGACCGGGGGGCGGCCTCGTGCGGGTCGCCGGCGGCGCGGGGTGTTCGGGCTCGGATGCGGGGGGGCCTCCGGCTCGGCGGGCTCGGTGTCGAGGCCGGTGCGATGTGGGCGAGCGCCCGGTCGGCCTTCACCTTGCTTTGCTGAGAGTGGTCGGCCCTTTCAAAGCCCTCTCGTTGAGCCTGAGTTGACCGGTGACTGGTGGATGCTCCGAGCTCTGGAACGAGGGCCCTTGGGCGTGGATGCGGTGCAGTGCGACGGAGGTTGATGCGGCCGGGTTCCATAAGGGGCGTAACGGCCGAATAACCATCCCTGAGGGGGTGAGGGGGCGGTCGTCGGGACCTGTCGGAGGGCCGGTACGTTCGGCGCGAAGGTTGACGAAGCGGACTCTTCCGGCTTTGTCGCTGGATCTAAAAACAAGGGGAGTCGGGTATGGCGAGGCCGGCGACATTTGCCGAGCGAGCGGTAACTCTTGGCGGTGTAGCAGCACTTGTCGGGGGAGGGGCCCTTGCGGCTGCGCCCGCAGCCGCAGCGGATGAACAGCCCGTGATGCCACGAAGCGCCGCTGGGACGAGCCCGTTGGGCTCGTTCTCCTATAGCTTCAACGGCTTCACCGTAAAGATCCCGAATGGCTGCTTCCTCACGCACACGATCAAGGGGAGCAAGCGGAAGATAACCAACCAGTTCGCCGGTGTTGACTGCGCCGGCCTGGCGGCTCTCCCGAAGTTCTACAACTGGCGGATCGATTTCGCGTATGCCGACACGAACGGCAAGACCTACAAGACCTCGCGAGGCAAGACGCATACGACGGGCGACCACAACCCGCTGCGGCACAACGCCCCCCAGACGCTGCCGAAGTACGGCAAGGCGTGCGCGAAGTTCTACACCAACGGGAAGCTGCGGGCCACGCAGTGCCACTACATCACTGGCTGAGGTGAAGTAATGCAAGCGGCAGATCGAAAGCCGACAACTGCCATGTGGTGGGCGGAAATTGGCGTCTTCCTCGGCGTGACAGCGCTGTTCGCGGTGCTGTCCTCGCTGGTCGTCTCAGCCCTGTTTCAGGACTCGCCGGTCATTGACGGCGGTGGACTGATCGTTGCGGGTGCGGTCGGCATGTACGCCAGCCGACGTTTTCGCGAGTGGGGGCTGAACCGGAAAAGCGACGATTAGTTCTGGAGGGCCGCTGCTCGGTGCACGGCCCGCTCCTGACGGGGGTCAGAGAGGGCCAACCCTGGGGAATATAGGACAGAAACTGTCCTAGTTGCTGTCTAGCCTCCGGGTATGAGCGCTGAAGGCACTGTTGTCGCACCCGTTTTCCGGTATTCCGCCGTCACCTTCGACTGTGGTGATCCCGTCCAACTGGCCGGGTTCTACGGGGAGATGCTCGGGCTTCCCGTCGTGTTCGCCACCGAGGACTTCGTGTTTCTGGGGCAGGGGGAAGGGGTGGCCGGGCTCGGGTTCTCCCGGTTGGAGGGGTATCGGGCGCCCGGCTGGCCCGGAGACGGAGACGGAGACGGTGACGGCGGCGTGGGCGGGGGTGGGGAGAAGCGGGCGCATGTGGAGGTCGGTGTCGACGATCTCGACGGGGCCGAGGCGTGGCTGCTGGAACTCGGGGCCGTGAAGCCCGACTTCCAGCCCGACCCCGAGCGGTGGCGGGTGCTGCTCGACCCCGCCGGGCATCCGTTCTGCATCTCCACCCTCGTGTAGCCGTCGCGCGTGGGGAGATGGGACGCGTGAGGGCGGGGACGACGTGACGTGTCGTCCCCGCCCTCACCTGTCCTCCCGCGTCCCGCGTCCGCGGTCAGGCGTAGAACGCTCGCCCCCCGCCGATCCGTACGGCGTCGTAGTACGTGTGCGCCGCCCCGTAGCAGGCCGCGCGGCGGAGCGGGGTGGGGCGTTTCCGGTCGCAGGTGCGGCGCATCTCCTCCAGGAAGCGGTCGTCGACGGCCTTTCTGCGGGCGGGCGTCGGGTCCAGGGAGAGGGTGCCGGCGCGGGAGCCGTAGTTGCGGTAGCCGAAGTCGTGGAGGGTGCAGGCGGGGGTGAAGAGCTTCATGTACGGGGCCATGCCGCCCGGCACGGAGCAGCCGTCCGTCGTCCAGTTGAACGGGGGCTTCCGTTCCACCTCCATGAACCGCTCCACGGGCAACGCCATGATCCGGTCGGCGGCGCGGACGAGTTGAGGGTTCCCGGCGACGGGGGTGTTCCCTGCGGCGGGGGCGTTCCCCCCAGTGGTCGCGTTCCAGGTGTTCTCGTTCCAGGCGGCGGTGTCCCGCTCGGGGGTGTCGTCGGCGGTGGCGTTCCCGGCGGGGGCCAGGGCGAGCACGGAGGCGGCGAGGGTCGCGGCGAGGGCTCTGACGAGGGTGCGCATGGCGGCTCCAGGGTTTTTTACCCGGGGCAACGCGCACCCGCCCCCGAGGTCACCCGCCACCCCCGTTTGCCCCGCCACCTCCAGGTGCCCCGGCGTCCGCCCCGCCCTGCCTCGGCCGGCTTTCCCGGGCCCTCCCGCCTCGCCCCGACCCGTGCCACACTCCCCGCATGGGCACTCGGGACACGCGGAACTCTCGGGACTCTCAGAACTCGCGGGGCCCTCGGGACTCGCGGGACCAGGGCCGTGAATCCCGCTGGGAGAAGGACGCGATGACGGTGGAGATCGCCTTCGCCCTCGTCACGTCCGCCGTGCTCGGCCTGGTGGCCTTCGCGGCGACGGCGGCCTTGTTCGGTACGAGGGCCGGAACGGTGGTGGGTGGGGCCGCGGGGCTGTGGCGCCTGATCCACGTGCTGGGGAGGTTCGACCGGGGGCGCGGGTTGGGGCGGTGAGGCCCGTAGCGGGGTCGCCCACCCCAACCCGTACCACCCCTCCCCGTACCACCCCGGCCCCCAACACCCCACCCCTCACTGCGCGTTGATCGCCCCCAGCATGTTCAGTCGCGCCGCCCTCCGGGCCGGCCAGATCGCCGCCAGTACGCCGATGGTGAGGGACAGGAGCAGCAGGAGGAGCAGGCGTGGCCAGGGCAGGGTGGTCGTGTAGTCGGGGAGGCCGGAGGAGGTGAGGCTGCCGCCGGCCCAGGCGAGGAAGACGCCCGTGCCGAGGCCGAGGACCGCGCCGAAGAGGGAGATGACGACGGACTCCAGGCGCACCATCCGCCGTACGCCCCTGCGGTCGAGGCCGATCGCGCGGAGCATGCCGATCTCGCGGGTGCGCTCGAAGACCGACATGGCCAGGGTGTTGATCACGCCGAGGACCGCGATGACGACGGCCATGCCGAGCAGCCCGTACATCATGTTGAGCATCACGCCGATCTCTCCGGACGCCTGCTTCGTGAGCTGTTCCTGGCTCTGCACCTGCAGGAGCGGGCTGTTGCCGAGGGCTTCGCGGATGTCGCGGTCGAGGCCGGGGGCCTTGCCGGGCGCGGCCTTCACGAGGACGGAGTCGTACGCGCGGCCCGCCGCGTACGGGAGGACGTCGGTGACGTCGGCGACGGCGCTGTCGACGACCTCGTTCTCCTGGTAGACGCCGACGACTTCGAGCCGCTCGTGCCGCGTGGACTCCCCGTCGTCCGGGGCGAGTTCGGCCTTCAGGGTGTCGCCGGTGCGCAGGCCCGTGCGTGCGGCGAGGGTCGTGGAGAGGGCGATCTTCCCGGGGCCCACCGCCTCCGCGGAGCCGGACTCGAACGTCAGGGACGCGACCTTGCCGAGCTGCTTCGGGTCGACGCCGGAGACCATCGCGTACTCCCCGTCGACCGTGAGGCCCGCCGAGGCGATCGGGGTGGCCGCGGCGACGCCCGGCACGTGCGCGACCTTGTCGCCGTCCTTCGGGTCGACGCCCAGATACGCGGAGTTGGAGACCCGGTAGTCGGCGCTGAGGCCCTTCACGGCGGCCTCCCGCAGGGCCAGGTCGACGGAGTGGCCGGTCACGGCGAGGCCGGTGATCAGGGTGACGCCGATCATCAGGGCCGAGGCGGTGGCGGCCGTACGGCGCGGGTTGCGCAGCGCGTTCTCCTGGGCGAGGCGGCCGCTCACGCCGAACACCCGCGTCGTGACCAGGCCGGCGAGCGTGACCAGCGGCCGGGAGAGCAGCGGGGCGAGCACGATCATGCCGGTCAGGGTGAGGAACGAGCCGAGCATGGCGATCGAGACGTTCGCGTCGGCGCCGTCGTCGAGGGTCGACACGTACAGCATGACCAGGACGCCCGCGCCCGTCAGGAGCCCGCCGAGGATGTTCCGAACGAGCAGCCCGCGTACCGGAGTCGGTGCGTCCACGGTGGAGAGCGCCGCGACCGGGGCGATCCGTGCGGCCTTGCGGGACGGCAGCCAGGCCGCCAGGACCGTCACCACGACGCCCACCGCGAGCGACCACAGCACCGCCGCGGGCGCGATCACCAGCGGGCCGTCCGGCAGTCCGGCGCCGCCCGCGTTCAGGAGCGGCCGCAGGCCCGCCGCGATGCCGAGGCCGAGCGCGAACCCGGCGGCGGACGCGCCGAGTCCGAGGAGCGCGGCCTCGGCGAGCACGGAGCGTACGACCTGCCGGCGGGAGGCGCCCACGGCCCGCAGCAGGGCGATCTCGCGGCTGCGCTGGGCGATCAGCATCGTGAAGGTGTTGGCGATGATGAACACGCCCACGAACAGGGCGATCCCGGCGAACACAAGGAGCATCGTGGTCATGGCCCGGGTCGACTCGGCGGTCTCCTCGGACTGCTGGGCGGCCAGCTCGGCGCCGCTCGCCGCGGACGCGCCCGCCTTCGGGAGGAGGGCGCGGACCTGTGTGGTGAGGGCGGCCGTGTCGACGCCGGGCGCGGCGGTCACGGACAGCTCGTCGAAGCGTCCGGGCGCGAGGAACAGCCGCTGCGCGGTGCGGGTGTCGAACACGGTGAGGGTGCCGCCCGCGGTGACCCGGGGGTCGTCGGTGCGGACGGTGCCGACCAGCTTCTTCGTCAGGGCCGGGCCGGTCGTCGCGAACCGGACGGTGTCGCCGATGCGGTACCCGGCGCGTTCGGCGGTGGCCGCGTCGAGCGCCAGCTCCCCCGGCCCGGCGGGCGCCCGCCCGTCGGCGAGCGGCAGCCGCGGGTCCGAACCGTCCTTCCCCGGGGCGTAGTTGGCGGCCAGGTTCTGCCACGCGCTCCCGGCGTCGAGGGGCGTGCCGTCCTTCCCGGCGAGCGTGGCACGGCCGTTCACACCGGTGCGTACGGAGGTGACGCCGGGCAGGTCCCGGATGCGGTCGGCGAGCGCGCCGTCGAGGGCGGTGGTGCGCGGCTCGTCGGACAGGCCGGCCGGGGGCAGTTCGTCGGCCTGCACCGAGACGGCGACGTCCTTCAGGTTCTTGGTGGAGGCGGCGCGGAACGCGGAGGCCACGGTGTCGCCGAAGACGAGCGTGCCGGAGACGAAGGCGACGCCGAGCATCACCGCGAGCGCGGTCATGATCAGCCGGGCTTTGTGCGCGAGGACGTTGCGCAGGGCTGTTCGCAGCATGGGGCGGTCCAGGGATTCGGGCGGACGGAGTGGGTGGAGGGGGCTCAGCTGGTGCGGCCCTTGGCGTCGAAGAGCCGCATCCGGTCCAGGACGGTCTCGGCGGTCGGCGCGAGCAGCTCGTCGGTGAGGCGGCCGTCGGCGAGGAAGACGACCCGGTCGGCGTGGGCCGCGGCCACCGGGTCGTGCGTGACCATCACGACGGTCTGGCCCAACTCCCGTACGGATTCCCGCATAAAGCCCAGGATCTCGGCGCCCGAGCGGGAGTCGAGGTTGCCGGTCGGCTCGTCGGCGAACACGATCTCCGGCCGGGACGCGAGCGCACGGGCCACGGCGACCCGCTGCTGCTGCCCGCCGGACAGCTGCGCGGGCCGGTGCCGCAGACGGCCGGAGAGGCCCACGGTGCGTACGACGGCGTCGACCCAGTCGTGGTCGGGGCGGCGGCCCGCGATGGCCATGGGCAGCGTGATGTTCTCGTACGCGGTGAGCGTGGGCAGCAGGTTGAACGCCTGGAAGACGAAGCCGACCTTGTCGCGGCGGAGCCGGGTGAGCCTGCGGTCGTCGAGCCCGGACAGCTCGGTGTCGCCGATCCGGGCCGAGCCGGACGAGACGGAGTCGAGGCCCGCCATGCAGTGCATCAGCGTCGACTTGCCGGAACCCGACGGGCCCATGATCGCGGTGAAGCGGCCGCGCCCGAACTCCACGGAGACGTCGTCGAGGGCGACGACCCGGGTCTCGCCCGAGCCGTACACCTTGCTCAGGCCCGAGGCGCGGGCGGCGGCGTCGGTGGCCGGCGAGTGGATCGGGGCGGGGGCGGCGGCGGCCTGGGACATGGCTGTCTCCTGGGAGGCGTGAGCAGGGTGGGGTGGTCGGGCGCGGCCGCCGCGGAGTGCGGCGGCCGGTTCCGTTCCATGCTCGGCGCGCGGCGCGGCCGATCCGTCGGCCGCAGGGCGTGAATACGGGCCCTGCCGGAAGTCGGGCGGAGGGAGGAGGGGTAGTCCCTGCGAGGGACCCGGGGTCTTACTTGCGGCAGAGGGCCAACTGCTCCGCAGACCGCCGGAGTCGGGTCAGTCGACCAGGCCCGCGCGGTGGGCCAGGACCGCCGCCTGGACGCGGCTCTCGCAGCCCGTCTTCTCCAGGATCGACCCCACGTGCGTCTTCACGGTGCCGACGCCGATGCCGAGCAGCCGCCCGATCTCCAGGTTGGCGAGGCCCTGCCCGAGCAGGACGAGGACTTCCCGCTCCCGGTCGGTGAGGCCCGCGACCCGCGCCCCGTGGCCGTCCGCGTCGGGCCGCGCACCGCCCTGCAGCATGCGGCGGATGACGGTGCCGGTGACGCCGGGCGAGAGGACCGCGTCGCCCGCGGCGGCCGCGCGTACCGCGTTGATGAGTTCCTGCGGGCCCTCGTCCTTCAGCAGGAAGCCGGTGGCGCCGGAGTGCAGGGCCCGCGTCACGTTCTCCTCGTCGCCGAACGTGGTGAGCATGACGACGCGCGGCGCCGGGTCGAGTGCGAGCAGCGGCGCGATCGCGGCGAGTCCGTCCGTCACCGGCATCCGCACGTCCACCAGGGCGACGTCCGGCCGGAGTTCGGCCGCGAGCCGCACCGCCTCGGCGCCGTTCGCGGCCTCCCCGACGACGTCGATGCCGTCCGCGTGCCGCAGGATCAGCCGTACGCCGTGCCGGATCATCTCCTCGTCGTCGGCGAGGAGCACGCGGACGGGGGCCGGGCCGGCAGTGGAGGCGGGGGCGCCGGTCGGCGTCGTCGGGTCGGTCATCGCTGCGGCTCCTGGGTGGGGGTGGGGGTCGGGGACGGCTCGGGGGTGTCCTGCGGTTCGGTGACCAGCGGGGCCGTGAAGCGGTCGATCGCCGTCAGGGTGTCGCCGGTGAAGCAGTAGCGGACCAACTCCAGCTCACCGCGCTCCCGTTGCTCCGGGCCGCCCTCCGCGTACGGGTACATGCAGCTGGTGGCCGACGCGGGCCGGGGCGGCTCGTGCCCCACGGCCGCGGCGCGTGCCTCGACGCTGTCGGCGGGCAGGGCGTACCGCACCTGCTCGCGGCTCATGCCGACGCGCGGCGGGTCCGGGTTCGCGTAGTCCGGGGCGGGCCGGGCGCGGTCGACGAGGACGAGGCCGAACAGCATCATCACGCCCACCCCGGCGAGCCCCAGCAGGGCCGTCGCCACGTCGGAGAACCTCCGCTGGAGGGTGGAGAGGCGGCGGGGGGAGGGGAGTCGGGGGTGCAGGTCAGCGGTGGGGTCGGTGGTGTCTGGCGCGTACGGCTCGTAAGGGCTCTCCTCGGCCGTGCCCGGCGCCGTCTCCGGCTCCGCGGGCAGCTCCGCCGTGACGGCGAAGCCGCCCGCCGGGGTCGGGCCGGCCTCCAGGGCGCCGCCGAGCAGCGCGACCCGCTCCCGCAGGCCGGTGAGCCCGCGCCCGGTGCCGACCGGCGCGGCCGACGGCTCGGCGCCGACGGGCGGTACGCCGTTCCGCACCGCGATCCGCACCCGCGCGTCGTCGTGCGTGACCCGCACGTCGACGCGGGCCCCGGCGGCGTACCGGTGGACGTTGGTCAGCGCCTCCCGCACCACCCGGTGCACGGCGCGGCGCACCCGGGCCTCCCGGCCGTCCAGGTCGGGGCCGTCCCAGCCGAGGTCGACGAGGACACCGCCGCCGCGCGACTCCTCGACGAGCGCCTCGATGTCGGCGCGCGTGCCGGTCGCGTCGGTGAGCGCCTCGGTGCCGGTGTCGCGGCCCAACGGGCCCAGGACGCCGAGGACTTCACGCAGTTCGCGCATCGCGTCCTGTGTCGCGCCGCGCACCAGGGCGGCCTCGCCCTGCAGGTCGGGGGCCTCCTTGCGCAACGCCAGCTCCAGTCCGCCCGCGTGCAGGGAGATCAGGCTGAGCCGGTGGCCGACCAGGTCGTGCATCTCGGCGGCGATCCGGGACCGTTCCCGGATGCGGGACGCGCTGTCCGCCTGCCGTTCGGCCTCCTCGGCGGCGGCGGTCCGCTCGCGCAGCGCGCGCAGGAGCCGGTCCTGCTGCCCGGCGGCGGCGCCCACGAGGCCCGGTACGAGCACGGTGGTCGCGGCGAGCACCGCGCCCAGCGCCAGACCGAAGCCATGACTCCCGAAGCCGGCCGCCGGGGCGAAGATCCCGCAGCAGACCGTGGCGAGCGTGCTGGCCGCGAGCAGCAGCACGGTCCGCCGCCGGGCCGCCGGCAGCTGCCGGTTCGCGGTGTACGAGGCGACGGCGGTGAGCAGCCCCACCGCAGGCACCAGGGCCATCGCGGCCGCCAGCCCGAGGACGCTGAGGAGGGGAAGGCCGCGGCGGACGGTGACGAGGGCGACGGAGACCAGGCCGAGCAGCAGCTGCAGGTCCCCGCTGAGACCGTCGCCGAGGCCGCTCACCCCCTCGTACGTGAGCAGCACGAGCACCACGGCGCACGCGGCCTCCGCCGCGGCCCGCCACAGCGTGCGCGGGTGGATCCTGCGGGGGGTGTGGGGGCTGGGCATACGTCCCAGTATCCGAGCCGGGCAGGGGACAGCCGTGGTCCTTGGGTCGTAGGGCCCTCTCTGCCGTCGGACAGAGTTCTCTCTCGGCGGCCGGCCGCGCTCCGCGGCGAAGCCGCCGATGTCCCGGCCCCACGCCCCTGCAGGGGCACACCCCTCAGTCCTGCACCCGCACCCCCAGCTCCGCCGCCAACACCGGTGCCAGCTCCAGGAGTTGCGTCGTACTGATCACCGCCCCCGCGAGGCTCCCCGCCCCGCGCGCCAGGTCGAGGCGGGTGATCCCGCGCAGGTCGACATCGGTCAGCCGGGCGCCCGTGAGGTCCGCCCCGGCCACCGTGCACCCGTCGAACGACACCCGCTCCAGGCTCGCCCCGCCGAAGTCCGGCTCGGCGAGGACGACGTCCTCGAAGACCACGTCCCGCAGCCGCGCCCGCCGCAGGTTCAAGTAGTCGATCTTGCCGCCCCTGATCACCACCCGCTCGAGAGCCGCCCCGTGCAGCTGCGTCCCGCCGAGGCGCGCGTCGAGCAGCTCCACGTCCCGCAGCGCCGCGCCCGCGAGGTCCGTGCCCACGCCCCGCACGCCGGTCAGCCGCGAGTCGATGACGCGGGCGTTCCGCAGCACCGTGCCGTCGAGCGCGCAGCCCTCCAGGGAGCAGTCCAGGAATCTCGCCCCGGCCGCCTCGCCGTACGACAGGTCCGTGCCGTCGAAGAGCAGGCCGTCGTAGTCCCCGTCCGGGGTCAACTCGGCGTCCCCGCACGGTCTCAGGGGCGGCAGGCGCAGCTCGGGGCGGCGGACGGGTTTCACGGCGGGCTGCTGCCCGGGGCGTCGTTCGCGTGGCATGCCGTCCATCCTGCGCGACGCCACTGACAGCCCCGGCCGGGCCGCCGTATCTCACCCCGGGGCGCGCCTCCGTATGTCACATCCGGCGGCTCTCCTCCGTCGTACCCGTGACACTCCACGGAGCGAGGAGACGCAGACATGCATCGCATCACCGTCATCGGCGGCGGATTCGCCGGGCTCACCGCGGCGATCGTCGCCGCCGAGGCGGGCGCCGAGGTCACCCTGCACGAGGCCCACCACACCCTCGGCGGCCGCGCCCGGACCAGCGAGACGGGCCCGTACCGGACGAACGAAGGGCCGCACGCGCTCTACAACGGCGGCCCGCACTGGACCTGGCTGAAGCAGCGCGACCTGATCGGACCGCTCGCCCCGATACCGCCCCTGGAGGGCGCCCGGCTGCGCCTGCACCACCGCGGCGCGCTGCGCCGCACGCCCCCGCTCGGCATGGTCAAGCTGCTCGGGCCGCGGCACCGGCACGCGCCCGTGGACCGGGACTTCTTCGGCTGGGCCGCCGAGCGGGTCGGCGAGGAGGGCGCGCGGGCCGCGGCCCACTACGTCGCCGTGGCCGTCTTCCACCACGACCCGGGCTCGCTGTCCGCCGCCTTCGTGCAGGAGCGCCTGCGCCGCGCCACGAAGCTGCCGCCGGAGGCGCACTACCCGCGCGGCGGCTGGAGCTCCGTCATCGACCGGATGGCCGCCCACGCCTGGAACCTCGGCGTCCGCGTGGAGACCGCGTCCCGCGTCGACGCCCTGCCCGAGGACGGCCCGGTGATCGTCGCGACCTCGCTCGACGCGGCCCGCCGCCTCCTCGGCGACGACTCGCTGCGCTGGCACAGCGGTCGTACGGCGCTGATCGACCTGGCCGTACGGACCCGGCGCGGGGACGCGTTCGCGGTGTCCGACCTGGACGCGCCGGGCTGGATCGAGCGGTTCACCGCGCAGGACCGCAGCCTCGCCCCGGCCGGGGAGTCGCTGTTCCAGGGCCAGATCCCGGTCGCGCCCGAGGAGCCCAGGTCCGCCGGGATCGGGCGCGCGGAACGGCTGCTCGACCTGGGCGCGCCGGGCTGGCGGGAGCGTACGGCCTGGCGGCGCGAGGCGCTCGCGGCGGGGCGTACGGGCGCGGTCGACCTGCCCGGCACGACCTGGCGCGACCGGCCCGCGGTGCGCCGGGGCGACGCGGTGTTCCTGGCCGGCGACCAGGTGGCGGCGCCGGGCGTGCTGTCGGAGGTGTCGTTCACGAGCGCGATGGAGGCGGCGACGCTGGCGGTACTGGCGGCCCGGCCGGTCACGGTGTGACTCCGGTGCGAGTCCGGTGCGACTCCGTACGGCACCGGGGCTTGACCTCAAGTCCGCTTGAGGTCGGAGGGTGGTTGCCGTACCGCCGCCGACCTGCCGTACCGACCGAGGAGTTCACCGTGCGCGCCATCCGTCATCACGCCTTCGGGCCGGCCGAGAACCTCGTGCTCGAAGAGGTCGACACCCCCGAGCCCGGCCCGGGCCAGCTGCGGATCGCCGTCCGGGCGGCCGGGGTTCACCTGCTCGACACCGCGATCCGCTCCGGCGTGCAGGGCCCGCTGCCCGAGCTGCCGGCGCTGCCGACGGTGCCGGGGCGGGAGGTCGCGGGCGTCGTGGACGCGGTCGGGCCCGGCGCCGACCCGGCCTGGCTCGGCAAGCGCGCCGTCACCCACCTCGGCTTCGCGCCCGGCGGGTACGCGGAGCTGGCCGTCGTCGACGCGTCCCGGCCGCACGAGATCCCCGACGGGCTCGACGAGGCCGCCGCCGTCGCCATGATCGGCACGGGCCGTACGGCGATGGGGATCGTGCAGTTCGCGGAGCTCGGCCCGGAGTCCGTGGTCCTCGTACCGGCCGCGGCGGGCGGACTCGGCACCCTGCTCGTGCAGTACGCGAAGAACGCCGGGGCGACAGTCGTCGGGCTCGCGGGCGGGCCCGAGAAGACCGCCCTGGTCGAGGCGGACGGGGCCGACCTGGCCGTCGACTACCGGCAGCCCGACTGGCCCGACAAGGTCCGCGCCCACCTCGGCGGCCGTACGGCCACGGTCGTCCTCGACGGGGTCGGCGGGCCGGCCGGGCGCGCGGCGGTCGACCTCCTCGGGCCCGGCGGCAGGCACGTCGTGTTCGGCTGGTCCTCGCAGGGCATCGGCGGCGAGGACGACCCGCACCGTCCGGACGCGGCGGAGCTCGCGGAGCGGGGCGTGACGGCGGTGGAGGTGCTCGGCCCGCCGATGCTCGCGCGGGCGGGCGGCGAGAACCCGATCCGGACCCTGGAGCTCCGCGCCCTGGAGGAGGCAGCGACCGGCCGCCTCCGCCCCCGGGTCCAGCGCTTCCCCCTGGCAGAGGCGGCGGCGGCGCACCGCGCGCTGGAGGGGAGGGGGACGGTGGGCAAGGTGGTCCTTGAGCCGTAGCGATGACCGGGCCCCACCGGGGGAGCCCGAAAGGGGCGCGGGGCTGTGACATCAGCGGCTTCGCCGCGGGGCGCGAGCAACCACGACGGCGGGTCTGCCGAAAGACGAGCGGTAAAGGGAGCCCCTCCGGCGCTTGAGGAGCGGGGGTCCGGGGGCGGAGCCCTTGTGGCGCCCCGCCCGACAGGCAGGACCACGACCACCCGTGGTGTGCTGGAAAGCATGAGCTCGCCTCCGGAACCGGACGCTCGCCGCTGGTGGGGACTCGTCGTCATCGCGCTCGCCCAGCTGATGGTCGTCCTCGACGCGACCATCGTGAACATCGCCCTGCCCTCCGCCCAACGTGCCCTCGGCATGTCCGACGGCAACCGGCAGTGGGTGATCACCGCGTACACCCTCGCGTTCGGCGGTCTGCTGCTGCTCGGCGGCCGGATCGCCGACCTCGTCGGCCGGAAGCGGACGTTCGTGCTCGGGCTCGTCGGCTTCGCCGCCGCGTCCGCGCTCGGCGGCGCCGCATCGGGGCCCGGCATGCTGTTCGGGGCGCGCGCCCTGCAGGGCGTGTTCGCCGCGGTCCTCGCCCCGTCCGCGCTGTCGCTGCTGACCACGATGTTCAGCGACCCGAAGGAGCGCGGCAAGGCCTTCGGGATCTACGGCGCGATGGCCGGCGGCGGCTCCGCGATCGGGCTGCTCGCGGGCGGCCTGCTCACCGAGTACCTGGACTGGCGCTGGTGCCTGTACGTCAACGTCCCCATCGCCCTCGTCGCGCTGCTCGGCGCGTTCGCCGTGCTCCACGACCACCGGCCCGGCCACACCGGCGCCCGGCTCGACGTACCGGGTGTGCTGCTCGGCTGCGGCGGGCTCGTCGCGCTCGTGTACGGGTTCAGCGAGGCGCAGCCGCGCGGCTGGACCGACGGGCTCGTGCTCGGCCTGTTCGCCGGGGCCGTGGTGCTGCTCGCCGGGTTCGTCTGGTGGCAGACGCGCGCGCCGAGCCCGCTGCTGCCGCTGCACATCGTCCGGGACCGCGACCGCGCCGGCTGCTTCCTGACGATGGCGCTGGCGACGGTCGGCCTGTTCGGGATGTTCCTGTTCATGACGTACTACCTGCAGGGCGTCCTCGGCTACTCGCCGGTGAAGACGGGCCTCGCGTTCCTGCCGATGACGGCCGCGATCATCACCGGCTCCACGCAGGTCTCGGCCCGCCTCCTGCACCACGTGCCGCCGCGCGTCCTGATGGTCCCCGGCATGCTGCTCGCCGCGCTCGGCATGGTGCTGCTGACCGGCCTGACCGTCGAGGGCGAGTACGCGACGCACGTACTGCCGGGCATGCTGCTCACCGGGTTCGGCATGGGCCTGACGTTCATGCCGGTGTTCGCCACCGCCACCGCCGGAGTGGCCCCGCGGGACGCGGGCGTGACCTCGGCGACCGTCAACACCTCGCAGCAGGTGGGCGGTTCCATCGGCACGGCCCTCCTCAACACCATCGCCACCACCTCCGCCACCGCGTACGTCACGGCGCATCTGCGGGACCCCGCCGAGCGGGCCCGGGTCGCCGCCGAGGGCATGGTGCACGGCTTCACGGTGGCGATCTGGTGGGCCGCCGGGGTCATGGTCCTCGCCGGGCTCGTCGCGGGCCTGCTCGTCACGGCACGTGCGCCCCGGCATCTGACACCGCCCGCGGAGGGCGCGGCGGCCGAAAATGCCGATGCTCGTTCGGCTTACGGGAACTAACGTCCGGAATATGGAAAACCGTCCCACCCCCCGCACCCCCTGCGCCTCGGCCCTGAAGTTCCGGGAACTCCCCGAGGACGAGCTCGACGTCGCCCTCGACCTCGCCTACCTCGCGTTCCACGAGAAGCCCGAGCCCGAGCTGCGCGCCCACCACAAGGAACTGCTCCGCGGCTGCGTCCGCGTCGGCGCGTACGACGGCGACGAGCTGGTCGGCACCGTCTCCGCGCTGCCCTTCACGCTGTCCGTGCCGGGCGGTGAACTCCCCTGCCCCGGCGTGACGTTCGCGTGCGTGGCGCCCACGCACCGCAGGCGCGGCGCGCTCTCCGGGATGCTCGCCGAGCTGTTCGCGCGCTGCGCCGCCCAGGACTGGCCGCTGGCCGCGCTGTGGGCCTCCGAGTCCGTGATCTACGGCCGGTTCGGCTTCGGCGAGGGCACCCGCGCGGTCACCGTGGAGATCGACTCCGGCCGCCCGCTCGCCCTGCGCATCGCCCCCGACGACCGGCCGCTGTGCCTGATCGCCCCCGCCGACGCGCCCGCGGAGCTCGCCGCGTTCCACGACCGCACCCGCGCCGACCGGCCCGGCCGGATCGCCCGCACGCGCGCGTGGTGGGCGGAGGAGTGGATGAACGAGAAGGACGAGGACGAACCGGCGTACTCCCCTCCGCGGATCGTCGCCCTCGGCGAACCGCTCGCCGGGTACGCCATCTACCGGACGAAGCGCGACGACGACGGTCCCGGGCTCGTCCGCGTCGACGACCTGGAGGCCGAGTCCCCGGCCGCGGCCGCCGCGCTCTGGCAGTACCTCGCCGCCATCGACCTCACGGCCAAGGTACGGGCGTGGGGCCGGCCGGCCGACGACCCGCTGCTCCTCTTCGCCGCCGACCGCGACCAGGTCCGCGTCACCGCCGAGTTCCCCGCGCTGTGGCTGCGGCTCCTCGACGTCCGCGCGGCGCTGCTCGGCCGGTCGTACGCGGCGCCGGTCGACGTCGTCCTCGACGTGCACGACGCACACCTCCCCGCGAACTCGGGCCCCCACCGGCTGAGTTCGGACGCCTCCGGCAGCACGTCGTACGAGCCGACCCACGAGCCCGCCGACCTCGCCCTCGCGGTCCGTGACCTGGCGGCGTGCTACCTCGGCGCCACGACGCCGACGGCCCTCGTCCAGGCGGGCCTCGCCACGGAACACACCCCGGGCACGGCCCGATCCCTGACGGAGGCCCTGCGAGTGCCACGGCTTCCGCACACGACGGACACGTTCTAGCCGTCCGGCGGCGTCCGCCCGTCCGCGACGCCGTCGCAACCGCTCGCGCAGTTCCCCGCGCCCCTTTCGGGGCAGGTCCTGTCCCTTCGGGCGGCTGCCCGGCTGCCCCGCCGCGGTGGTTGCGCGCGCAGTTCCCCGCGCCCCTTTGGGGCACGTCCCCGCCCGCCCCGCTGTGGGTGGGCGGGGGTGAGGGCTCAATCCCACCCACCCACCTCGGTCCCCCCGCCGTCGCTGTGGGCAGGCGTTCCGCAGGGCGGAACGGGTGGGCACAGCGACGGCCACCACGATGGCGGGGAAGCCGAAAGACCGACCCCGGGAAGCCCCTCCGGCGCTTGAGGAGCGGGGGGCCGGGGGCGGAGCCCCCTGGGGGTGCCTTACGGAGAGGCCAGCTTGGCCAACGGCTCGTCCGTCAAGCGGTACACCGGCCACTCCGACTGCGCCCGCGCGCCCAACGCCTCGTAGAACCTGATGCTCGGCTCGTTCCAGTCGAGGACCGCCCACTCCAGCCGCTGGTAGCCGCGCGCAGCGCAGACCCGGGCCAGTTCGGCCATGAGGGCCTTGCCGTGGCCCCCGCCCCGCGCCTCGGGCCGCACGTACAGGTCCTCCATGTAGATCCCGTGCACCCCGCGCCACGTCGAGAACGTGAGGAACCACAGGGCGTAGCCGACGACGCGGCCGGTCGCGTCGTCCTCCGCCACGTGCGCGTACACCGCCGGCTGCTCGCCGAACAGGGCTGTGCGCAGGTCCTGTTCGGTGGCGCGGACCTCGTGCAGGGCCTTCTCGTAGTCGGCGAGCTCGCGGATCATCGCGTGGATCTCGGGTACGTCTTCGGCTGTCGCTGTGCGGATCATGCGCGCAGGTTAACCGGGCCGCCCCTCGCCCTCAGAGGCGTTTTTCGCGGACGAGATCGGCGATCGCCAGCTGCGCCGCGTCCAGCTCCGGCTCCTCGTCCTCGACGTTCCACAGCAGGTTCTGCAGGGCCCGGCCGAGGGTCCAGGACGCGGCGCGGGCCCGGTCGAGGTGCAGGGTCTCCGTCAACAGGTCGAAGCGGTACAGGACTTCGGCCGCGTCGAAGACGTCCCCGAGTTCGTTGAAGAGCGCCGGCATCAGGTCGAACCCGGGGTCCCCGGCGAGCGGCTTCGGGTCGATGGCCAGCCACGGTTCGCGTTCGGCGGCGAGGACGTTGTCGAAGTGCAGGTCCCAGTGGAGCAGCCGGTCGCCGGGCTGGTCCGCGACGTCCCGTACGGCGGAGGCGCAGGCCTGGAGGGTCGCGCGGGCCGGGCCGTGGGCCAGGGGCGAGCGGAGCGCGGACGGCACGGCGTCGAGCATGTCGTACGCGATGTCGCCGAGGCCGCGCAGGCCGGGCGGGGCGGGTACGGCGGTGAGTCGGGCGAGCAGCCCGGCGAGGATGCGGGTGGCCTCGCGGGTGTCGTCGAGGCTCGACAAGTGCCGCCGCTCGTCGAGCCGTTCGAGGAGCAGCGTGCAGGTCGCGGCGTCGTGGTCGAGGAGTCGTACGACCCCGTCCCCGGCCCACGCGGCGAGGCCGACGGGCTCGCCGGCGCTCTCCTCGTCGAGCAGCTGCAGTTTGAGCGCGGCCGGGGTGCCGTCGGCCCGCCGCACGGGCAGCACGAGCGAGGCCATCCCGTACATCGACGGGCCCGTGACCCGCAGCGCCCAGCGGTCCAGGAACTCGGCGGCGCGCCGCGGCAGCGCCTCGATGAAGGCACGGCCGGCCTCGCCGTTGAACTTGAGCTGGGTGCGGGCGAGTTCGTCGGGGATGCGGATGTCCGGGGTGGCCGGGGTGGCCGGGGCGGTCGGGGTGGTCGTACCGGGGTCGGGCGGCTCGGTCGTGTGGGTCACCCGGCCGATGCTAGGGGCAGGCTGCCGGCAGGGCCGAAGTTATCCACAGGCGGTCCGTCGGGGGCGCCCGAAGTTATCCACAGGGGTGCCGCGGCACGGGGCGACTCGGGTACGTTCCGGCCATGAACGACTCGGCGTCCAGCACCCTCAACGGCCACATCTCCCACTGGTTCCACGAGCACGGCCTGCCCGCGGCCCGCGAGCCCCTCACCGGGGACGCGACGGCCGACGTGTGCATCGTGGGCGGCGGCTACACGGGACTGTGGACGGCGTACTACCTGAAGAAGGCCGTGCCGTTCCTGCGGATCACGGTCCTGGAGCAGAAGTTCTGCGGCTACGGCGCGTCCGGGCGCAACGGCGGCTGGCTCTACAACGGCGTGGCGGGCCGCGACCGGTACGCGAAGCTGCACGGCCGGGACGCCGCCGTACGCCTCCAGGCCGCCATGAACGACACCGTCGCCGAGGTCGTCCGGGTCGCCGAGGAGGAGGGCATCGACGCGGACGTGCACCGCGGCGGCGTCCTCGAAGTGGCGTACACCCCGGCCCAGTTGACGCGCCTGCGCGCGTTCCACGAGGACGAGGTGGCGTACGGCGACCGGGAGCGGCTGCTGCTCGGCGCGCGCGAGACCGCCGAGCGCATACGGGTCGCCGGCGCCGTCGGCTCCACCTGGACCCCGCACGGCGCCCGGCTGAACCCGGCGAAGCTGGTCACCGGGCTCGCCGCGGTCGTCGACGCGCTGGGCGTCACCATCCACGAGTCGACGCCGGTCACGGAGATCAAGGCGAAGCACGCCGTCACGCCGTACGGCACGGTCCGCGCCCCGTACGTGCTGCGCTGCACCGAGGGGTTCACGGCCGCGTTGAAGGGGCTGCGGCGGGAGTGGCTGCCGATGAACTCGTCGATGATCGTGACCGAGCCGATCCCCGCCGAGCTGTGGAAGACCATCGGCTGGGAGGGCCGCGAGACCCTCGGCGACATGGCGCACGCGTACATGTACGCGCAGCGCACCGCCGACGACCGAATAGCGCTCGGCGGCCGCGGCGTGCCGTACCGCTACGGCTCCCGCACCGACAACGACGGCCGGACGCAGCCCGCCACGGTGGACGCGCTGCGGTCGCTGCTGGTCCGCTTCTTCCCGGCGCTCGCCCGCACGCGGATCGACCACGCCTGGTCGGGCGTCCTCGGCGTGCCCCGCGACTGGTGCGCGTCGGTCACCCTCGACCGGTCCAGCGGCCTCGGCTGGGCGGGCGGGTACGTCGGCTCGGGCGTCGCCACCGCCAACCTCGCGGCGCGCACGCTCTGCGATCTCGTACGGCAGGACTCAGGGCAGGGCACGGCGGGTGAGCTGGCCGAAGCCGGGCTGACGGAGTTGCCGTGGGTGAACCACAAGGTCCGCAAGTGGGAGCCGGAGCCGTTGCGGTGGCTGGGCGTCCAGTCCATGTACGCGGCGTACCGGACAGCTGATCGCCGGGAGGCGGGGGTGGGGTCCGCGTCCGCGGCCACGGACAGATTGGCGCTGTGGGCGGACCGGGTTTCGGGGCGCGCCTGAGGTTTCCCTGCCGGGGGTCGTTGCCCTTCTGCCGCGCCGTCGTGGCTGCTCGCGCCCCGCGGCGAAGCCGCTGATGTCACAGCCCCGCGCCCCTTTCGGGGCCCTCTTGGCCGGAGTTCAGATTCGGGGGAAGCGGGACTGGAGGTCCCAGATCGTCGGGTTCTCCGCCAGGTCCTCGTGGAGGTCGGTCAGGTCCGCGATCAGGTCGTGGAGGAAATCCCGGGCCTCCCGCCGCAGCTCGCTGTGGGAGAACGTCAGCGGCGGCTCGGAGCCGGGGAGCCATTCGCCCTCGACGTCCACCCACCCGAACCGCCGCTCGAACAGCATCCGGTCGCTGGACTCGGTGAAGTCGAGCTCGGCGTACTGCGGCCGGGAGGCGCGGCTGCCGAGCGGGTCGCGGTCGAGGCGCTCGACGATGTCGCACAGTGCCCACGCGAAGTCGAGCACCGGCACCCACCCCCAGGCTGTGGACAGTTCCCGGTCGGACTCGGTGTCCGCGAGGTACACGTCGCCGCAGAACAGGTCGTGCCGCAGTGCCCGCACGTCCGCCCGCCGGTAGTCGGTCTGGGGCGGGTCGGGGAAGCGGTTGGAGAGGGCGTATCCGATGTCGAGCACCTACGGATGGTGTCACGGCCCCGCAGGGCTACGGCAGCAGCCTGCGTTCCTTCGCCACGGCGACCGCTCCGGCGCGCGTGTCCACGCCCAACTTGTCGTAGATCCGGCCGAGATGGGTCTTCACGGTCGCCTCGCTGATGAACAGCGCCTTGGCGATGTCGCGGTTGCCGAGGCCGTGGGCGAGCTGGCCGAGGATGTCGAGCTCGCGGTCGGTCAGGGTCGGCTGGGGGCTGCGCATGCGGGCCATGACGCGGCTCGCGACGGGCGGGGAGAGCGTCGTACGGCCCTGTGCGGCGGCGTGGATCGCGGCGAACAGCTCGTCGGGCCGCTCCGCCTTCAGCAGGTAGCCGGTCGCGCCCGCCTCGATGGCGCGGGTGATGTCCGCGTCGGTGTCGTACGTGGTGAGCACCAGGACCCGTACGCCGGTGGGGGCGATCCGGCGGGTGGCCTCGACGCCGTCCATGCCCGCGCCGAGCTGGAGGTCCATGAGCACGACGTCCGGTTCGAGCTTCGCGGCCAGCGCGACCGCCTCCTCGCCGGTCCCGGCCTCCCCGGCGACCTCGATGTCGGGGGCGCTGCCGAGCAGGGCGAGCAGTCCGGCGCGGACGACGGCGTGGTCGTCGCAGAGCAGCACCCGTACGGGAGAGGTGGTCATCGGGGCTCCAGGGGGATCGCGGCGGACAGGACCGTGCCGTCGCCGGGGGCGGACTCGATGGTGAGGGTGCCACCGAGCTGGGCGACGCGTGCCCGGATCGCGGGAAGTCCGTGGCCCCGCACCCCGGAACCGGTTCCGGACGCCCGCGCTCCGGAGGACGCGCCCCCGGCGAGCGGGTCGAAGCCGCGGCCGTCGTCGGCGACGTCGAGGACGACCTGGTCGTCGAAGTAGACCAGCGTGAGGACGGCGGTGCGGGCCGCGGCGTGCTCGGTGACGTTGGCCAGCGCGCCCTGGGCGATGCGCAGCAGCGCCGACTGCACCCGGTCCGGCAGCGGCGCCGGGGTGCCCTCGACCCGGCAGCGGACGTCGAGCCCGTCCCGGGACTCCCGCTCGGCGAGCCCGTGCAGGGCCTGTTCGAGTCCGGCGCCGCCCGCGAGGTCGGCGGGGGCCAGGTCGTGCACGAAGCGGCGGGCCTCGGCGAGGTTCCGCTCGGCGAAGGACTCGGCGGTGCGGACGTGGGCGTGGGCGGTCTCCGGGTCGGTGTCCCACACCCGGTCGGCGGCCTGGAGCAGCATCTGCTGGCTGGACAGGCCCTGGGCGAGGGTGTCGTGGATCTCCATGGAGAGCCGCTGCCGCTCGGCGAGGGTGCCTTCGCGGCGTTCGGTCGCGGCGAGTTCGCGGCGGGTGCGGACCAGGTCGGCGATGACGGACTGCAGTCGTGCCGCCTGCCGTTGCGAGTGCACGAACACGGCGGTGGCGACGGCGGCGACGGCAGGCGGCGCGAACAGCAGGTTCGGGTCGAAGCCGGTGTTCACCCGCAGCTTCACCTGGGCCGCGACCACGAACACGGTGATCAGCGCGACCAGGAAGATCGCGGCGCCGGTGCGCAGGGTGCGGAGGCCGGTGTAGAACAGCGGCACCGCGCACCAGCCGAAGCTCGGCGCGAGGATCACCAGGGTCACCCAGATCCCCATGACGGCGGCGAGCCACAGCTTGTGCGAGGTGGTGGCGCCGCGGGCGGCGTACGGTCCGGGCGGCGGGTCCTTCGGGCCGAGCACGGGCCCGAGGACGTACAGCGTGGCGAGCGCGCCCGCGAACGTGATGACCCAGGGCGTGGCGGGGTCGGCGGGGTGGCGTAGCAGGAAGCGGGTCAGGGACGAGCCGAGGAGGACGAAGAACGCCACGTGCATGACGGCGGCGAGCCGCCGGTTGTCCCGCGCGGCGGCCCCGTGCACGAGGGTCTGCTGATCCTCGTCGTCCCGCGCGCCCGGCCCGTGCGCCGGGGTTCGCCGGTCCTCGTCGTCCCGCGCGGCCCCGTGCGCCAGGGGCTGTCGTTCTTCCCCGCGCGCCAGGGGCTGCTGCTCTTCCACGGGCCCATCGTCACCCACGAAGGTGCCGCCCGCATCAACCGATCGGTCGACCCCGCTGTCGACCGTCCCGCACGCAGGTCACAGCCGGTACGTCGACGGGGTGGGGCGGTCCGCGGCCCCACGATGGATGCAGAGCGACAAACGCTCCACCCACTGCGGGAACCGATCGGAAATCACCTCCCGCACTCCAACGTGCAGGCCTCCCACGCCGCCGCCAGAGAACGAGGAATCCGCCATGAAGAAGCTCTCCCTGCGTACCCGTGTCGTCACCGGTGCCGTCGCCGTCGCCGCCCTCGGTGCGGGCACCTTCGGCGCCGTCTCCGCGAACGCCGCGCCGGCCGAGTCCGTCGCCGCCGCCCCGGCCGCCGCTGCCGCCGCGTCGAACACGACGCAGTCGACGCACCTGACGATCGACGCCGCCACGAAGGCCGCGCAGGCCGCGCTCGACGCCGCGGAGAAGGAGAACCAGCGGGTGACCGTCGCGGTGGTCGACCGCAACGGCAACACCATCGTGACGCTGCGCGGTGACGGCGCGGGCCCGCAGTCGTACGAGTCGGCCGAGAAGAAGGCGTACACCGCCGTGTCCTGGAACGCCCCGACCTCCGAGCTGGCCAAGCGTCTGGAGCAGGCCCCGAACCTGAAGGACATCCCGGGCACCCTGTTCCTGGGCGGTGGCGCCCCGGTGACCGCGAAGAACGCCCCGATCGCGGGCATCGGTGTCGCGGGCGCCCCGTCCGGCGACCTCGACGAGAAGTTCGCCCAGGCGGGCGTCGCGGCCCTCGGCCGCTGACCCTCCACCTTCCCGGGCCGAGGCCGGGCGGCAGCGTCGCCGCCCGCCTCCTCGATCGGCGGCCGGGCACCACCTGCACCCCCCCGGTGCCCGGCCGCTCACCTCTTCGCCCCGCTCCCCGGTAGAACCGGACGAGCGGGGCGAACTGCTCGTACCGCCCATAAGATCGCCGTGTGACCCGCCCAGCGATACGCCCGGAGACACGCCAAGCGTCACGTCAGGCGTCCCGTCCCGCGATACGCCGATCCCTTCTCGTCCCCCTGGGCCTCACCGCCGCTCTCGCCCTCTCCGGCTGTTCCGGGGTGGGCGTCGGCGTGCAGGGCACCCCCGGCAGCGCGGGCCTGCGCGATCCGTACTTCCCCGACCTGGGCAACGGCGGCTACGACGTACGCCACTACGACCTCGGCCTCGACTACGACCCGGACTCCGGGCGGCTCGACGGCACCGCGGTGATCACGGCCCGGGCGACCCAGGACCTCAGCGCCTTCAACCTCGACCTGCACGGGCTCGACATCGCCTCCGTCACCGTCGAGGACGACCCGGCCCGCTTCAACCGGCAGCGCGACGAGGTGACCGTGCGCCCGCGGGACGAGCTGCGCTCGGGCGAGACGTTCCGCACGGTCGTCCGCTACTCCGGCGAGCCGCGCACGATCACCGACGCGGACGGCGCCGAGGAGGGCTGGCTGCGCACCGGCACGGGCGCCGTCGCCCTCGGCCAGCCGGCCGGTTCGAAGGCCTGGTTCCCCGGCAACCATCACCCCTCGGACAAGGCCGCGTACGACATCGAGGTGACCGTCCCGAAGGGCCTGCAGGCCTATTCCAACGGGGAGTTGCGAAGCGCCCGCACGCACGGCGGCCGGACGAGCTTCGTCTGGCGCAGCGGCGAGCCGATGGCGAGCTATCTGGCGACGGTCGCGATCGGTGCGTACGAGACCGGCACGTCCGTCGTCGAGGGAGTCGAGGGAGTCGACGGAGTCGAGGGAGTCGGGGGCGCGGGCCGCGGGGGCGGGCTTCCGGTGCGTACGGCGGTGGTGGCCGCGCAGGCCGAGGCGAGCGCGGGCGCCCTCGCGCGCATCCCGGACGTCGTGAAATGGGGCGAGCGGACCTTCGGGCCGTACCCGTTCTCCTCGGTCGGCGCGATCGTCGAGGAGGCGGGCGCGTCCGGGTACGCCCTGGAGACCCAGACCAGGCCGGTGTTCCCCGGCGCGCCCGGCGTCCAGCTGCTCGTGCACGAGCTGGCCCACCAGTGGTTCGGCGACTCGGTCACGCCGAAGTCCTGGCAGGACATGTGGCTCAACGAGGGCTTCGCCACGTACGCCGAGTGGCTGTGGAGCGAGGAGCACGGCGGCCGCACCGCGCAGCAGACGTTCGAGCAGGTCTACGCGGGCGAGGGGCCGTACGTCGACCACGCGATCGGCGGGCCCGCGGCGGCCGCGGCGATCTGGGACGAGCCGCCCGCGCGCCCCCGCGGCCCCGAGACGATCTCGGCGAGCCCCGTCTACTACCGGGGCGCGACCGTGATCCACAAGATCCGCCAGGCCGTGGGCGACGACCGCTTCCGCTCGATCGTGCGCGGCTGGACGAAGACGCACCGCCACGGCAACGCCTCCACCGCCGACTTCACGGCGTACGTGGAGCGGCAGGCGGGCAAGGACCTGGACGCGATCTGGGACGTGTGGCTGTACGGCGAGGGCCGCCCGCCGAAGCCGTGAACCTCCTTACGCGGCAGGCGCGTTGAGCTCCTTGCGCATCAGCACGCAGGGCCGCTGCTTCGCCAAGTCCTCGGCGTACCCGATGAGTTCGTAGCCCAGGTTGGTCCAGAACCAGCCCGCCTGGTCGTTGTTCTCCAGGATCGCCAGGCGTACGGCCGCACGGCCCGCGGTGCGGAAGCGGTCCTCGACCAGCTGGACGATGCGCCGCCCGACGCCGGTGCGGTGCAGCTTCGCGTCGACGAGGAGCAGGCCGATCCACGGGTCGGGGTCCTCCGGGTCCGGATGCTGCCCGAGCGTGATCGCGAGCCCGACGAGCCGGCCCTCGGAGCGGGCGAGCAGCACCTCGGCCGTGGGCTGCGCCAACTCGTCGGCGAGGGCCGTGGCGACCTGCTCGTTGGTGATGTGGTCCGGGTCGGGGAAGTCGCCGCTGAGGGCGAAGAACTCCCGGTTGGACGCGTACAGTTCGGTCACTTCGGTCAGCACGGTGCCGGGGAGGGCGCCGTCTTCGAGGACCGGGATCTGGTCGAGGATCATGCGGGAAGGCTAGTCGCAGGGTTCCGGTGCGGGTTGGTCGAGGTTCCACGCGCCGTGGGGGTGCCGGTTTCGTCGCCGGGTGCGCATCTCAGGGGCGCGGGGAACTGCGCGACCAGCCCAGGACGGCCCGCACCCGGCGACGAAAGCCACGCACCCCGGACCGTGGGGGAGGCACGGAAAGAGGGCCCCGGTCCGACGACCAGAGCCCCCTTCGCGCGCCGCGGCAAACCTCAGATGTTCACGCCGAAGTCCTGAGCAATGCCGGCCAGGCCGGACGCGTAGCCCTGGCCGACCGCGCGGAACTTCCAGTCCGCGCCGTTGCGGTACAGCTCGCCGAAGACCATCGCGGTCTCGGTCGCGGCGTCCTCGGAGAGGTCGTAGCGAGCGATCTCGGCGCCGCCGGCCTGGTTCAGGATGCGGATGTACGCATTGCGGACCTGGCCGAAGTTCTGCGAGCGGGACTCGGCGTCGTAGATGGAGACCGGGAAGACGATCTTGTCGATCTCGGCCGGGAGGCCCGCCAGGTTGACGTTGATCGCCTCGTCGTCGCCCGCGCCCTCGCCGGTGCGGTTGTCGCCGGTGTGGACGATGGTCTGGTCCGGCGACTGCTTGTTGTTGAAGAAGACGAAGTGGCCGTCCGTGAAGACCTTGCCGTCGGCCTTGACCGCGATCGCGGAGGCGTCCAGGTCGAAGTCGGTGCCGGTGGTCGTACGGACGTCCCAGCCGAGGCCCACCGTGACGGCGGTCAGGCCCGGAGCCTCCTTGGTGAGCGAGACGTTGCCACCCTTGGACAGGCTTACAGCCATGGAAGTTCCCCTCTGAGTGCTGCGGTGCTACGGGCTTCGTACCGAGGACGAAGCTGTCGACGACGAAGCTACCGTCACCCGCACTAACGCCGTGGGGGGACCGCGAGGTTCCAGTCCTCCCCACTTTCTTTGCCGGTACCGCCCTGTCTCGTGAAGTGGACTAGACCTTTCGCGGGGAGCGGGCCAGACTGTCGGAGTGACTGCATCCACCCGGGGGACGGCCCCCGGCTCCCCGGCCGCACGGCACGTCATCGCCCTGGACGTGGGCGGCACCGGCATGAAGGCCGCCCTGATCGCCCCGGACGGCGCCGTCCTGCACGAGGCCCGCCGCGCCACCGGCCGGGAGCGCGGCCCCGAGGCCGTCGTCGAGTCGATCCTCGACTTCGCCGCCGAGCTGCGCGCGTACGGCGAGGAGCACTTCGGCGTTCCCGCCGCCGCGGCCGGCGTCGCCGTGCCCGGCATCGTCGACGCCGAGCGGGGCATCGCCGTGTACGCCGCCAACCTCGGCTGGCGCGACCTGCCGCTGCGCGATCTGCTCGGCGCCCGCATCGGCGTGCCCGTCGCCCTCGGCCACGACGTCCGCACCGGCGGCCTCGCCGAGGGCCGGGTCGGGGCGGGCCGCGGCGCCGACCGGTTCCTGTTCCTGCCGCTCGGCACCGGGATCGCCGGCGCCATCGGCATCGACGGCGGGATCGAGCCGGGCGCGCACGGGTACGCGGGCGAGATCGGGCACATCGTCGTCCGCCCCGGCGGCCCCCTCTGCGGCTGCGGTCAGCGCGGCTGCCTGGAGCGGCTCGCGTCCGCCGCCGCCGTCAGCCGCGCCTGGGCGGAGGCGAGCGGCGACCCGGACGCGGACGCCGCGGACTGCGCGAAGGCCGTCGAGTCGGGCGACCCGCGCGCCCGCGAGGTCTGGCAGGACGCGATCGACGCGCTCGCCGACGGCCTGGTCACCGCCGTCACCCTGCTCGACCCGCGCACGCTCATCATCGGTGGCGGACTCGCCGAAGCCGGGGAAACCTTGTTCACACCGCTGCGGGCGGCGCTCGAACGCCGCGTCACGTTCCAGAAGCTGCCCGACGTCGTCCCCGCCGCCCTCGGCGACACCGCGGGCTGCCTGGGCGCGGGCCTCCTCGCCTGGGACCTGCTCGCCGCCCGCACCCCCGTGCCCACGCAGCCCGACCGACCCGGGCAACCGAACAGCCCCGACCGACCGAACAGCCCCGACCGACCGACCGGACCGTCCTCGGAGGTAACCGCCTGATGGCCGCACGCAAGGTACTCACCGGCGCCCGGGTGGTGCTGCCCACCGGAACCGTCACCGACGGCCGGGTCATCGTCGACGAGCGCGGCCGGATCGCCGGGCACGCGCACGAGGGCGACGCCACCGTCGACCTGGCGGGCCACTGGGTCGTACCCGGCTTCGTGGACATGCACAACCACGGCGGCGGCGGGGCCTCGTTCACGTCCGGCACCGAGGACGAGGTGCTGCAGGGCGTCCGTACGCACCGCGAGCACGGTACGACCACCCTCGTCGCCTCCACCGTCACCGGCGAGCTCGACTTCCTCGCGCAGCGCGCCGGGTTCCTCGCGGACCTCGCCGAGCAGGGCGAGATCGCCGGCATCCACTTCGAGGGCCCGTTCATCTCGCCCTGCCGCAAGGGCGCCCACAGCGAGGCCCTGCTCCGCGACCCGGACCCGGCCGACGTGCGCAAGCTCATCGACGCCGCGCGCGGCCAGGCCCGCATGCTCACCCTCGCCCCCGAACTCCCCGGCGGCGTCGACTCCGTACGGCTGCTCGCCGAGCACGGCGTCCTCGCCGCGGTCGGCCACACCGACGGCTCGTACGACCAGACCCTCGCGGCCATCGACGCGGGCGCGACCGTCGCCACGCACCTCTACAACGCGATGCCCGCGCTCGGGCACCGCGCGCCGGGGCCGATCGCCGCGCTCCTGGAGGACGAGCGGGTCACCGTCGAGCTGATCAACGACGGCACCCACCTCCACCCCGCCTCCTTCCAGCTCGCCTTCCACCACGCGGGCCCGGACCGGGTCGCGCTGATCACCGACGCGATGGACGCGGCCGGGTTCGGCGACGGCCGGTACATGCTCGGCCCGCTGGCGGTCGAAGTGAAGGACAGCGTGGCGCGGCTCGTCGAGGGCGGCTCCATCGCGGGCTCCACGCTCACCCTCGACCGGGCGTTCAAGCGCGCCGTGACCGTCGACAGGCTGCCCGTGGAGGACGTCGTCCGCACCATCTCCGCCAACCCGGCGAAGCTCCTCGGCGTGTACGACCGGGTGGGCTCCCTGGAACCCGGCAAGGACGCCGACCTGGTCGTCCTCGACGAGAACTTCGACGTCGCGGGCGTGATGCGCAAGGGCGACTGGCTCATCGCCCCGGTTGCCCCCGGAGCGGCACAACTGGGCTGATCTGTCCGCCGGTTGAGACGGGAACGGTTGGCCCGGGGGCCGAAGAACCTCTAGGCCAACCGCCGCCCACCTGGCATGATCAGGGCCCGGCACGCGCACGTACGTACGACTTCCGGGGGAGGCCGCACGTGATCCTCACGGTCACGCTCAACACCGCCCTGGACATCACGTACCGCGTCCCGCGCCTCACCCCGCACACCTCGCACCGCGTCGGCGACGTCACCGAACGGCCCGGCGGCAAGGGCCTGAACGTCGCCCGGGTGCTTGCCGCGCTCGGCCGGCCCGTCACCGTCACCGGCTTCGCGGGCGGCGCCACCGGGGCCGCGCTGCGCGCTCAGCTCGCCGAGGCGCCGGGCGTGCGGGACGCGCTGCTTGACGTGGCCGGGCGGACCCGCCGCACCGTCGCCGTCGTCGACGAGCGCACCGGCGACACCACCCAGCTCAACGAGCCCGGCCCGCTGATCACGCCCGACGAGTGGTCCCGATTCCGCACCGCCTACGAGGAGTTGCTGGCCTCGGCCGACGCGGTGGCCCTGTGCGGCAGCCTGCCGCCCGGCGTGCCCGTCGGCGCGTACGCGCAGCTGGTGCGCGCCGCCCGCGCCGTGCACGTGCCCGTGCTCCTGGACACCAGCGGCGAGCCGCTGCGCCGGGGCATCGCCGCCCGCCCGGACGTGGTCAAGCCCAACGCGGACGAGCTGGCCGAACTCACCGGTTCCCACGAGCCGTTGCGCGCCACCCGGGACGCCCGGCGGCGCGGCGCCCACGCCGTCGTCGCCTCCCTCGGCACGGACGGTCTGCTCGCCGCGACCCCGGACGGCGCCTGGCAGGCCGTCCCGCCCGCGCGGGTCCGCGGCAACCCGACGGGCGCGGGGGACTCGGCGGTGGCGGCCCTCGTCGCGGGCCTGGCGGACCTGGAACCCTGGCCGGCCCTCCTGACCCGCGCCGTCGCCCTCTCGGCGGCGACCGTACTGGCCCCGGTGGCGGGGGAGTTCGACGCGAAGGCGTACGAGGAGTTCCTGGCGAAGGTGTCGGTGACGGAACGCGCGGGTGCGGCGTGAACGGCACCGCCAGGGGCGCGGGGAACTGCGCGACCAGCCACGACGGACCCGCAGCCGGGACCGGACCGGCTCAGGAACCGCACCCGGCAACGCACCGCAACCACTAGGCCCACCCAAGGGGACCCCATGCCGCTAGTGAGTACGGCCGAACTCGTAAGCCACGCCCAAGCACAGCGCAGCGCCCTCGCCGCGTTCAACGTCATCACCCTCGAACACGCCGAGGCCATCGCCGCGGGCGCGGAACGGGCCGGGCGCCCCGCCGTCCTGCAGCTCTCCGAGAACGCCGTGAAGTTCCACGGCGGCCGCCTCGCCCCGATCGCCGCGGCAGCCTCCGCCGTGGCCCGCGCCTCCTCCGCCCGTCTCGCCCTGCACCTGGACCATGTCACCGACGTGGACCTGCTGCGCGCCGCGCACCCGGAGGGCATCAGCTCGGTGATGTTCGACGCGTCCCGGCTGTCGTACGCGGAGAACGTCAAGTCCACGGCGGAAGCGGTGCGTTGGGGGCACGAGCGGGGCATCTGGATCGAGGCCGAGCTCGGCAAGGTCGGCGGCAAGGAGGGCGAGCCCCCGCTGGACGCGCACGCCCCGGGGGTACGGACGGACCCGGGCGAGGCGGCCGCGTACGTCGCTGACACCGGGGTGGACGCCCTGGCCGTCGCCGTGGGCTCCTCGCACGCGATGACGGAGCGGACGGCGGCCCTGGACCACGCGCTGATCGCCCGGCTGCGGGAGGCCGTGCCCGTACCGCTGGTGCTGCACGGCTCAAGTGGCGTACCGGACACGGAAATCCGGCAGGCGGTCGCCGCCGGCATGGTGAAGATCAACGTGGGGACGGCGCTCAACACGGCCTTCACCGGCGCCGCCCGCGAGTTCCTGGAGGCCCACCCGTCGACGGTCGACCCCCGGAAATACCTCGCCCCCGCTCGCGAGGCGATGACGGGGACGGTGGCGCACTTCCTGGGCCTGCTGTGAGGCCCCGTGTGCGAGGGCGCTAGCGCCAGCCGGCGCTCAGCGACAGCTGGTCGAGATAGGCGTCGCACTGATCTCCGCTCTCGCAGGAGATCTTGATCGTGTTGGTGCCCTTGGTGAGCTGGATGTTGGCCCAGGTGTTGGTCCAGCCCTTCGCCCAGTCGCCTTCCTCGGCGCCGGCGAAGTTGCTCATGTTCAGCTTGCGGTCCTGCTGCTTGCCGTTGACGGTCAGCGTCGTCTTCTGGTCCTTGCCGGGCACGCCGTACTGGACGTGCAGCGTGTACTTGCCGTCCTTCGGGATGCCGTTGAAGGTCCAAGTGGCCGACGCGCCGGGGGTGTTGAGGCCCTGGACGTACGTGCCGGACTTGGCGCCCTGGACGTCGGAGGCCGTGGTCGTGCCGCCCGCGAGGGTGAGCGCCTTGGCGTCCTCCTTCGGCAGCTCGACCTTCTCGGGCTCCTTGGACGGCTCGGTGTTCGGCTCGTCTCCGCCGCCGTCGCCGCCGGCGGTGTCGGCCGAACCGGCCTGGTTGGAGCCGGAGTCGGGATCGTCGCCGCTGTTGCTGAGCATGGCCGCGCCGATGCCGACGACGACGGCGGCGACGACCGCGATCGCGCCGATCAGCAGGCCCTTGGTGTTGGGGCCGCGGCCGCCGCGCTGGTCGGCGGGGGGTGCGGCGCGGCGGGTGTGCTGCCCGCCGGGCAGGGTCTCGGGCGCGGCGTAGTGCGCGTTCTGCTGCGGCACCTGGCCGGGGGCGGCGCCGGGTCCGGCCGCGGCGCCCTGCTGCCCGTACTGCCGCTCGCCGACGGTGCGGACCTGCTGGAACGAGGAGCTGCGCCCGGGGTAGCCGTATCCGCCGCCGCCCCCGCCGGGCGGGGTGGCGCCGGCCGCCTGGCCGTCGGCGTAGAGGTAGCCGAACGGGTCGTCGTCCTGGGGCTGGCTCGCGCCGTTGTTGCCGGCCGTCATCCCTCGGTCACTCCTCATGCAGATCGAGTACGGGGCCACAGATGTCCAATTGGGCGAGCCTACACGTGCAGGCCGGGCCGCAATCGCGACGTATCTCTCACCACCGCGCTGACCTGCGGTTATCCGGCCCGCCTGTGCTGTTTGGCACGAGAACGTTTCTCGATGTACATCCTTTGGTCGGCGGACTGCAGCACTTCCTCCGCCGACATCCCGCAGTGCGCCCAGCCGATCCCGAAGCTCGCGCCGACCCGCACGGCCCGCCCGTCGACCCGGATCGGCGGGATGATCGCGTTCCGCAGCCGCACGGCGAGGTCGGCGGCGTCGGCCCGGCCGAGCCCGTCGGCGAGGACCACGAACTCGTCGCCGCCGAGCCGGGCGACGGTGTCCCCGTCCCGTACGCCGCTGGTGAGACGGCGGGCGACCTCGATGAGGACGGCGTCGCCGGTGTGGTGCCCGAAGCGGTCGTTGATCGACTTGAAGCCGTCGAGGTCGCAGAAGAGGACGGCGAGGCCCTTCGTGCCGTCGTCGGTGTCGCCCTCGGGCGCGACGGTGTGCACGTGGTGGTCGAAGGCCTCCAGCCCGTGCCCGCCGTGTCCCATGCTCGCGCCGGGGTACGAGCCGTGCCCGTTGCTGTCGTACGCGTCGTGGCTGTCGTACACGTCCGGGACCGCGAAGCCGTCGGGGGTCTCGTACGCGGGCAGGGAGCCGTACGCCGCGTCCAGGGCGTGGGCGGTCTCCTGGGCGCCGGGCGGGCGCTGGCAGATGCGGGCGCTCAGCCGGGAGCGCAGCTCGGCGGAGTTGGGCAGCCCGGTGAGGGAGTCGTGCGAGGCGCGGTGCGCGAGCTGCAGTTCGCGGCGCTTGCGCTCCTCGATGTCCTCGACGTGGGTGAGCAGGAACCGCGGGCCGTCGGCGGCGTCGGCCACGACGGAGTTCCGCAGCGAGACCCACAGGTACGTGCCGTCGCGCCGCCCGAGCCGCAGCTCGGCCCGGCCGCCTTCGGCGGAGGTGCGCAGCAGGGTGCCGATGTCCTCGGGGTGCACGAGGTCGGAGAACGAGTACCGGCGCATCGCGGAGGCGGGTCGGCCGAGGAGCCGGCACAGGGCGTCGTTGGTGCGCAGGATGCGGCCGTGCTGGTCGCCGCCCATCTCGGCGATGGCCATGCCGCTCGGCGCGTACTCGAAGGCCTGCCGGAACGACTCCTCGCTGGCCCGCAGCGCCTGCTGTTCCCGCTCCAGCCGGACCAGGGCGCGCTGCATGTTTGCTCGGAGCCGGGCGTTACTGATTGCAATGGCGGCCTGCGAGGCGTACATCTGCAGGGCCTCGCGCCCCCAGGCGCCGGGGTGGCGTCCGTTGCGCGGCCGGTCCACGGAGATGACGCCGAGGAGCTCGCCGCCGGCGGCGCCGCTCGCGTACATGGGGGCGTAGAGGCGGTCCAGGGGGTGCCACTCGTCCTCGAAGCGCGGCTCGGGGCCCTCGGTGTGCCACTGCGGGACGTCGTCCTCGATGAGCGACCAGCCCTCGTTGTGCGGGATGAAGCGGAGCGAGCCCCACTCCTGGCCCATCGAGAGCCGGCGCTCCCAGGACTCCCTGGAGCCGACCCGGCCGGTGATCAGGGCCTCGGCGGCGGCACTGCCCGCGAACGCGGCGACGACGAGGTCTCCGTCGGGGCGTACGAGATTGACGCACGCGAGCTCGTACCCGAGTCCTTGCACCACGCCGTCGGCGACGGTCTGCAGGGTGTCGGCGAGGCTGCGCGCCGTGTTCAGCTCCGCGACCACCTGGTGCAGCTGCCGCAGGGTCGCAAGACGGACGTAAGGCTCCGACTCGGTCTCCATGCTCGCTCTCCCCGAGACCTCGACAGCAACTCCTGGATTCGTGGTGCCCTTAGTGTCTGATTGCCTCCGATTGCCTCCGCCACTGAATCACAGCGAGCTGCTCACTCGGTACACAGGGTCAACAAAATATGGACCCTGTGACTCAAGTCACAAGCGAGGTGAACGGGTGGCAGGGGGGCGGTGGATCTCCGCGTACGTTTCCTGAACGCAAAGCGCTTGGCAGGGACATCTTTCAGCCGGGCGCGGTCCGGGCGCGGGTCCCGGGCCCCCGTCCGGGGGTGTAGGCGGTCTCGGTCCGGGGGCCGATGCGGGCGGCGGGCGGGCGGAGCTAGCGTCTTTGGCGTGTCCACCGTGCTGAAGTCTCATCCTGTTGGGGTGAGCAACGAAGAGTTCCGTGCCGCCATGTCCCGGCTCGCCGCCGGCGTCGTCCTCGTCACCGCACGTGAGGACGAGCTCGGCGAGGGCGGCCCCGCGGCGGAGGACGTCGGCATGACGGCGACGGCGTTCATGTCCGTCTCCCTCGACCCGCCGCTGGTCCTCGTCAGCCTGCGGGAGGGGTCCCGGATGGACGACCTGCTCGCGGAGCAGCCGCGCTGGGGCGTCTCGGTGCTCGCCGAGAGCCAGCGGCACATCGCGGGCCGCTTCGCGATGAAGGGCCGCATCAGCGACCGGCTCCTCTTCGAGGACCTCCCGTACGTACGGGGTACGGAGTCGGGCGCCCCGTTGCTCGGCGGGGCACTGGCGACGCTGGAGTGCGAGACGGAACAGCGGGTCGAGGCGGGCGACCACACCCTGGTCGTAGGCCGAGTCCTCACCGCCGCCTTCCCCTCCGCCGACGGCAACCCGCTGCTCTACTTCAAGGGGCGATACCGGCAGTTGGGGTAGGGGGTGCCACCTGCACCTGGCCGTCGACCCTCGCCCCGTTCCCGCGCCCGTCCGCCCCGCCCGGCCCGGGCCCCGGGCGCCGTGCGTCGCACCGCATCCCAACGCGGCGAGCGCCCCGAATGGTTGACCATCTTCTGAAGGCGACGAGTCAACCCCGCAGCCCGAACGCCTGAGCCTCGACGGTCAGCCCCAGTCCCGGCCCGAGCGACCCCGCTTGGTCTCCGAGCGGGCCTTCTTCTCGCGCAGGCGGCGTTCGTTGATGCCGCGGGGAATCTTCGTCTTGCGGCGTGGACGGGGCGGTGGGGCCGTGGCCTCGCCGAGGAGGGACGCCAGGCGGGTCGCCGCCGTCTCGCGGTTGCGCCACTGGGAGCGGTGCTCGGACGCCCGGACCGTCACCACGCCGTCGACCAGGCGGGACGCCAGCCGTTCCAGCGCGCGGGCCTTCCACACCTCCGGCAGCGCCTGCGTCCTCGCGAGGTCGAACCTCAACTCCACCTGCGAGTCGGACGTGTTGACGTGCTGACCGCCCGGTCCGGACGAGCGGGAGAAACGCCACATGAGCTCGGCCTCCGGCAGGACGACCGAGCCGCGGATGACGTAAGGCCCTGGCATGCCCCCATCGTCGCGTGCCCAGGGCCTCCACGTCATCCCAATAACTCAGGCGAGGTTCACGCCAGGATCACGCTCCGCGTCAGGTTCCGCGGCCGGTCCGGGTCGTAGCCCTTGGACTCGGCGAGCGCCACCGCGAGGCGCTGTGCGCGGATCAGGTCGGCCAGCGGGTCGGTCTCCTGGCGGGCGACGAGATGGCCGCCGACCCGGTCCACGTCACCGGCGAGCCCCTCGGGCAGCGTGCCGAACATCCAGGCCACGCGGCCGGGGCCGGTGATGGAGATGGGGCCGTGGCGGTACTCCATCGCCGGGTAGGACTCGGTCCACGCGCCCGCCGCCTCGCGCATCTTGAGGCCGGCCTCCAGGGCGAGCCCGTACGTCCAGCCGCGGCCCAGGAACGTCCACTGCTCCGCGCCGAGCACCGCCTCCGGGAGGGGTTCGGTGACCGCCAGCTCGGCGTCCACCGCGGCCTCGGCGACCGGCTTCACGCCGAGGGCCGACAGGTCGCCGAGGCCTGCCCGCAGGAACGCGAGCGCGGTCGTCGCGAAGCGGGTCTGGACAACGGACTCCTCGTCGGCGAAGTCCAGGACGGCCACCGCGTCGGCGGCGTCCATCACCGGGGTCTTCGGGTCGGCGGTGAGCGCGGTCGTCGGCACCGAGCCCTTCAGCGAGCTCAGCAGTTCCAGGACTTCAGTCGTCGTACCGGAGCGCGTGATCGCCACGACCCGGTCGTACGAGCGGCCCACCGGGAACTCCGACGACGCGAACGCGTCCGTCTCGCCCTGCCCGGCCGCCTCGCGCAGGGCGGCGTACGCGATGGCCATGAACCAGGACGTGCCGCAGCCGGTGACGGCCACCCGCTCGCCGGGGCGCGGCAGCCCGTCGAACGCGGCCGCGGCCTCGGCCGCTCGGCGCCAGCAGGCGGGCTGGGTGGCTATTTCTGCTGCGGTGCGTGACATGTGCGGCGGCTCCTCGCGAGCGACGGGACGTACAGCGACGGGATGTACTCGGTACTCGGCAGAACGTGTCGTGCATAGCAGCAGCTCGGGGCGCTCGGCAACGGTGGCCCCTCGTTGCCGAAGCGAGATCTGAGTGGTGTAGACCTTGTGTGCGAACTGGGGGCAAACTCTCGGTTCCGACGCGTACGACAGCCGCCGTACCGGACGAACGCCACAAGCGGGACGTACCGGGCGAGCGGGACAGGCAGTGAGGGTGGGAAGCAGCTGTGCAGCGGCGCATGACTGGTGTGACGGCGGCGCTCGCGGCGCTCGGGATGGCGGCGGGTCTGGCCGGCTGCGGCGCCGGCGGCGTCGGCGGTTCCGACACGGTGACCCTGAAGATGGTCGCCGCCGACTACGGCGACAGCGCCGCCAACAGCACCCAGAAGTACTGGGACGAGCTCACCGCCGCGTTCGAGAAGAAGAACCCCGGCATCGAGGTCGAGGTGGACGTCCGCTCCTGGAGCGACGTCGACGCCCATGTCGCCGCCCTGGTGAAGAAGGGCGAGGACCCCGACATCGCGCAGATCGGGGCGTACGCCGACTATGCCGCGCAGGGCAAGCTGTACAGCGCCGACGACCTGCTCTCCATCCCCGTACAGGCCGACTTCCTGCCCGCGCTCTCGCAGGCGGGCGAGCTGCGGCGGGTGCAGTACGGGATGCCGTTCGCGTCGTCGACGCGGCTGCTGTTCTACAACAAGAAGCTGTTCGCGAAGGCCGGGATCACCGGCGCCCCGCAGAGCTGGACCGAGCTGGCCGACGACGCGGAGAAGCTGAAGGCGGCGGGCGTGAAGTACCCGTTCGCGCTGCCGCTGGGCCGCGAGGAGGCGCCCGCCGAGACGCTGATGTGGCTGCTCAGCGGCGGCGACGGCTACACCGACAACGTCGGCACGTACACCCTCGACTCCGCCGACAACGTCAAGACGTTCAAGTGGCTGCGCGACGACCTCGTCGGCGAGGGCCTCACCGGCCCGGTCGCGCCCGGCGAACTCGACCGGCAGGACGCCTTCAACGCGTTCTCGCGCGGCGAGGTCGGCATGCTCAACGGCCATCCGACGCTGATGAAGCAGGCGAAGAAGCAGGGCGTCGAGTACGGGATGGTGCCGCTGCCCGGCGTCAACGGCAAGGCCAAGGCCACCATGGGCGTCGCCGACTGGATGATGGGCTTCAAGCGGAACGGCCACAAGGCGGAGATCGGCAAGTTCCTCGACTTCGTCTACGAGGACAGCAACGTCCTGGACTTCTCCGATCGCTACGACATCCTGCCCGTCACCTCGTCCGCGTCCGACGCGATGGCGGAGGACCCGAAGTACAAGCACCTGCGGGAGTTCCTCGACGAGCTGCCGCACTCGGAGCTGTACCCGGTCGGCAAGACGTCCTGGGCGCAGGTCAGCGCGGCCATCAAGAAGGACATCGGCAAGACGGTCCAGCCGGGCGGCGACCCGGCGGCGGTGCTGCAGAAGCTGCAGAACGAGGCGGTCGCGGCGGAGTCGGCGGAGTAGGCCGGTGGGTGTGCGGGCTGTGCGGGCTGGGCGGGCTTCCCGGGTGGCGCTGTCGGCGTACGCGTCTACGGTTTCCTCATGACCGCCGACGAACCGAGCCCCACCGACGCTCAGCTGTCCGAGCGGGACCGGGCCCTGCTCGCCCTGGAGCGGCAGGGGTGGGCGTCGCCGGGCGTGAAGGAGCGGGCGATACGCGAGCGGCTCGGCATATCCCCGACCCGCTACTACCAGCTCCTGAACGCCCTCCTCGACGACCCCGCCGCCCTCGCCCACGACCCGGTCACGATCAACCGCCTCCGCAGGGTCCGCGAGGCCCGCCGAGCACGCCGCTAGCGTCCGTCGGGGCTGCGCCTTTTTCTTCCCCACCCCGCCCCTTCCCGAAAGCCTGCGGCAGCTTCGGGGGCTCCGCCCCCGGACCCCCTCCCCCAAGCTCTCGGCTTCGCTGGAGCAGGGGGACCCCCATCTCAAACGCTGGAGGGGCTGGGTTCAGCCCCGCTAGGGGCCGCTTTCAGGGGCGCGGGGAACTGCGCGACAAGCCACGACGGCGCGGCAGGCGAACGAGCACCGCGAGGGAGCCCGTCCGGCGATTGAGGACGCGAGCCCGCAGGGCGATGCAGGGGCGGCCACCGAGGCGACCTTGCGACGCCGGCCCACCTGGATAAGGTCCCCCCATGGGCACCCACCCCGACGACCTGCCTGTCCCCGTGACCCCCGCCGGCCGCGAAGGCCTCGCCGCCCTCCGCGCCCACCCGCACCGCGCCCTCGTCGCACTCGACTTCGACGGCACGCTCGCCGAGATCGTCCCGGACCCCGAGCGGGCCAGGGCCCACCCCGACGCCGTCGCCGCCCTCGCCGCCCTCGCGCCCCGCGTCGCCTCCGTGGCCGTGGTGACCGGCAGGCCCGCCGGAGTCGCCGTGCGGTACGGCGGGTTCGCGGGCGTCGCCGGTCTGGAGCACCTGGTCGTCCTCGGCCACTACGGCGCCGAGCGCTGGGACGCCGTGACCGGCACCGTGCAGGCCCCCGAACTCCCCGCCGGAGTCGCCGGCGCGCGGGCCGAACTCCCCGGATTCCTGGACGCGTTGGGCCTCTGGCACGGCACGTGGATCGAGGAGAAGGGCCGCGCCGTCGCCGTCCACACCCGCCGCGCCGAGGACCCGCAGGCCACGTTCGCCGCGCTCACCGGCCCCCTCGCCGAACTCGCCGCCCGGCACGGCCTGATCACCGAGCCGGGCCGGTACGTGATCGAGCTGCGCCCGCCCGGCATGGACAAGGGCGTGGCCCTGTCGGCGTACGCCCGCGAGGTGGGCGCGGAGTCCGTCCTGTACGCGGGCGACGACCTCGGCGATCTCCCCGCGTACGCCGCCGTGGAGAAGCTGCGCTCGGACGGCGTGCCCGGACTGCTCGTGTGCAGCGGCAGCGCGGAGGTCACGGAGCTGGCCGAGCGCGCCGACCTGGTCGTGGACGGCCCGGTGGGCGTGGTCCGCCTCCTCGGACAGCTGGCCGAGGCGCTCGCGAAGGGCTAGGGCCTGATCCGAACGACAGGCCCTAGGGCCCGTCTCCCCAGGGAGACACGCCCTAGAGCCCCTCCAACTCCCGCAGCTGGTCCAGGAACCACCGCTCCGGCGGCAGCGCCGTCGCCGCCGCGGCGAGCCGTTCCGTGCGCGCCCGCCGCTCCTCGTCCGGCATCGTCAGCGCCTCGTGCAGCGCCCGGGCCGTGCCCACCACGTCGTACGGGTTGACCGCGAGCGCGTCCTCGCCGAGCTCCTCGTACGCCCCGGCCTCGCGGGACAGGACGAGCGCGCAGCCCTCGTCGGAGACGACCGGGACCTCCTTGGCGACCAGGTTCATGCCGTCCCTGATCGGGTTGACGAGCGCCACGTCCGCGAGCCGGTACGCCGCGAGCGAGCGCGCGAAGTCGTCCTCGACGTGCAGGATCACCGGCGTCCAACCCGCCGTGCCGTACCGGGAGTTGATCTCCTCGGCGACGCGGGCGACCTCCGCGGTGTAGTCGCGGTAGACGGCCAGGTCCTGGCGCGAGGGGTAGGCGAACGCGATGTGCACGACTCGTTCGCGCCACTCGGGCCGCTCGGCGAGCAGCAGCTCGTACGCGCGCAGCCCGCGCACGATGTTCTTGGACAGCTCGGTGCGGTCGACGCGGACGACGGTCCTGCGGTCGGTCCCGCCGATCTGGGCGCGCAGCGCCGCCGTGCGGTCCGCCACGTCGTCCCGGTGGGCGCGCTCGCGCAGGAAGTCCGCGTCCGCGCCGAGGCCGTGCACGCCGATCCGGGTGGTGCCGGTGCCGCCGGTCACCGCGTCGCAGCAGGCCGTGAACGCGTCCGCCCAGCGCCGGGTGAGGAAGCCGAGCCGGTCCGCGCCGAGCATGCCGCGCAGCAGCTGTCCGGCGATGTCGTCGGGCAGCATCCGGAAGTAGTCGGGCGGCGCCCACGGGGTGTGCGAGAAGTGCCCGATGCGCAGGTCGTCGCGGAGCGCGCGCAGCATGCCGGGGACGAGGGCCAGGTGGTAGTCCTGCACGAGCACCGACGCGCCGGGCGCCGCGGACTCGGCGAGCGCTTCGGCGAAGGCCCGGTTGTAGCGCTCGTACGACTCCCACCGGCGGCGGAACTCCCGGTCGAAGGAGGGTTCCAGGGGCGTCTGGTACAGCATGTGGTGCACGAACCAGAGCACCGAGTTGGCGATCCCGTTGTACGCGTCCGCGTGCACCTCGGCGTCGATGTCCAGCATCCGGACGCCGGGCTCGGAGACGCCGCGCCGCACCGCCTCCCGGTCGCCGTCGCCGAGCGCCGCGCACACCCACAGCGCGCCGGCGTCCGGCCCGATCGCGGAGAGCCCGGACACCAGCCCGCCGCCGCCGCGCCGCGGTGCGAGCGAGCCGTCCTCCCGTACGGAATAGCTGACCGGACCGCGGTTGGAGGCGACGAGGATCGGGGCGGCGGAACGCTCGGCAGACTTGGCCGCCTTGGCAGGCTCGACTGGCATGACGCGAACCTAGCCCGCCCCGGGAAACGGCAAACGTGCCACCGACACGTCTACGCCACGCGGCGGTCCCGGTACTCCTCGATGTCCGTCATCGGCGGCCGCTCCTCCGTGTCCACGGCGTGCGTGCGCGGCTCGAAGCCGTGCTCGCCCCGCTCGAACTGGGTGAGCCGGGGCCGTACGAGATGGCCGCGGGCGAGCCGCAGCTGCGCCGTGCGGTAGATCGCCGCCGCCATCCGGCCGAGGGCCCGCCCGTCCTGGTGCCGGTGCAGGCGCACGCCGACGTCGACCTGCGCGAGCGCGTCCAGGCCGACGGTGTGCAGCGAGTCGACGAGAAGACCCAGCTCCACGCCGTACCCGACGGGGAACGGCAGCCGTTCGAGGAGCGAGCGCCGGGCCGCGTACTCGCCGCCCAACGGCTGGACGAATCCGGCCAGTTGGGGCCAGTGCAGGTTCAACAGCGGCCGGGCGACCAGCTCCGTCACCCTGCCGCCCTGGCCGGCGGTCCTGCCGGAGGCGGGCGGATCGAACTCAGTGCCGAGCGGCCGGTCGTACATGGCCTTCACGAACTGCACGTCCGGGTCGGTCAGGAGCGGGCCGACGATGCCGGTGACGAAGTCGGCCGAGAACTCCCTGAGGTCGGCGTCGACGAAGCACACCACGTCACCGCTGGTCACGAGCAGCGACCGCCACAGCACCTCGCCCTTGCCGGGCACGGCGGGCAGCCGCGGAAGGATCGCGTCCCGGTGCACCACCCGCGCCCCGGCCGCCGCCGCCACCTCGGAGGTGCGGTCGGTGGAGCCCGAGTCGATCACCACCAGCTCGTCGACGAGGGGCGCCTCGGGAGTCATCAGCTCGCGGCGGATCACCGACACGATCGCGCCGACCGTCGCCTCCTCGTCGAGCGCGGGCAGCACCACGCTGACCTTGCTCCCGGAGCGCGCCTTCGCGGCGAGGATCCGGTCGAGCGGGCGGTCGTCGACGGACCAGGAGCGCCGTTCGAGCCAGCGCTCCACCTCTTCGAGCACGTCAGTTACTCCCTGGTTGTGATCCATCTCGCGGTTCGGACGACTATCTCAACAGTGCGGGCCGTCCGTTACAGTCTTGAACAACGCGAACGACCACCGCATGCCGGGGGTCGTCGCCGACAATCGAATACCGCTCATCCAGAGGGGCAGAGGGATACGGCCCGTTGAAGCCCCGGCAACCCTCCAGCTGGTTACTTGCGCAACTGGGCGCGCGAGGCTCCCGGCTAGGGAAGGTGCCAAATCCGTCTCGTGGCGAAGTGCGTCGCGAGGAAGATGAGGAGAAAGGGCCTCGCCTCTCATGGCTGTACAGACCGCAGAAACCACCACCACCGTGGACCTCGGCCCCGCCTCGGGCCTCTCCTGCCGCGAGTGCGGTGAGCGTTTCCCCCTCGGCCCGATCTTCGCCTGCGAGCTGTGTTTCGGGCCTCTCGAGGTCGCGTACGACCTGCCGGTCGGCGACCCGGAGGGGCTGAAGAAGAAGATCGCCGAAGGCCCGGACAACATCTGGCGGTACGCGCCGCTGCTGCCCGTCCCCGCCGACGTCGCCACCAAGCCGAACCTCAACCCCGGCTGGACCAAGCTCGTCAAGGCCGACAACCTGGCCCGTGAACTCGGCGTCACCGGCGGCCTGTTCATCAAGGACGACTCCGGCAACCCGACGCACTCCTTCAAGGACCGCGTCGTCGCCCAGGCCCTGGAGGCCGCCCGCGCCTTCGGCTTCACCACGCTCTCCTGCTCGTCCACCGGCAACCTCGCCGGCGCCGTCGGCGCCGCCGCCGCCCGCGCCGGCTTCCGCTCCTGCGTGTTCATCCCGCACGACCTGGAGCAGGGCAAGGTCGTCATGGCCGCGGTGTACGGCGGCGAGCTCGTCGGCATCGAGGGCAACTACGACGACGTCAACCGCTTCTGCTCCGAGCTCATCGGCGACCCGCTGGGCGAGGGCTGGGGCTTCGTCAACGTGAACCTGCGGCCGTACTACGGCGAGGGCTCGAAGACGCTCGCGTACGAGATCTGCGAGCAGCTCGGCTGGCAGCTGCCCGACCAGCTGGTCATCCCGATCGCCTCCGGCTCGCAGCTCACGAAGATCGACAAGGGCCTGCAGGAGCTGATCAAGCTCGGCCTGGTCGAGGACAAGCCGTACAAGATCTTCGGCGCCCAGGCCGAGGGCTGCTCCCCGGTGTCCACGGCCTTCAAGAACGGCCACGACGTGGTCCGCCCGCAGAAGCCGGACACCATCGCCAAGTCCCTCGCGATCGGCAACCCCGCCGACGGCCCGTACGTCCTGGACATCGCCCGGCGCACCGGCGGGGCCGTGGAGGACGTGAACGACGAGCAGGTCGTCGACGCGATCAAGCTGCTCGCCCGTACGGAGGGGATCTTCGCGGAGACGGCCGGGGGTGTGACCGTCGGCGTGACGAAGAAGCTGATCGAGGCCGGGCTCATCGATCCGACGCTGACCACGGTCGTGCTGAACACGGGCGACGGGCTCAAGACGCTCGACGCCGTGGCGCCCACCTCGCAGGCCACCGCGACCATCAAGCCGTCGCTTGACGCGTTCCGTGCGGCGGGGCTTGCCGGTTAGTCGCCGTAGGGGCCGCTGTCCGTAGCCGACTGCGGGCAGTGGTCCGTCCTCGCGCCCGCGCGGCGCCAGCCGCAAATTGACACAGCCCCGCGCCCCTTTCAGGGGCGCCACCAAACCGTCTTACTGAAGGTGATCCCATGAGCGTCAACGTCCGCATCCCCACCATCCTGCGCACCTACACCGGCGGTCAGGCCGAGGTCGCCGCCGAGGGGGCCACCCTCGCCGAGGTCATCTCGGACCTGGAGAAGAACCACGCGGGCATCGCCGCGCGCGTCCTGGACGACCAGGGCAAGCTGCGCCGCTTCGTGAACGTGTACGTCAACGACGACGACGTCCGCTTCGAGCAGGGCCTGGAGACCGCCACCCCGGACGGCGCCGGCGTCTCGATCATCCCGGCCGTCGCCGGCGGTTGCTGAACCCGCGGCCGACCTGCGGCCCCGTTACGCAGGAAACATGCAGAATTGCCCCCTCCGCAGGAAGCGGAGGGGGCAATTCTGCATGGTTGGGCGCGATAGAGTTGGGAAAGCTGTTCCGCTTTCGGTCTCCGCGCATGCCGCGCGCATATGAGAACTCCCGGTTTCGCCGACGACTTGCGGTCGAAGAGCCCCCGCAATTCGCACGCTTTGTTCCGTTCGCCCGGTCCGACTTGTTCTGGGATCCGGCGAATTCTCCCTGTTCAGCCGATCGGTCGCGCCCAGATTTCTCGTCGAATTGACCTGTTGCAGACGGCAGTTGGGCAGATACATTCAGCGGCGGTCGACGCGTTCCGGCGCACGCCCCCACCTGTCGGGGGGTGAGGTCTGACCCGGATCCGCGAAGTGCGGATCTGTGCAAGGGCCAGTAATAGGGGAGTTAGGCATGGCTCAGGGCACCGTCAAGTGGTTCAACGCGGAGAAGGGGTACGGCTTCATCGCGGTCGACGGTGGTGCGGATGTTTTCGTCCACTACAGCGCGATTCAGATGGACGGATACCGCACCCTTGAAGAGGGTCAGCGGGTCGAGTTCGAGATCTCGCAGGGTCAGAAGGGCCCGCAGGCCGACATGGTCCGCGTGGCAGCCGGCTGATCGCGCCGACGCGACTGCACAGCTGACGAAGGGCCCGCACCCACGGGGTGCGGGCCCTTCGGCGTGCCCGGGCCCGGTCCTCGGGTGGGCCCGAGGTCGGGCTCGTACTCCGGAAGCGTCTTGCACTCGGGTGGGGTGAGTGCTAATCATTGGCGTTAGCACTCTGAAGGTGAGAGTGACAGAACTTGGATCGGGTCGGTGAGGCCCGCAGGCCGGGTGGGGCAAGGAACCACAAGGGCTGCAGGCCGTCCGTCGCGGGCATCGGCGCCGGTCTGTTTGCGTTTCCACCGCGTCCGGGAGGACCACTTCACATGGCCAAGATCATCGCGTTCGACGAGGAGGCACGGCGCGGCCTCGAGCGCGGCATGAACCAGCTCGCCGACGCCGTCAAGGTGACCCTGGGCCCCAAGGGTCGCAACGTCGTCCTCGAGAAGAAGTGGGGCGCCCCCACGATCACCAACGATGGTGTGTCCATCGCCAAGGAGATCGAGCTCGAGGACCCGTACGAAAAGATCGGCGCCGAGCTGGTCAAGGAAGTCGCCAAGAAGACGGACGACGTCGCCGGTGACGGTACGACCACGGCGACCGTGCTCGCCCAGGCCCTGGTCCGCGAGGGCCTGCGCAACGTGGCCGCCGGCGCCAACCCGATGGCTCTGAAGCGCGGTATCGAGAAGGCCGTCGAGGCCGTCTCCGCCGCCCTGCTCGACCAGGCCAAGGAGGTCGAGACCAAGGAGCAGATCGCCTCCACCGCCTCCATCTCCGCCGCCGACTCCCAGATCGGCGAGCTCATCGCCGAGGCCATGGACAAGGTCGGCAAGGAAGGCGTCATCACCGTCGAGGAGTCCCAGACCTTCGGTCTGGAGCTGGAGCTCACCGAGGGTATGCGCTTCGACAAGGGCTACATCTCGGCGTACTTCGCCACCGACATGGAGCGTATGGAGGCCGTCCTCGACGACCCGTACATCCTGATCGCCAACTCGAAGATCGGCTCCGTCAAGGACCTGATCCCGCTCCTCGAGAAGGTCATGCAGTCCGGCAAGCCGCTGCTGATCATCGCCGAGGACGTCGAGGGCGAGGCCCTGTCGACCCTGGTCGTCAACAAGATCAAGGGCACCTTCAAGTCCGTCGCCGTCAAGGCCCCGGGCTTCGGTGACCGCCGCAAGGCCATGCTGAACGACATCGCGATCCTCACCGGCGGCGAGGTGATCTCCGAGGAGGTCGGCCTCAAGCTGGAGAACGCGACGATCGACCTGCTCGGCCGCGCCCGCAAGGTCGTCATCACCAAGGACGAGACCACCATCGTCGACGGTGCCGGCGACAGCGACCAGGTCAACGGCCGCGTGAACCAGATCCGCGCCGAGATCGAGCAGTCCGACTCGGACTACGACCGCGAGAAGCTGCAGGAGCGCCTCGCGAAGCTGGCCGGCGGCGTGGCCGTCATCAAGGCCGGCGCCGCGACCGAGGTCGAGCTCAAGGAGCGCAAGCACCGCATCGAGGACGCCGTTCGCAACGCGAAGGCGGCCGTCGAGGAGGGCATCGTCGCCGGCGGTGGCGTCGCCCTGCTGCAGGCCTCCGCGGTCTTCGAGAAGCTGGAGCTCGAGGGTGACGAGGCGACCGGCGCCAACGCCGTGAAGCTCGCCCTGGAGGCCCCGCTCAAGCAGATCGCCGTCAACGGTGGCCTCGAGGGTGGTGTCGTCGTCGAGAAGGTGCGCAACCTGACCGTCGGCCACGGCCTGAACGCCGCCACCGGCGAGTACGTCGACATGATCGCCGAGGGCATCATCGACCCGGCGAAGGTGACCCGTTCCGCCCTGCAGAACGCGTCCTCCATCGCCGCGCTGTTCCTCACCACCGAGGCCGTCATCGCCGACAAGCCGGAGAAGGCCGCCGCGGCCGCTCCGGGCGGCATGCCGGGCGGTGACATGGACTTCTGATCCTCCGGATCAGCAGCCCTGAGCGTCAGCTCCGCAGGGGCGGCACGTCTCCCGTACGGGAGGGGTGCCGCCCCTGTCGCGTGTCCCCGTCCTGCGTGTGGCCGTCGCCGTCCTGCGCCTCGCCGTCGGCGGTGTCGGCGGGGGCGCGGCGGAGGCGGAGGCGCAGCGCCAGGGAGCCCGCGCACACCGCGGCGGCCACGGGGGCCGCGAACAGGGCGTGGTACAGCCCGGCCGGTGGCAGTGCCTGCAGCAACAGCTCGTCGCCGGTGAGGAGTTGCCGCCCCGAGTCCAGGGCGGTGTCGACTCCGTCCAGGAGGGCGACGTACGTGCAGACGGCCGGCGGGTAGGCGGCGTACGCGGACACGGCGGCGCCGACGACCCGCGGCAGGGACCGGGTGAGGCGGCGGACGATCACGTAGCCGCCGACGTACAGGAGCGCGAAGCTCTGCCAGGCGTAGAGGGTCAACAGGCGGTACAGCAGCGGGTGTTGGGCGCTCCACGACGTGGAGGGCAGGGTGTCGAGGTCGCCCGACAGCTGGACGGCGCAGGGGGCGGGCAGTTCCGCGCTGCCGCACCAGATCCGGACGAGCGGGTCGAGCAGGAGCACGGGCAGGCCTGCCGTGAAGGCGAGCAGCACCACGGCGCCGCCGGCCAGCGCGAGCAGGGCGGGGCCGGTCGAACGCAGCAGGAGCCGGGCCTGATCGCGCAGCCAGCCGACCGGCTCGGACGTGAACCGGGGCTCGGTGGCGGCGAGGTGGCGGGCGAGCGCCGAGAGGCCGAGGCAACCGGCGACGGCCGCGCCGACCAGGCCGAGCAGCAGCGTGTGGCCGTGGCTCTGCGCGGCGTCGGTGAGCAGCCGGTTCGCCGCGTCGCCGCGCGTGTACGGGTCGAAGGACAGCTCGGGCAGGCGGACCGTGGCCAGCGCGAGCAGCCCGGCGAGCGGGGCGAACGCGGGGAGCAGCGCGGCGAGTACGAGCATCCGCACCCGCTCGGGCGCGACCGCGCGGACCGCCGAGCCGAGCGCGGCCAGGACGAGCAGGAACACCGCCGTCCACAGGGCGTCCGGTCCGAGGGCCGCCAGCCCGGTCTGCTCGCTGAACAGCGGGTTCGGTGCCACGGTGAGGCGGCGGAGCGCGCTCAACGGGCTGCCGTCGGCGGGCAGTTCGGCCCAGGCGGTCTGCTGCGGGAGCACACCGACCAGGTGTGCGGCGAGGACGGCGAGCAGGGTGGCGGCGAGCGGGGCGCGGTGCAGCGCCTTGCCGACGTTCACCGGGGGAGGGCGGAGACGCGGAAGGGGCGGCCTTCGTTGTCGATCGTCGTGGTGTGGGTCTCCTTGCCGTCCCACCAGGTGAGGGTGGCCCGCCACTCGGTCGTGTAGTGCTGGGTGCGGCCGGTGAGGACCAGGTCGTACACCGAGCTCGTGGTCACGTCGGTCGGCAGGTCGAGGAGGGGGCGGCCGAATTCGGCGGCGGCCTTCCGTGCGGCCTTCTGGTGCGGGCTGGTCAGCAGGTACTGGCCGGAGACGGGCTGTCCCACGGGCAGGGTGTCCAGGTCGACGACGAGGACCTGCTGCTTGCGGTCGCTGCCGCCGCCGCACTCGCCCTCTTCGGCGGCGGCCAGGGCGCCCGGCTGGTGGCGCTTGGTCACGGTGATGGACACGTCCCGGAGCTGGACGGCTTTGTTCATGTTGCCGCGCACGCTGATCGACGCGTTCACCTGACCGCGGTGGACGATCTTGCCCTCGCGCTGCCAGCGGGCGCGGGTGGCGTCGGTGATCTCCGGCACGCGCTGGGCGAGGTCGGCGTGGCTCTCGGTCGTGAGCCAGCGGGTGGAGCAGACGTCGTTCTGCTGCTCGGCGAGGACGGCCAGGGCGTCGTCCTCGAACAGCGCGCTGTACGCGGCGGTGAGCCAGGGGGTGACGAGGGTGACCACGGCGACGAGCAGGCCGAGCGCGCCGATCTTGTTCGCGGCCCCGAGCGACTGGAACCCCCGCCAGGCCCTGACGGCGCGGGAGGCGGAGGCGGGGCCGGCCTGCGGTGCGGGTTCCTGCGGCGCCGGGGCCTGTGGGGCCGGGGCCTGAGGGGCTGGGTCCTGCGGCGCCGGGTCCTGGGGTGCGCGTGCCGGCGGCGTGGGTGCCGGCGGCGTGGGGTCCGGTTCCGGCTCCTGCTGGGGAGGTGTGACCCCCGCCGTGCTGTCTGCCACTTCGCCGACTCCCCCCGTCCCCGCGATACGACAGAGGGACCCTACATCCTTGCTGCATACGGGAGTTGGGGCTGGTCGTGCCGCTCGAAGACGGCCTTGAGGGCGGCCAGGTCGGCCCGCTCCTCGTCCGCGTCCTCGTACAGCCCCTCCTCCTTCCGGTACGCCGTCAGGGCTTCGGGGGTGAAACGGGGCTGGGTGAGGAGGTATTCGGAGAGGCAGTAGTCGAAGCCGGAGTCCGTGAAGAGGTCGAGCTCTTCGCGTGCGCAGTGGGTGCGGAGGCCCTCCGCTATGTGCCACTGCTCGCCGTCGTGCCAGAAGACGCCGCCCGCGTAGTGGATCGCGGCGCCGGTGTCCTCGTCGACGAGGTTCAGGGACTCGTAGTTCTCCGGGCGGTTCTCGACCAGGGCGCGGAGGTCGGCGGGGACGCCGTCGTACAGGGACTTCTGGAGGGCGTGGGTGCCCTCCGCATACAGGTTCAGGTCCGACTCGTGGTCGAAGGTCAGCAGCAGGACGCGGCCGTCGGTGGTGAAGTACCAGACCGCGGACTGGCCGCCGCCGTCGTTCCACGCGTGGCGTTCCGCGCCGTCCACCGTCATCGGGGCGATCTCCGTGACCTCGGTGACGATCGCCGTACGCCTGCGCAGCTCCGCCGTCGGCAGCGCGCGCAGGGCGTCCCAAGTGGGGCTGGGGGAGGCGTCGTTCGGTTCGTTGCTCATGGCGGGAAGGTTAGGTCCCGCCACTGACAACGCCTCCCCCGGGAAGGCCCGGCGGCTCAGACCCCCGCCGGTTCCTTCGGGCGTTCCGCGGGCGTCGCGGGGGTCGGCCGCTCCTGCGGAACGTTCAGTTCCGTCAGCATCTGCTTGCTGAAGCCGAAGAAGTACGTGGCGACGAAGCCGACGACGTAGCCGACGAGGAGGCCGCCCGCGTAGATCGCGATCGTCGTGCCGAGGCCCTTGTTGCCGTCGAGGAGGGGGAAGAGGGCCCAGCCGGACGGGCCGATGGCCGTGGAGCCGACCTTCTCGCCGATCATCGAGAAGAACCCGACGAACGCGCCGCCCGCCGCGCCGCCCACGCACGCGGTGACGAAGGGGCGGCCGAGGGGGAGCGAGACGCCGTAGATCAAGGGCTCGCCGACGCCCAGGAAACCGGCGGGGAGCGCGGACTTGATGGTCGTACGGACCGAGTGGTTGTGGCGCAGGCGCTTGAAGACGGCGATGGCGCAGCCGACCTGGCCGGCGCCCGCCATGGCGAGGATGGGCAGCAGCACCGTGTAGCCCTGCTGCTCGATGAGGGTGGTGTGGATGGGGATGAGGGCCTGGTGCAGGCCGAGCATCACGAGCGGCAGGAACAGCCCGCCGAGGACGAGGCCCGCGAACGCGCCGGTGTTGTCGAGGAGCCAGTCGGCGGCCGTGCCGATCGCCGTGGACACCTCGCCCGCGACGAACATCAGGCCGAAGATCGTGACGAGTCCGGAGAGCAGCACGGTGAGCGTCGGCGTGACGAGCACGTCCACCGCCTCCGGCACCCTTCCCCAAGCTCTCGACTTCGCTCGACCAGGGGAGACCCCATTCCGGCACCACTTCTCGATGTACGTGGCGAGGATCGCGGCGCCCAGCGCACCGAGTACGCCGCCCTGCCCCGGAGAGAGCTTCTGGCCGAAGGCCTCGATGTTCGCGACGCCGGGGAAGACGATGATCGCCGCGACCGCGCCGCCCAGGATCGGCGTACCCCCGAACTCCTTGGCCGTGTTGAGGCCGACGAACACCGCGATCAGCGCCATGAACCCGGAGGCCATCGCCGCGAGCGCGGGCGTCACGGACGGCAGCCAGCCGAGGTTCACGAGCAGGCCGTTGAGTCCGGCGATGATGCCGCAGCCGATCAGGGCCGGGATGAGCGGGACGAAGATGTTGGCGATGCGGCGCAGGAACAGCTTGACCGGGGTCTGGTTCCTGGTCTTCTGCGCGGCCTTCATCTCGGCGCCCTGAGTGGCCAGTTCGTCGGCGGTACGGGCGTGCGGCTCGTCGGCGGTACCGGCGGGCGGTTCCGTGTCCGTGTCGGGCCCGGTCGGCGCGGCCTCCCGCTCCTCCGCCACCAGCTGCTCGAACTCCGGCGTGACCCGGGCGACCTTCCCGGGGCCGAGCACGATCTGGTACGTCTCGTCCTCGACGACGCCCATCACGTCGGGCAGGGCCGCGAGGGCCTCGTCCTGGACGAGCCTGCGGTCGCGGAGGCCGAGCCGGAGCCGGGTCATGCAGTGCGCGACGGAGTCGATGTTGGCGGCGCCGCCGACGAGGGGCAGGATCGCGGCGGCGATGGCGCGGTTCTTGTTGTCGGTGCTCATGTACGGGCCTTGCTGTGCGGAGGTGCCGTGGGGCGCTGAGGTGCCGTGGGGCGTGGGGTCAGGGGGTCGTGGGGTCGGTCGCGGCGGTGAGGGCGGCCCTCAAGTGGCCGTGGGAACCGGCCAGGAGGGTGTTCGCGGTGCCGGCGTCGATGTCGGCGAGGATCATCAGGATCGCCGTCTTCACCTCGCCGTCGGCCGCGGCGAGCGCGGTCTCGATGGCCGCGTCCGGCGCGTCCGTGGCGAGGGCGACGATGCGGCGGGAGCGGGCCTGCAGCTTGTCGTTGGAGGCGCGGACGTCGACCATCAGGTTTCCGTAGGTCTTGCCGAGCCGGATCATCGTGATCGTCGACAGCATGTTGAGGACGAGCTTCTGCGCCGTGCCGGCCTTCAACCGGGTGGAGCCGGTGAGGAGTTCGGGTCCGACGACGACCTCGATGCCGTGCTCCGCGGAAGCTGCGAGCGCGGAGGACGCGTTGCAGGACAGGCCGATCGTCAACGCGCCCTCGGCACGGGCGTTTTCGACGGCGCCGATCGCGTACGGGGTGCGGCCGGAGGCGGAGATGCCGACCACCGTGTCGTCCGCGGTCAGGCCGAGCCGCTCCAGGTCCTCGCGGGCGAGCTCCTTGGAGTCCTCGGCGCCCTCGACGGCGGTGACCATCGCGGCCGGGCCGCCCGCGATCAGGCCGACGACCTCGCCCGGGTCGGTGTTGAAGGTGGGCGGGCACTCGCTGGCGTCGAGCACGCCGAGCCGTCCGGCGGTGCCGGCGCCCGCGTAGATCAGGCGACCGCCGCGGGCCATGCGTTCGGCGGTGGCGTCGATGGCGGCGGCGATCTGCGGCAACTGCTCGGCGACGGCGGCGGGAACGGAGGCGTCCTCGCCGTTCATCGTGCGGGCGATATCCAGGGTGGACAGCCGGTCGATCTCGGCGAGCTCGGGCCGGAACGCCTCCGTGGTGAGCGTGGCGAGCTCGGCGCGCAGTTCGCCGTAGTTGTCGGGGGTGGTGGCAGTCATGGGTGCGGCGGCTCTTTCGTGACGCGGCGGGTGAGGGGTGTGGGGTGCCGGGGCGGGCGCGGTCATCGGCTGCGTGGGCTGTGGCGGTGCGCGAGCGCCTCGTACGACGCGGCGAGCGCGGGCGCGGCGGTCTCGTACGTCCGCTGTGCGACGCCGACGAACAGGCAGTCGACGACGAGGAGTTGGGACGTACGGGACGACATCGCGGCGGGCCGGAGCTCGCTCTCGCGGGCCGTGGACGTGGTCAGTACGTGGTCGGCGTACTGGGAGACCGGGCCGTCCGGGCGGCCGGTGATCGCGATGGTGGTCGCGCCGTGCTCGAAGGCGACGCGGAGCGGTTCGATGACGTCGCCGGTGGAGCCGGAGTGGGTGATGGCGACGGCGACGTCCTTGGAGCGGAGCAGCACCGCGTTGGTGACGGACAGGTGCGGGTCGCCCATCGCGTGCGCGACGAGGCCGATGCGGAGGAGTTTCTGCGCCAGGTCCTGGGCGACGAGGGAGGAGGCGCCGACGCCGTAGATGTCGATGCGGCGGGCGGCGGCCATGGCGGAGACGGCCGCGCCGAGCTGGGCGGTGTCGAGTCCGGCGGCGGTGTCGGCGAGGGTCTGCTGTTCGTCGTAGGCGAGCTTGGCGACGACGTCCGCTATCGGGTCGTCGACGGCGATGTCCGCGGTGACGGCCGGGGCGCGGCCCGACTGCTGCTGGGCGGCGAGACCGGCGAGGGCGAGGCGCAGGTCGCGGTAGCCGGGGTAGCCGAGGAGGCGGGCCGTGCGGACGACGGTGGCCTCGCTGGTGCCGGTGAGCTCGGCGAGCCCGGTGACCGTGAGGGCCGCGCAGCCGGCCGGGTCGCCGGCGACTGCCTCGGCGACGCGCTGCATGGAGCGGGTCATGGACGGCGCGAGCGTGCGCACCTTCGCGGCGAGGGCCGCGGGTGCGGGCGGGGCGCCGCCGTTGCCGCCGGTGAAAATTTCCTTCAGGTCATTGCTCACGCTTGAAAGATATTTTCCGTCCGGTCGGGGGTCAAGGGTCCATCGGCGCCGAGTACGGGTGGTGCATACGGCCTCACGGTGCGAGAGGGGGAGGGACTTTCGGGCACCCCGGGGGTGGGGCGCACAATGGACGCATGAACGCCCCGGACCCCACCAGTCACCTGGAGCAGGCGCTGCACGCGGCCCGAGCGCTCGTCCTCGCCGACCTCGTGGCGGGCGACGTGGCCGAGGCCGACGTCGTCTCGCTCGTCGAGGACGCCGTGACCCACCGCCGCTGGTGGGTCGAGCAGTGGCCTCAGGGCGCGGAGTTCGTCGCCGGTCTGGTGGCGCAGGACGTCCAGGACCGGCTCCTGGAGAAGTACGGCCGCTGGCCGCTGTGCCCCGCCTGCGGCTCCGGCGATCCGCACGCGCTCGACGTGGAGCCGGAGTTGGGCGCCGACCCGCACTGGGTCTGCGGCAAGGCGGGCATCGTGGTCGCGGCGGTGGGGTCGCTGGGCTCGGTGTCCCGGTGAGCGCTCGGGCGGTGCGGGCCCGATGACGGTCTACATCGACCCGCCGACCTGGCCCGGCCACGGCCGCCTCTGGTCGCACATGGTCAGCGACGTGTCGTACGACGAGCTGCACGCCTTCGCCGAACAGGTCGGCTGCCCCCGCCGCGCCTTCGAGCGCGACCACTACGACGTCCCCTCCCACCGGTACGCGGACGCGGTCCGGGCGGGGGCGGTGGAGGTGTCGAGCCGCGAGATCGTGCGGCTGCTCACCCGGGCGGGACTCAGGCGACGGAAGCGGTCCCCTGGCCGGGGGGAGTCGTAGCCGCAGTCGTAGTTCCCCTGCGTCGGTGAGGGGGTGGTCCCTGCTGGGGCGGGGGCGGGGGCCTGTTGGCCGGATGAGGTCGGTCCCTGCTGGGGCGGGGGGTGGTTTCTGCCGGGGCGAGACGCAGGCGCCCGCTGGGGCGAGTTGTGGTCTCATGACTGGTGGCGGGGACTGGGTTTCTGTGCGGGGCGTGGCCCTCCAGCGGGGGCCGGACTCGGACCCCTTGGCCCCGGCCAGGCGTGGTCAGGGTGCCGTCGCCTGGCCCGGGCCGAGCCCAGCTGGGGCGACGGGCGTTGCCGGGGCTGTCCGTCAGCGGCGCCGAGTTCTCAAGTGCGCCGGGTTCTCAGCCGCGATCCCAGCAGGCCGTGGCCGCCGCGCGGCGGTACGGGGGTGCGGCCGGGGTGTGCGCTCGCCCCGAGCCCGAGCCCGAGCCCTGACCCGGACCCGGACCCGGGCGGGGCGTCGTCCGAGTGCTGGTGCAGGTAGGCCAGGGCCTCCTGGACGACCCGGTGGACGGCCCCGAACCGGGCTGCCCCGAACCGGGCTGCCCCGAACCGGGCTGCACGAGAGCCTCGGGCTGTTTACGCGGGCGGGGCCGTCGCCGTGGGCGTCGCGGGCTCGCCCGCGCGGGCGGTGGGGGTGGGGCCGCCGGTGGCTACGCGTACGGAACGCCCCTTCTGCATGCGCAGGGCCAGGATCACCGCCGCGAGGCCGAGGAGGGTCATGCCCGCGCCCGCCCAGGCGGGGGAGGTGAAGCCGAGGCCCGCGTCGATGACCAGGCCGCCGAGCCACGGGCCGGTCGTGTTGCCCAGGTTGAACGCGGCGGTGGCGGTGGCCCCGGCGAGGGTCGGGGCGGCGCCCGCGACGTTGAACATGCGGGCGTTGAGCGCGGGCGCCGTGTAGAACGCGGAGACGCCGATGAGGAACGCCACCGCGATGGACACCGCGGCGACGGACGCGAACGCGCCGAGCACGACCAGGAACACCGTCGACGCGACGATGCCGCTGAACAGGACGCCGAAGAGGTGCGCGTCGGCGATCCGCCCGCCGACCGTCGTGCCCACGAGCGCGCCGATGCCGAACAGCGCGAGGACCGTCGGGACCCAGCCGGAGGCGAGCCCGGACACGTCGGTGAGGAGTGGCGCGAGATAGCTGAACGCGCAGAAGACGCCGCCGCCCGCGAGTGTGATGAGCGCGATCTGCACCCACACCTGCGGGTCCCGGTAGATGACCAGTTCGCTGCGGAGCCGGGGCTTCTCGGCGGGCACGGGGATGCGCGGGATGAGCGTGGCCACGCCGACGAGGGCGATGGCGGAGGCCGCGCCGACCGCCCAGAACGCCGACCGCCAGCCGAAGTGCTCGCCGAGGAACGCGCCCGCGGGCACGCCGAGGACGTTGGCGATGGACAGGCCGCCGATCATCACGGCCATGGCGCGGGCCCGCGCGCCCTTGTCGACCATGGCGATGGCGACGCCCGCGCCGACCGCCCAGAACCCGGCGCAGGCGAGGGCGCTCACGACCCGGGAGGCGAAGAGGATCTCGTACGAGGGGGCGAGGGCGCCGGCGATCTGGCCGAGGCCGAACACGGTGATGAGGGAGATCAGGGTGGTGCGCCGGGGCAGCCGCAGGGTGGCGGCGGCGAGCACCGGGGCGCCGACGACCATGCCGATCGCGAAGGCCGATATCAGCAGGCCGGCGCTGGGAATGGACACGTCCATGTCCCGGGCGATCTCGGGGAGCAGCCCGGACAGCATGAACTCGCTGGTGCCGAGCGCGAAGACGGCGAGGCCGAGCGTGTGCACGGCGATCGGCATCCGGGTCTTGGAGCGCTTATCGGTACGGGAGGGGGCGGGGGGACCGGGATCGGTCACAGGGTCGGCCATATCCGTTGCGAACAGTGACCGAACGCTTTCCTATTCCCCGAGTTCCCCGACCTCTCCGAGCTCCCCGAGTTCCCCGACCTCGTACGTCAGCTCCTCCCCGTCCCGGCCGACGAGGCGGAACCCGGCGTTCTCCAGGACCCGTCGGGAGGCCGTGTTGTCGGGGGTGGTGCGGGCGCGGACCGTCGTGACGCCGGGGTCGGCGAGGGCGCGGGCGGTGAGGGCGCGGACGGCGGCGGTCGCGTATCCGTTGCGGCGGGCGGCGGCCACGATGTCGTACCCGATCTCGACGCGGCCGTCGGCGGGCGCCGTGTGGAAGCCGATCGCGCCGACGGCCCGCGCGTCCCCGGCGCGCGCGATGACGTACACGCCCCAGCCCGGTACGTACGTGCCCTCCCCGTCGGCCTTGGCGACGAGGCCGGCGCCGATCCGGGTGCCCTCCTCGGGCCCGCCGTCGATCCAGTGGAAGCCGCCGGTGCCGCCGAGGGCGAGGTCGGCGGCGGCGGGCGGGGCGATCTCGTGCAGCGTGACGAGCGAGGTCTCGGCGTCCGCGCCGGGGGTTCGGGAGGCCATGTCCCGATCATGCCGTGAGCAGCTCCAGCTCGACAGCGATATTCCGGCGGGCCCGCTCCTCCCACTCGGCGGCGCCGTGCGGGGTGCGGAACAGCCTCGGCAGGTCGAGGAGTTGGCGCAGCACGGCCGCGCGCCCGTCGCGGAAGGCTTCGTCGGGCACGAAGGCGTACTCCTCGCGCACGGCCGCGGCGTAGGCGGCGTACGCGTCGGGCTCGGCGGCGAGGATCGCGAGGTCGGCGTCGCAGAGGGTCTCGCCGTTGCGGTCGCCTTCGGCGGGGTCGTGGCCGACGGTGAGGCGGACGAGCCGGGCCACCTCGGCGGTCGCCTCCGGGCCGACCCCGGCCTCGGGCAGGGCGCGTTCGGCGAGCCGGGCGGAGCGCTCCTCGTTCTCGGACCGCTCCGGCAGGTACACCGCGTCGTGGAACCAGGCGGCGAGCCGGACGACGTCCGCGTCCTCGGCGTGCGGGGCGAGGACGTCGAGGTGGTCGAGGACCGCGGTGAGGTGGCCGAGGGTGTGGTACTTCCGCTGCGGTTCGGCCCACCGCTCCAGGAGGTTCGCGGCGTACGGGGCGGGGTCGGGTCCGCCGCCCGCACCGCGCACGGCGAGCAGGGCGGCGGCCCAGCGCTGCTGAAGGTCGACGGTCATGCCAGGGAGCCTAGGCGGTGGGCTCCGCTGCGCTTCACCCCAGGTGGTCCGCCGACGGCACGACGACCCCGTACAGGTCGGCGATCGTGCCGAGGGCGCTGTGGTGGACCTGCTCGGCCGGGACGTCGGTGTCGCGGGCGCCGTGCCGGAGCGGGCGGGTGGCGCAGGCGTCGGCGACGACGGTGGGCCGGTTGCCGCGCAGGAACGCGCCCTGCGCGGTGAACGTCACGCACATGTGGGTCATGAAGCCGACGACCACGACGTCCTTGTGCCCGGCGGCGTCGACGTGCTCGCCGAGGTCGGTGCCGTGGAAGGAGTCGGGCGCGCCCTTCACGACGACCGGTTCGCCGTCGACCGGCGCGACCCGCTCGTGGATCTGCCCGATCTCGGCGCGGATGTCGTACGCGCTGCCCTCGCCGCCGTCGTGGATCACGTGCACGACCTTCGCGCCGGCGGCCCGCGCGCGGGCGAGGAGGTCGGCGGCGGCGTCCAACGCCTCGCTCCAGCCGGTGAGTTCGAGGGTGCCGCGGGTGTAGGTGTTCTGGTAGTCGACGAGGATCAGCGTCGCGTCGCCGAGCCGGGCGGGGGTCTGGTCGAGTCCGCTGAGTTCGCGCAGGGTCGTGGTGGTGCTCGTGGTCGTGCTCGTGGTTGCCATGCGTTCCACGCTAGGGACGCGCGGTGATGGCGGCAATGTCATGTAACTTGCAGATCCGGACATCGGTGCGAGGTGGAAAGGGGCGACCGTGGACCGGCTGATCGTGGTGATGCTCTTCGAGGGCGTCGACCTGCTGGATGTGACGGGCCCGCCGGAGGTCTTCGCGCTGCTGCGCCGGGAGCGGCCGGAGGCGTCCGGCTGCCGGGTCGTGCTCGCCGCGGAGTCCCTGGACCCGGTGCGCACGGCGGCCGGTGTCCGCGTCCTCCCGGACGTGACGTACGACGAGGTGGCGGGCGGCCCCATCGACACGCTCCTGGTCCCGGGCTCGGTCGAGCCGGACGGGGCGGGCGGGGTGCGGGCGGTGACGGACCCGCGGACGGTCGGCTGGGTGGGCAAGCTGGCGGCTGTCGCTCGTCGTACCGCCTCGGTGTGCGTGGGCGCCCATCTCCTCGCCGCGGCGGGCCTGTTGGACGGCAAGCGGGCCACCACGCACTGGTCGACGGCGCGCCAGCTGGCCGCCGAGCACCCGGCGGTACGGGTCGACGCGGACCCGATCTTCATCCGCGAGGGCCGGGTGTGGACGGGCGCGGGCATCACGGCCTGCCTGGACCTGTCGCTCGCGCTGGTCGCGGAGGACTTCGGCGAGGCGACGGCGCTGCGGGTGGCGCGGCAACTGGTGATGTACCTCAAACGCCCCAGCGGGCAGAGCCAATTCAGCGTGCCGACGGAACCGGGCTCGACGACGCGGCGCATGGACGAGCTGCGCGCGTACGTCACGCAGAACCTCGCCGGGCGGCTCACGGTCCCGGATCTCGCGGCGGCGGCGCACCTCAGCGAACGCCAGCTGACCCGCCTCTTCAAGACGGAACTCGGCGTGACACCGGCGTCCTACGTGGAGTCGGCCCGCGTCGAAGTGGCCCGCCAGCGCCTGGAGTCCACGGACGACACCCTCGACCGGGTGGCGACGGCGTGCGGCTTCGGCACGGTGGACACTCTGATCCGAGCCTTCAGGCGAAGGCTCGGGACGACGCCTACGGAGTACCGGGGGCGGTTCCGGCACGGCTAGGGCCTGGCCGACGCGGACGCGGACGGCCGCATCGACTGGTCGATGGTGAGCGTGGACTCGACCTCATGCCGCGCTCACCAGCACGCCGCCAGAGCACGCAAGAAGCCGCCGCGAGTGCCGGGAAAAGACGCACGCCCCGGCAGCACCGCCCCGACGAGGGACTCGGACGCTCCCGGGGCGGACTGACCTGCAAAATCCACCTGGCCGGCGAGGGAGGCCGCCGTCCGCTCGCGTTTCTGCTCACACCGGGGCAGTGGGGTGATGCCCCGCAGCTCATCCCGGTCATGGAGCGTGTCCGGGTCGCCCGTCAGGACGGCGGACGTCCCCGCACTCGCCCCGATCACCTCGGGGGTGACAAGGCGTATTCTTCCCGCCGAAACCGACGCTACCTGCGCAGACGGCAGATCAAGCACACCATCCCCGAGCCGAAGGATCAGCGGGCCAACCGGAAGCGCCGTGGCAGCAGAGGCGGCCGGCCCACCGGCTTCGACAAGACGATCTACAAACGCAGGAACGAGGTCGAGCGGACGATCAACGCACTGAAGAACTTCCGTGCCGTGGCCACGAGGTTCGACAAGCGCGCCTACGTCTTCCACGGCACTGTCACCCTCGCAGCGATCAAACTTTGGCTCCGCTGACGCACCTACTACGCCAGCCCTGTGTCACCTGAGCTTGTAGAACGGCGAGTGCTTGATCTGCCAGTCTTCGCCACCATCGGGATCCGTGACCTCCGCGTACGGGGCCGCGGCCGCGCGACCGGCAGGAGCCAGTACATAGGTGGCCACCGTGTTGCCGTCGGCATCGGTGAGGCGAATCCGTGAGGGGACAGCATCACCGTCACGGGCTTTGAGAACCAGTTCGTCGTCCTGCCAGTCGACAGTGAGCGAAGCCTTGTCCTCCTCCGCCACCTGCGAGGCTTCGACGATCGTCAAGCCGGGGATCTCAGGCGCGGGCTGCTTCTCCGCCATATCCGTACCTCCTGTGGGGTGATCGATAGCGATCAATCGTTACCCGCCCCCTATACGGCCCGAACCACGCTCTTACCCATCGGACTGATGAGTCCGATGGGCACCGTCATACAAGATCCGCCGGACAGGCCCTAGCCGCGCGCGCGAAGGCGGCCCAGGTCGCGGGGCTCACGGTGAGGACGGGCCCGTCGGGGTTCTTGGAGTCGCGGACGTGGACGGCGGTGGGGTGCGCGGCGATCTCCACGCAGTGGTCGCCCTCGCTGGCGCTGTAGCTGGACTTCCGCCAGTCGTAGGCGACTTCGAGGCATTCGCCGCCCTCGCTGCCGCTGTAGCTCGACTTGAACCAGTGCAATGCGGTGCTCATCGCTCTCCTAGCAGGCCATCCAGCAGGCCCAAGGAGTGGTCTGGGGTGAGGGCCTGGGCTCGCAGCATCGCATATTTGCGTTGAAGGATGGACACCTCGTCTCGGTCGGCAACCCATTGGCTCCCGCGCTGGGTTTCCGTGTACGCGAGGTGCTGGTGCTCGGGCGTCTCCAACAGTACGAAGGGGCCGTCGAGCGCGGCATGGTGCCTGCTGTCCAGTGGCAGGATCTGCAGGGATACGCAAGGTAGTTGGGCGCACTCCCGCAGGTGCTGCAGCTGCGCGACCTGCGTGGGCCGGTCCCCCATCTTGAGGCCGAGTACCGGTTCCCAGATGACGAAACTGACGGTCGGCGGATTCTTCCGCTGCAGGATCGACTGACGCTCCACCCGAGCCGCGGTCTTGGCGCTGATCTCGTCCTCGTCGTACGAGGGGACCCGTTCGCGGAACACCGCTTCCGCGTAATCCCAGGTCTGCAACAGGCCGGGCAGTACCTGGTTTGCGTACAGCGACAGCGCGATCGCCTCACGCTCGTGCTTGATGTACGACTCGGCCCACAGCGGGAACTCGTCGATCTCCGGCATGTTGGCCACCGCGACTGACAACGCTCCTTTGGTGGCCAGAAGTTGATCCAGAGCCTCGGCCATGTCCGGCAACAGGGGTCGTCGCCCCTGTTCGATCGCCGCGATCGTCGCCTCCGCCACGACCAGTCGACTCGCCAGCACCCGTTGGGTCATGCCCGCCGCTCTACGGAACAGGGAGAGCCGCTCACCCACCATCCGCATCGCCGACGGGTTCTTCTTCTGACGCTTGCCAGGGCTCATGATGCCCACGTCCCCACCCCCGGTGGCCCTCGACCTCGAACGGACCCCGACAAGAAATCTGTCGGGGTCGACGCACTGCCGAAGCGTAGTCACGCTCCGCGACGCTCGCGGGGTGAACGAGACACTCCAACTGCCCGTATTTCGTGAGAAGTTCCTGCACCGGCAGCGCCGCTCCGTGCCCGCAGCCAGGCGGTTCGCGCGGGAGGCCCTCGGGGACTGGGGCCTGGCCCCCGGCGGCGACGACGTACTGCTATGCGTGAGCGAGCTGGCCACCAACGCCCTGCTGCACGGCGTCCCGCCGGGGCGGGGGTTCCTGGTGCGGCTGGCGTACGACGGGACCGTACTGCGCGTCGAGCTGCACGACAGCGGGGACGGGGAGCCGCACATCCCCTGCGAGGCGCGCGACGAGGGCGGGCACGGGCTGCTGCTGGTGTCGTGCCTGGCCGACAAGTGGGGGGTGGGGGCGAGGGTGCCGGGGAAGGTGGTGTGGTGCGAGTTCGCGCGCGCACGCCGCGCGCCTTGACTCAGAGGAGCCGCCTCTCAGCAGGTGGGGAACTTGGACGTGTCGATTGTCCAGTCGTTGAGCCGGACTGCGTCCCCGAACTTGTACGTACGGGTGGGCCCGTCGTGGACGGTGATGGTGGCGTTCCTGGGGTCGATGTGCGCGTACGCGGGGACGCCCATGCGGCCGTAGACGGGCGGGGCGGCGTGCCCGTCGTCGGCGGAGGAGACCTCGATGGCGATGGAAACCTCCGGGCCGAACACCGCGAAGTCGTCGGACTGTCCGTCCAGCGCGTCCTCGGTGACGACGAGTAGGTCTGCCGTACGGCAGAGGCCCAGGTCGGGGTGGTGCGCGCGGCATCCCACGAGTGGGGCGGCCTTGTCGTCCTGGGTCTGTATCTGGAAAGCGAGCTCCGAGAGGATGCGGCCCCGCCGGGGTGTGGCGTCGATCGTGCGGACGGTGATCTCTAGTTCCGCGATGTCCGCCCGCACCAGCAGGCCCTGTGCCTTCGCCAACTCCTCGTACCCATCGACGAGTTGGCAGAGTTCGTCGTACGTGACAACGGGTCGGGTCACGAGATGGCGTTCCGGCCGGCCTCGCGCGCGAAGGCGGTCCAGGTCGCGGGGCTCACGGTGAGGACGGGACCGTCGGGGTTCTTGGAGTCGCGGACGTGGACGGCGGTGGGGTGCGCGGCGATCTCCACGCAGTGGTCGCCCTCGCTGGCGCTGTAGCTGGACTTCCGCCAGTCGTAGGCGACTTCGAGGCACTGGCCGCCTTCGCTGCTGCTGTAGCTCGACTTGAACCAGTGGAGTGCTGTGCGCCTCATCGCTCTCCCCTTCCTGCGGGTTGACTCGCTGTTTCAGTGTAGTCACGTTCCGCAGCATCCATGCCGTGAATGAGACACCCCAACCTTCCGCGCCCCACTGGGAGTTGGGCATGCGGCAAGGACGGGCACGGGCCGTTGCTCGTGTCCGCCCTCGCCGGGCCCGGGGCCGGTCCCAGGGGCGCCTACTCCGCCGCCTTGAACCCCCGCAGCCGCAAGCTGTTGCCGACGACGAAGACCGACGAGAACGCCATCGCCGCGCCCGCGATCATCGGGTTCAGCAGCCCCGCCGCGGCCAGCGGCAGCGCGGCCACGTTGTAGGCGAACGCCCAGAACAGGTTGGACTTGATCGTGCCGAGGGTCTTGCGGGACAGCCGGATCGCGTCCGCCGCCGCCCGCAGGTCGCCGCGGACCAGGGTCAGGTCGCCCGCCTCGATTGCCGCGTCCGTGCCCGTGCCCATCGCCAGGCCCAGGTCGGCCTGGGCGAGGGCGGCCGCGTCGTTGACGCCGTCGCCGACCATCGCGACGGACTTGCCCTCGGACTGCAGCCGCTTCACCACATCGACCTTGTCCTGCGGGAGGACCTCCGCGACGACGTGCTCGGGAGCGATGCCGACCTCCGCCGCCACGGACTCCGCGACCGCCCGGTTGTCGCCGGTCAGCAGGATCGGGGTGAGGCCGAGCCCGCGCAGGCGGCGGATCGCCTCCGGGCTGGTCTCCTTGATCGCGTCGGCGACCACGAGGACCGCCCGCGCCTGTCCGTCCCAGGCCACCGCGATCGCCGTACGGCCCGACGCTTCCGCCTCCGCCTTGGCCCGGGCAAGGTCGGCCGGCAGCTCGATCGCCCACTCGGCCAGCAGCTTCTCCCGGCCGACCAGGACCGCGTGCCCCTCGACGACGCCCTGGACGCCGAGGCCCGCGACGTTCGCGAAGTCCTCCGGGACCGGCAGCGCGCCGACCTGCTCGGCGGCGCCCGCCGCGACGGCCTGGGCGATCGGGTGCTCGGAGGCGTGCTCCAACGCGCCCGCGAGACGCAGCACTTCGGCCTCGGAGACGCCGTCGGCGGTGTGCGTGGCGAGGAGGGTCATGCGGCCGGTGGTGACGGTGCCGGTCTTGTCGAGGACGATCGTGTCGACGCGGCGGGTGGACTCCAGGACCTCCGGGCCCTTGATGAGGATGCCGAGCTGGGCGCCGCGCCCCGTACCGACCATGAGCGCGGTCGGCGTCGCGAGCCCGAGGGCGCAGGGGCAGGCGATGATCAGCACGGCCACGGCGGCGGTGAACGCGGCGGTCAGACCGGCGCCGTTGCCGAGCCAGAAGCCGAGCGTGGCCACGGCGAGCGCGATGACGACCGGCACGAACACGGCGGAAATCTTGTCGGCGAGCCGCTGCGCCGCCGCCTTGCCGTTCTGCGCGTCCTCCACCAGCTTGGCCATGCGGGCGAGCTGGGTGTCGGCGCCGACGCGGGTGGCGGCGACGACGAGCCGCCCGCCGGCGTTCAGCGTCGCACCGGTCACGGAGTCGCCGACGCCGACCTCCACGGGCACGGACTCGCCGGTCAGCATCGACGCGTCCACGGCCGAGGAGCCCTCGACGACCGTGCCGTCCGTGGCGATCTTCTCCCCGGGCCGCACCAGGAAGTGGTCGCCGACCTTCAACTCGCCGACCGGAACGAGGACTTCACGGCCGTCCCGGAGAACCGTGACCTCCTTCGCGCCCAGTTCGAGCAGTGCCTTCAGCGCGGCGCCCGCCTTCCGCTTCGAGCGCGCCTCGAAGTAGCGGCCCGCCAGGATGAACGCGGTGACACCGGCGGCGGCCTCCAGGTAGATGTTCCCGGCGCCGTCGCTGCGGGCGATGGTCAGCTCGAAGGGGTGCGTCATGCCGGGCGTCCCGGCCGTACCGAAGAACAGCGCCCACAGCGACCACAGGAACGCCGCCGACGTACCGACCGAGATCAGCGTGTCCATCGTGGCCGCGCCGTGCCGGGCGTTCGTCCAGGCCGCCTTGTGGAAGGGCCAGGCCGCGTACGTGACGACGGGCGCGGCCAGCGTCAGGGACAGCCACTGCCAGTACTCGAACTGCAGGGCCGGGACCATCGCCATCGCGATCACCGGGACCGCGAGGAGCACGGCGGCCGTCAACCGCTGCCGCAGCGGCCGGAGTTCGTCGTCCGGCCCGCCCTCGTCGGGCGCGGACTCTCCGCGTACGGGCTCGGGGGCCGGTTCCTGCGCCGTGTAGCCGGTGGCCTCGACGGTGGCGATCAGGTCGGCGACCGCGACGTCCCCCGCGAAGCTGACCTTGGCCTTCTCGGTGGCGTAGTTGACGGTCGCCTCGACGCCCGGCATGCGGTTCAGCTTCTTCTCGATCCGCGCGGCACACGAGGCGCAGGTCATGCCGCCGATGGCCAGTTCGACCTCCGCTGCGACCTCCGCGTCCGCGGCCGTGCCGGGTGTGGTGGTGGTCATGACTCCTGCCTCCCTATTACCCCTGGGGGGTATCTTTGCGACGGGTTCATGTATACCCCTGGGGGGTTCGCCGCGCAAGCCTTTCCCCGACTTGACTTGATACCCCCGGGGGGTAACCTCGGTGGTGTGGACACCGGGAGATCGCCGGAGATGGAGATCACGGGAGACCAGGGGAGCGAGCCATGAACACCGCAGGGAAGATCACCGTTTTCGTCGCAGCGATCGGCGCCACCTTCGGAACCGCGTACGCGGTGGGCGGAGCCGCGGATCCGGTCGTGCAGGAGGAGACGGCGAAGGAGTCGCACGAGCCGGATGAAGGGCACGGCGGCGGACACGAGCAGCCCGCCCCGAGCGACGGGGCCGGCACCGAACCGCCCGGCGGACTCCAGGTCTCCCAGGACGGGTACAGCCTGGACCTGAACACCCCGCGCCTCGAAGCGGGCGAGAAGGAGCGCCTCAGCTTCACCGTCGAGGACGGCAACGGCCGCAAGGTCACCGCGTACGAGAAGGAGCACGGCAAGGAACTGCACCTGATCGTCGCCTCGCGGGAGCTCGACACCTACCGGCACCTGCACCCGACGCGGGCCGCCGACGGCACCTGGTCGACCCCCGTCGACCTGCCGAAGGCCGGCGGGTACCGGGTGTTCGCCGACTTCAAGCCCAAGGGCGGCGAGGGCCTCACACTCGGCGCGGACCTCGCGGTCGCCGGTGACTACGAGCCCGCGCCGCTCGCCGAGCCCGCCGCCCGCGACGAGCTGCCCGGCGGGTACGAGGTGACGCTCGACGGCAGCCTCGCCCCCGGCCGGGCGAGCGAGCTGAAGCTCCGCGTCGAGAAGGACGGCAAGCCGGTCACCGACCTGGAGCCCTACCTCGGGGCGTACGGCCACCTGGTCGCGCTGCGCTCCGGCGACCTCGCGTATCTGCACGTCCACCCCGGGAAGAGCGGGCCCGGCCCGGTCGTCCCGTTCACGGCCGAGGTGCCGAGCGGCGGCACGTACCGGCTGTTCCTCGACTTCAAGCACGACGGGAAGGTGCGGACGGCGGACTTCACGGTGCGGACCGACGGCTCCGCGGGTGAGGGTGTCCAGGAGCGCGACGGTGGGGCGGACTCCGGGCACAGCCATTAGTCTGGAAACCGGAGATTGGACTAGACCTGTATCGGTCGGCTGCGTAGGAAGAGGGCCCATGAGCAAGCGTGCAGTCCTGGAGGTGATCGCGCTCGACGCCCGGGACGCGGTCGCCGCCCAGGCCGGTGGTGCGGACCGCCTGGAACTGGTCACGGACATGGCGGCGGACGGCCTCACGCCCGACCTCGCGACCTTCGCCGAGATCCGCGCCGCCGTCGACATCTCGCTGCGCGTCATGCTGCGGGCCTCGGACGGCTTCGCCGCCGGGGACGCGGCGGCGGTCGCCGCGCTCGTACGGGACGCGCGCGCCCTGCGGGCCGAAGGCGCCGACGAGTTCGTGCTCGGGTTCCTCGACGAGACGGGGGCGGCGGACCTCCCGGCGGTCGAGGAGGTCGTGGCCGCGCTCGACGGGGCGCGGTGGACGTTCCACCGGGCCATCGACCGCGCCGCGGACCGGGACGCGCTCCGCAAGCAACTCGCGGACCTGCCCGGGCTCGACACGTATCTGACCGCGGGGTCGGCGGCGGGCGTCGGGGACGGGCTGCCCGTGCTGCTCGCGGAGGCGCTGCGGGCGGGTGAGCCCGGGTACCGCCAGCAGATCCTGGTCGGCGGCGGCCTCACCCTCGACCACGTTCCGCAGCTCCGTGCGGCCGGGATCGATGCGTTCCACATCGGGGGTGCGGCGCGGCCGGAGGGGTGGGCGGCGCCCGTCTCGCCGGAGGCGGTGGCGTTGTGGCGGGGGGTACTGGACGGGTAGCCCCCGGCCCGCCCCCCCGGGGGGCCCCGGTCGTCCTTCGTCTGCGGCTTTCGTCGTGGCTGGTCGCGCAGTTCCCCGCGCCCCTATCGGGGCACGCCCTGCCCCCTTCGGCTTGCTGCCCGGCTTTCCTGCCGTCGCGGCTGGTCGCGCAGTTCCCCGCGCCCCTATCGGGGCACGTCCCCCCCGCTGTGGATGGGCGGGCCCCACCCGCCCTGCTGTGCCCACCCACCGGCGGAGAGCCGACGACGAACCCCGGGAGCCCCTCCGGCGTTTGAGGAGCGGGGGTCCAGGGGGCGGAGCCCTCTAGGGGTGCAGCTGTGAGGGCAGGGCTGCGCCGTGGACGACGACAAGCCCCGACACCGCGCGCGTCAGCGCCACGTACAAACGCCGCAGGCCCGTGCGTTCGTCGGGCTCGCCGTCGACCACCGCGGCGGGCTCGTCCAGCACCACGTAGTCGTACTCCAGACCCTTGGCGAGCGACGCCGGGACCAGGGTGAGGCGGACGTCCGGGGTGGTCTCCGTGCCGGGTTCGAGGTACGGCACCCCCGCCGCGCCCAGCGCCTCCGCAAGGACCGGCACCCGCGCATCCGCCGCGATGAGCCCGATCGACCCCTCGTGCGCGAGCGACTCCACGCAGGCCCGGACGACCGCCGCGTCCTGCCCGTCCTGCCCGTCCTGCCCGTCCGGCACCCGCCGCACCTCCAGCGACCCCGGAGCCTCCCGTACCGACTCGACCGCCGTGAGCCCCGGCGCGATGTGCGGCAGCAGCCGCGAGGCGTACGCGATGACCTCGCGCGGCACGCGGAAGCCCGCCGTCAGCTCCTCCACCACCGCGTCCGACTTGCCCAGGTGCGCGAGCGCCTCGGCCCAACTCCGCGTCGCCCAGGGCGTGGTGCCCTGCGCGAGGTCGCCGAGGACGGTCGCCGAGCCCGTCGTGCAGCGGCGGCCCACCGCCCGGTACTGCATCGGTGACAGGTCCTGCGCCTCGTCGAGCACCACATGCCCGAGCGAGTGCGTGCGCGCCACCAGGTCGTGCGCCTCGTCGATCAGCACCGCGTCCGCCGCCGACCACTTCGCGGACCGCACCGACCGCGCCGGCTTCGCCCACAGGATCGCCTTCTGCTCCTCCTCGTCGAGGACCCCCGCCGCGTGCTCGGCCAGGAACTCCGCGTCGGAGAGCAGCCGCAGCACCAGCTTCGCCGGGTCCACCGCCGGCCAGACCGCCTTCACGGCCGCCTTCACCGCCGCGTTCCGCGCCACCGCGTCCTGCACCCGGTCGTCCGGCGCCTCGCCCGCCTGCTCCATCCGTACGAGCACGGCGTGCGCGATGCGCTGCGGCAGCGCGTCCCGAGCGGCGCCGTAGCGGATGTCCCGGTCCAGCAACTCCCGGACGATCTCCTCCAGTTCGTACGCCGGAATCCGCCAGCGGCGCGAGCCGCGCACCACCATCAGCGGCTCCGTCGGCATGCTCACGTGCGAGCGGACCGCCCGCCGCAGCACCTCCGCCATCCGCGCGTCGCCCTTCACGAGCGCCGCCGCCGGATCGTCGGACCCGCGCACCTCCACGTGCGCGACGAGATCGGCGACCGTGGCCTGCTTGACCTCCAACTCGCCGAGCGCGGGCAGCACTTGCTCGATGTAGTGCAGGAACGAGGAGTTCGGGCCGATCACCAGCGTGCCCGTACGGGCCAGCCGCTCCCGGTGCGCGTACAGCAGATACGCCACCCGGTGCAGGCCCACCGCCGTCTTGCCGGTGCCGGGCCCGCCCTGCACGCACACCGTGCCGCCGAGGCCGCTGCGGACGATCTCGTCCTGCTCCGGCTGGATCGTCGCGACGATGTCCCGCATCGGGCCGACGCGCGGCCGCTCGATCTCCTGCTGCAGCAACGCGCTGACCTGCGCCGCCTCGGCCGGATCGGAGAGATGCTCGTCCTCGTACGCGGTCAGCTCGCCGCCCGTGTACCCGAAGCGGCGGCGCAGCGCCACGTCCATCGGGTCCTTCTTCGACGCCCGGTAGAACGGCTGCGAGACCGGCGCACGCCAGTCGATCACCATCGGGTCCCCGTCGGCGTCGTGCACGTGCCGCCGCCCGATGTAGAAGCTCGACCCCTCGCCGCCTTCCGCCTCGTCCGCGCCGACCTCGTGCAGGAAGTCGAGCCGGCCGAAGAACAGCGGGGTGTGCGCGAGGTCGGCGAGCGCCTTGATCCGGTCGTCGATCTGGCCCTGCAGGACGGCCTTGTTGACCCAGTTCGCGGTCACGTCGGCGATGTCGAGGGCCTCGACGTCGGCCCGCATCGCGCGCAGCGCGGCACGCGAGGCGGTCAGATGGGCACGCTCACGCGCGAGCGGGTCGTCGGACGCGGGCGTCGACGCAGAGGACACGGCGGTCACGGGGGCAGCCTCCGGCGGAAGGTACGCAAGTACGCAGGTACGGGTGTGGGGGCGCCGGCCGGTTTCCGAGCGGGCGGCGGCTCTCCGGGAGGGAGGCGGGGAAAGCGCGAGTTTAGGTCAGGCGGCAAGGGAGGGGCGAACGGTTTTCGCCGTCCTTATGTGCCGGGTCCGACACTGGAGGCATGAGCAGCGCAACCTTCACCCCAGCACCCGGCCGCCCCGGCCCGGGCAGCGGCGCCACCGCCGCGACGGGCGCGCGGCACAGCCACCGCCTCGGCGACGCCCTGCGCGCCGCCAAGGTCTTCGCGACGGCCGCGATCAGCGTGGCCGTACTCGGCGAGTACGGCGAGGAGACGGGCACCCACCGGCGGTGACGGGCACCCACCGGCGGTGACGGGCGCCCAGCGCGGTGACGGGCGCCCACCGGCGGTGACGGGCCCCCACCGGCGGGGACGGCGACCGGTCGGCGTCCGCGTCGGGTACCCCCAACTCGTATGTCCGGTAACGCCCTTGAACCTCCCTGCCACCCGGCCGTACCGTGCCGTTGATCGCCCCGTCGTAAAGCCGCCGTAACTGACAGGTAAGGTCACGCCCGTGATCCACCGGACTGTGACCCCGCGCTCACCCCGCGTCATCGCCTCCGGCGTGCTGCTCCTGGTCTCCCTCGCGGCCCTCACCGCTCTCTGCGTGACCCTGCGCATCCCCATGGCCGACACGCTCGTGTACCGGGCGGAGGGCGCGGCCGTCGTCGGCGGCACCGACCTCTACGGCTTCACGGTCACCGAGTGGAACCTCCCCGCGACGTACCCGCCGTTCGCCGCGATCCTCTTCGTGCCCACGACCTGGCTGCCGATACCGCTGCTCAAGATCGCCTTCGTCGTCGGGAACGTCGCGCTCCTCGCGCTCCTCGCCCACCTGTCGTTCCGCTTCGCCGGGATGCGCTCCCGCCCCTGGCTGCCGCTCGCCGCGACCGCGCTCGGCATCTGGCTCGAACCCGTCTTCCAGACCCTGCTGTTCGGGCAGATCAACCTCGCCCTCGCCTGCCTCGTCCTGTGGGACCTCGGCCGGCCCGAGGGCGCCGTCGGCAAGGGCTTCGCGCTGGGAATCGCCGCCGGCATCAAGCTCACGCCCGGCTTCTTCGTCGTCTACCTGCTGCTGATCGGCCGCATCCGTACGGCCGTCACGGCCACCGCGTCGTTCATCGGCACGGTGCTGCTCGGCGTGCTCGTCCTGCCCGGCGCGAGCGTCGACTTCTGGACCCGGCGGATGTTCGAGACCGCCCGCGTCGGCAAGGCGTGGATCGTCGACAACCAGTCACTGCAGGGGTTCGTCGCCCGCGTCCTGCGCAACGAGGAACCGGGCCTCCTGTGGGCGGCGCCCGCCGTGCTCGTCGCGCTGCTCGGCCTGTGGGTGGCCCGGCGCGCGCACCGCGGCGGCCACACGCAGTGGGGCCTGCTGACCGCCGCGTTCACGGCGCTGCTCATCTCGCCGATCAGCTGGTCCCACCACTGGGTCTGGTGCGTGCCCCTCGGCGCGCTGCTGCTCGCCGAACGCCGCGTCTGGACAGCCGCGTTCGTCGCCCTCCTCTTCACGGCCCGCACCCACTGGCTCCTGCCGCACGACGGCAAGCTGGACCTCCAATACCCCTGGTGGCAACAGCCGCTCGCCTCGCCGTATCCGGTGTTCGGGCTGGCGCTGCTGGTGTGGGTGGCGGTACGGACGGGACGTACGACAGGGACGGTCGCACTGCCGACCCAGCGGGCGGGGTCGGCCCGTCCGGCGTTCGAGGACGAGCCCGAAGGGCGATCGACGGACACCGAGTCAACGGGACGGACCCGGCGTACCTAGCCCTGCCTACGCACCCTCACCCGCCAGCACATCATCCGCGTCGGCGATCCGATACGCATACCCCTGCTCCGCCAGGAACCGCTGCCGATGCGCGGCGAAGTCCTGGTCGATGGTGTCGCGGGCGACCACGGAGTAGAAGCGGGCCTCGTGGCCGTCGGCCTTCGGCCGCAGCACCCGGCCGAGCCGCTGCGCCTCCTCCTGCCGCGAGCCGAACGTGCCGGACACCTGGATCGCGACCGTCGCCTCGGGCAGGTCGATGGAGAAGTTAGCGACCTTGGACACGACGAGCACGGAGATCTCGCCCTCGCGGAACTGGTCGAACAGCTTCTCCCGCACCGCGTTGGACGTCTCGCCCTTGATGACGGGGGCGTCCAGGTGCGCGCCGAGCTCGTCGAGCTGGTCGATGTACTGCCCGATGACGAGGGTCTGCTCGCCCTTGTGCTTGCGTACGAGCGCCTCGGTGACCTTCCGCTTCGTGGCCGTGGTGGCGCAGAAGCGGTACTTCTCCTCGGTCTCGGCGGTGGCGTACGCGAGCCGCTCCGACTCCGTGAGATTGACCCGCACCTCGACACAGTCCGCCGGGGCGATGTACCCCTGCGCCTCGATCTCCTTCCACGGCGCGTCGAACCGCTTCGGCCCGATCAGCGAGAACACGTCGGACTCGCGCCCGTCCTCGCGTACGAGCGTCGCGGTCAGCCCGAGCCGCCGCCGCGCCTGCAGATCGGCGGTGAACTTGAAGACGGGCGCGGGCAGCAGATGCACCTCGTCGTAGACGATCAGGCCCCAGTCGCGGGAGTCGAAGAGCTCAAGGTGGGGGTAGATCCCCTTCCGCTTCGTCGTCAGCACCTGGTAGGTGGCGATGGTGACGGGCCGGATCTCCTTCTTCGTACCGCTGTACTCGCCGATCTCGTCCTCGGTCAGCGAGGTCCGCTTGACCAGCTCGTGCTTCCACTGCCGCGCGGACACGGTGTTGGTGACGAGGATCAGCGTGGTCGCCTTGGCCTGCGCCATCGCGCCCGCGCCGACCAGGGTCTTACCGGCGCCGCAGGGCAGTACGACGACACCGCTGCCGCCGTGCCAGAAGTTCTCCACGGCCTGCTGCTGGTAGGGGCGCAGCGCCCAGCCGTTCTCGTCGAGATCGATGGCGTGCGCCTCACCGTCCACGTACCCGGCGAGGTCCTCGGCCGGCCAGCCGAGCTTCAGCAGCGTCTGCTTGATCTGCCCGCGCTCCGACGGGTGCACGGCCACACTGTCCGGGTCGATCCGGGCGCCGACGAGCGGCGTGATCCGCTTCGACTTGAGGACCTCTTCGAGCACGGGCCGGTCGGTGGTGGTCAGCACCAGACCGTGCGCGGGGTGCTTGGTGAGGGTGAGGCGGCCGTACCGGTCCATGGTCTCGGCGATGTCGACGAGCAGCGCGTGCGGCACCGGGTACCGGCTGAACTCGACCAGCGCGTCCACGACCTGCTCGGCATCGTGCCCGGCCGCCCGCGCGTTCCACAGCCCGAGCGGGGTCAGCCGGTACGTGTGGATGTGCTCGGGCGCCCGCTCCAGCTCCGCGAACGGCGCGATGGCCCGACGACAGGCGTCGGCCAGCTCGTGGTCGACCTCGAGCAGGAGGGTCTTGTCCGACTGGACGATGAGGGGACCGTTCACGCACGCACCCTTTCCGATCAACACCCCTCGCAACCCGAGAGGCCAAACGTCCAGTGTGCCGCAAACGGGGGGAACGCGGTGTGGCGTGGGACTCAGTGCCCGGCCCTCAGTCCTCCCCCAGCTCCGCCACCCCCGTCACCCGGTGCAAGGGGTACGTGCGGACCTCGTCGGCCGTGTGGTCGTAGGCCGTGACGAAGCCGCCTTCCACTCGGACCGGGGCGATGACGCGTTGGCTGGCTGTGCCTTCCGCGTTGACGTAGCCGATCCACAGGGCCTCGCCCGTCATGACCGCGGCCTGCATCGTGGCGAGGGTCTCCGCCGATGTGGTGCGGGGGAGTTCGCCGGGGGCCGGGCGGGACGCGGCGGCCGGGGCCTGGCGTTTGGGGGCCGTCGACGCCATGTCCCCGGCGCGGATCGCGCGGACCGCGGCGCCGAGCAGGGTGCCGTCCGGCACCGGCGGGCCCTCCGGCACGGGGGCGGGCGGGGTGCGCGGCGGGGTGCGGTGGGCGTGGGCGCGGGCGATCAGGACGTCGCCCTCGGGGGTTTCCGCGGACGGGGCGAAGCCCATCGCCCGCAGGCCGTCGAGGAGCGCCGCCGGGTCGGCCTGCGCGGCCAGGACCGTCGGCGCGAGGCGGCGCAGGCGCAGGGCGGCGGCGCGCTTGTCGGCGAGGATCTCGCCGAGCACCGAGTCGTCGTCGCAGCGGACGTACGCCGAGGCGGCGCCGATCCGCAGGTGGCCGTGCCTGCGCGCCACGTCGTCGATCAGGTACGACAACGGCTGCGGCACCGGCGTACGGGAGTGGGTCGCCAGGAACGTGTGCAGGTCGTCGGCCGTGCGGCCCGCGTCCAGGGCGCGGCGGACCGAGCCGGGCGTGAAGCGGTAGACCGTCGCACCGCCCTTCGACTCCACGTCCGCGAGCACCCCGAGGGTCTCGGCGAGCGGCCGCTCCAACGGGCCGGGCGCCACCGCCGTCAGGTCGGCCTGCAACAGCACGTGGTCGAGGGGCTCGGGGAGGAGGGGGGTGAGGAGTTCGGCGAGGGTGGATTGCAGCCCGCCCTCGCTTTGCGTGTTCTCCCCGCGTACGGAATCCGCGCCCTGCGTGCGTACGGACCCCGCTCCCGACACCAGCGCCCGTCCCGTCGCCGACAGGGCCCCGCGGCCCGTCACGCCGAGGAGTTCCGCCTCCTCCAGGGTCCAGCGGGCCAGGCGGGCGCGAAGGTCGGCGCCGCTCGGGTCGGCGGCCGGGCCGGTGCGCAGCGGGCGTTCCCAGCGCAGCCGGGCCAGGACCGCCTCCGGGTCCGGGGCCGCGCCCTGAGGCAGTTCGGCGAGCAGCCCGAGGACCCGGTGCCGCACCTCGGGCGCGGCCGAGCGGTCCAGGTGCGGGCCGAGCGCGGACAGCACCCGGTCCTTGCCGTCCCGCCCGCCGACGAGCCCCGGCGTGCGTGTCGCCGACAGCCAGGCCACGGCGAGGCGGGCCCAGCGCTCGGCGGCGGTGAGCTCCAGCCACTCGTCGTACGCGGGCGTCGCCGCGTACCGCTCGTCGGCCCGGCGGGACGCCGCGTCCTCCGCGTACGGGTCGAAGGTCGCGCCCTCGAAGCCGCCGTCCGACGCCAACAGGCCCGCCGCGTAGGCGAGTTCGACCCAGAACGCGGCCGTCGGCTCCGGGACGTCGAGGGCGACCGCCGTGCGCTTCAGGTCGCGCACGCTCAGGCCGCCCGCGCGCAGCACCGCGGGCCCGCCCTCGTGCCACTCCTTGAGCAGCTCCTCGACCGTCGCGACCGCGGTCAGGGCCTGCCCGGCCGCCGTCGAGTCGACGATCCGCGGCCGGTGCTCCGCCGCGGCCGGGACCTCGGGCGGCAGCGGCTGCGTGGTGCGGTGGGCGCGGCCGCCGCGCAGGTGCAGGGCGGCCTCGCGGGGCAGTACGACCGTGCCCGGCGAGGTCGGCACGAGCAGCCCGCGGTCGAGCAGCCACCGCAGATGCGCCGCCGGGTCGGCCGTGACCTGCCCGTACGGCGGGCCCCAGGTGAGGCGGCCGAGGACGTCCAGGGCGTCGACCGGGGCCTCGTCGAGCAGGGCGGACATCCGCGTACGGTCCGTGAAGAGGTCTGTCAGGGCGGAGACCGCCGACACCGGGTCGTGCGTCGACGTCAGGCCCGCGGCTTCGAGGAGCTGCTGCAGCCGGCCGGGGGACATCCCGGACGTGGCCTCGGCGACCGTCGGCCCGAGCCCCGTCGGCGACGGGTGCTGCGGCGAGGGCGCGAGCAACTCGCGGGCCGTGCGCACCAGACGCAGCCGCTCGTCCCCGCCCCACACCAGCGCCTGGTCGCGCAGCGTGCCGAGCGCGCCGGGCAGCGCGGCGTCCACCTCCGCGTCCCCGTCGTCCCCGGTGAGCAGCGCGCGCAGCGTCTCGTACGACGCGGGCTCCGGGGCCACCGCCAGGGCCTCGGCGGTCTGCAGCGCGAACGTGTCGAGCCGGCCGAGCGCGCGCACCACCGACGCTCTCGTGCCGGCCCGCGTGGCCAGCTGCGTCAGGTCGTTCGGCACGGGGGACAGCAGGTCGGGGCGGGCTCGCAGGAGGGTGGCGAGCGACGCGTCGTCGCGCTGCCTCAGCTCTTCGGCGAGCGTGCGGGGAGCCGCCGCGCCTGCCGTGCTCTCGGTCGTCATCCTTCACACGGTAGTAGGTGGGACCGACACGGCGGTCCCTCGCGCGATACGGTCGGGTGGCCCGACAGCACAACGCGCGCGCCCCGGAAGGGACTTACCGGAAGGGACTCAGCCCAGTACGCAGGGGGAACTCGTGGCGATCGAGAGCGATCAGCTCGTCTTCGACTACCTGAGCCGGGTCGGCGACCTCGCCCAGCAGCGGCAGCTCCCGTCGAAGACCCGGATGCGCCTGGTCGCCGACCTCCGCTCCGAGATCGACCGCCGCCGCGCCACGGTGTCCGGCGGCAAGACCCCCGGCGACAGCCCGTCCGGCGTCCGCCGCATCCTGGACCGCCTCGGCACGCCGGAGGAGGTCGTGGACCGGGCGGCCGGCGACGCCCCCGCGCCACCGGCGGCGCGGCCGGAGCCGTCGTACGAGGAGAAGCCCGAGCCCGCGCACGAACCGAAGCCCGAGCCCGCGCCCGCGCCTGAGCCGCGCGCCCCCGAACCCGCCGCCTCCGGACCCGCCCCCGAACCCGCCGCCTCCGGACCCGCCGCCCCCGCGTCGCCCAAGTCCCGCCTGTGGTCGTTCCTTTCCGTGCCCGAGCAGCGGGCCGACGAGGCGCCGGACGGGGAGGGCCGCACGGGGCACCGGCGGCGGTTCGTGCCGCGGCCGCGGTTGACGAAGGAAGCGAAGGAGCCCGAGGCGGCCGTCGAGCCGCCGCCGGTGCGGAGTACGCCGCCACACCTCGCGGGCGAGGACGAGATGGGCCCGAGCGGGTCAACGCCCGACTGGTGGCGCATCGACGACGGTCCGCAGGGTTTCACCGACTCCGTTCCGGGCTTCGTGGGCGGCGTGGAGATCCCGGAGATACTGCGCCCGCCCCGCCCGCAGAACGAGGACGATGGGGGCGACGAGGACGAGGACGGCGAGGGCGGCGCGTCCGACGCGGACCGGAAGCCGTCGCTGAGGAAGGCGGACGCGGAAACCGGTGACGCAGCGGCGGAGGGCGAGGAGGAGCCCGACGGCGGCGGGCGGAAGCTGCCGTTCCTGCGTCGGGCGAGCGCCGCGCGGGGAGCGCCCAGCTTCAGCAACCCGCTGCTCCTGCTCGCCGCCGCGGCACTCGTCGTGGGGGCGGCGATCGGCAACTGGGTCGCGCTGGGCGTCGGTTGGGCGATCGCGTACACCTCGCGCCGGCTCACCCAGCGCGAGGCGAAGTTCGCGTCGCTCGGCATCCCCGGCCTGGCCGCGGCGGCCGGAGTGGTGTGGCTGTGGGGGCGGTTCGACGGGCGGTGGGGCGAGGCCGTGCCGAAGGGCGCGACGGCCGACGCGTTCGCGGAGACCTGGCCGTGGGTGGTGCGCCTCGCGGCCGTCGCCTCCGCGCTGTTCCTGGTGTGGAGGTCGCAGCGGCAACGGCCGGAGTAGCAACTGCCGTACGCCTACGGCTACTTGGTGAGGTCGGCCTGCAGCTCGTCGAGGATCTTGTTCGCGGCGGTGTAGCCGATGCCCTGGATCCACAGCTGGTCGTCGACGGCGAACACCTTGCCGTCCTCGACCGCCTTGAGCCCCTTCCACAGCGAACCGCCCGTGGTCTGGGTCTCCTTGGCCTTCTTCGGGTCGCCGTACGTGGAGTGGAAGATGACGTCGGCGTCGGCGGCGTCGATCTTCTCCGGGCTCACGTCGTACGAGAAGCCGTCCACGGCCTTGTCCGCGACGGCGGGGCGGCCCAGACCGACGTCCTTCAGGATCGTCGCGATGTAGTTCTTCCTGCCGTAGATACGGATGTCGGCGCCCTCGACGAAGCGGACGACGTTGACCTTCGTGGCCGCGGCCTTCGCGTCGCCGCCGAGGGCCTCGGTGACGTCGGCGGCGTGGGTCTCGTACTCCTCGACGACCTGCTTCGCCTCCGCCTTCTTGCCGAGCGCGTCCGCGTGCACCTGGAAGTTCTCCTTCCAGGGGTAGCCGGTGTTCTCCGTCATGACGGTCGGGGCGATCTTGCTGAGCTGCGGGTACAGCTTCTCGTGCCGGATCTTGCTGGTGAGGATCAGGTCGGGCTTCAGGCCGGCGATGGCCTCGACGTTCGGCGTCATCATCGCGCCGACGTCCTCGATGCCCTTGACCTCGTCCTTCGGCAGGTAGTCGAGGAAGCCCGACTGCACGTCGGCGTGGGTGGCGCCGACCGGCTTCACGCCGAGCGTGATCGCCGAGTCGAGTTCGGCGGTGTCGAGCACGACGACGCGCTTCGGGGCGTCCGGGACCTTCACGTCGCCCATGGCGGTCTTGACGGTGTGCGTGCTGCCCTTCGCGGCCTCCGTGGAGTCCCCCGCGTCCCCCGCGCCGCAGGCGGTGAGGGCGAGGGCGGTGGTGGCGGCGGTGGCGGTGAGGAGCAGGGTGCGGGTTCTCATGGGGTGCCCTTTCGGTGGGTGGCGGTGGTGTTCACGGGTGCGGGTGGACGGGCGCCTGCGGCGGGCTGGTCACCCCACCCCGCCCCTTCCCGAAAGCCTGCGGCGCTGTTCGTTCGGCCGACCCGTCGTCGTGGTTGCTCGCGCAGTTCCCCGCGCCCCTTCTCAGGGGCGGGTAGGGGAGAGATCAAGCGGCCCACGGCGCGCCCGGGACCACCAGCGGCGACCCCGTCACCGGGTCCGGGACGACCACGCAGTCCAGCCCGAACACGTCCCGTACGAGATCGGCCGTCACGACCTCGGCGGGCGGCCCGGAGGCCACCACTTCGCCCGCGCGCATCGCGACGAGATGGTCCGCGTACCGCGCCGCCTGGTTGAGGTCGTGCAGGACGACGACCACCGTCCGGCCCTTGTCGTGGTTCAACTGCCGTACGAGATCGAGGACTTCCACCTGGTGGGAGATGTCCAGGAACGTCGTCGGCTCGTCGAGCAGCAGCAGCGACGTCTCCTGCGCGAGGGCCATCGCGATCCACACCCGCTGCCGCTGACCGCCCGACAGCTCGTCCACGGACCGCTCCGCGAGCTCCGCGACGTCCGTACGGGCCATCGCCTCCGTGACGGCCCGCTCGTCCTCCTCGGACCACTGCTGCCACCAGTGCTGGTGCGGCTGCCGGCCGCGCGCCACCAGGTCGGCGACCGTGATCGCCTCGGGCGCGACCGGCGACTGCGGCAGCAGCCCGATCTGCTGGGCGATCTGCTTCGTCGGCAGCTTCGCGAGGGCCGTCCCGTCGAGCAGCACCGAGCCCGCCCGCGGCTTGAGGAGCCGCCCGAGCGCGCGCAGCGTCGTCGACTTGCCGCAGGCGTTCGGCCCGACGATCACCGTCACCTGCCCGTCGGGTATGTCCAGGTCGAGGCCGTCGACGACGGTGCGGTCCTCGTAGGCCAGCGTCAACTCGCGCGCTTGGAGCCGGGTCACGACTACGCCTTCCCTCCGACGGTACGGCTACGGACGATCAGCCAGATCAGATACGGGGCGCCCACCGCCGCCGTGAGCACGCCCACGGGCAGTTCGGTCGGCGAGAACAGCCGGCGCGCGAGCAGGTCGGCTAGGACCACGATCACGGCGCCGGTCAACGCGCTGCACACCAGCGGGATCTGCGCGCCCCGCGTCATCCGGCGGGCGATCTGCGGGGCCAGCAGCGCCACGAAGTCCACGGGCCCGGCGGTGCCGGTCGCCACGGACGCGAGGACGACGCCGAGCAGCACGAGCCCGAGCCGCACCCGCCCGAGCCGCACGCCGAGCGCGGTCGCCGTGTCGTCGTCCATGCTGACGGTGCGCTGCGCGCGGGCCGCCCAGGCGACGGCGGGCAGCAGGATCAGCAGGGTGGAGCCGAGGAGTTCGGCCTCCGGCCAGGAGCGTCCGTTGAGGGAGCCGGTCATCCAGATCTGCGCCTGCTGCGCGACGAGGTAGTCGCCCTTCGTCATGAACAGCGTGGTCACGGACCGCAGCGCGATCGCGAAGCCGATGCCGATGAGCACGAACCGGGTGGCCTGCAGCCCGCCCCGCCACGCGAAGACGTACACGAGCGCCGCGGCCGCGAGCCCGCCCGCGATCGACACGTACGGCAGCACCGCGTACGAGGTGACGCCGAAGGTCAGCGCGCCCACGGTGAGCGCGCTCGCGCCCTGGCTGATGCCGATGATGTCGGGGCTCGCGAGCGGGTTGCGGGCGACGGTCTGGATCAGCGCGCCCGCCACCCCGAACGCGGCGCCGACGAGCAGGCCGACGACGAGGCGCGGCAGCCGCAGCGTGCCCACGACCAGCTCGTCGGCCGACGGCTGCCCGAGGACGACCTTCAGGGCTTCGGCGGGGGGTACGAAGCTTTCGCCGACGCAGAGGTAGGCGAGGGACGCTGCCGCCAGGAGAAGGGCGAGGGTGGCTGCGACCGCTACGGCTCGGCGGTGGACGAGGAACGAGGCCCGCCCCGCCTTCAGTACGGCGTATCCGGCTGGACGTCGACGCTCCCGGTTCGGGGTGGGCAGAGCCGTGGAGTCCTCGCCCACCGCGGTACGCGTGCTCACGCCGCCACCGCCTTCCGTCGTACGAGCGTCACCAGGAACGGCACCCCGATCAGGGCCGTCATCACGCCCGCCGGGACCTCGCTCGGCGGGAAGACGACACGGCCGACCGTGTCCGAGACGAGCAGCATGACCGGGCCGAGCAGCGCCGCCATCGGCAGCACCCAGCGGTGGTCGCTGCCGACGACCGCGCGGGCGATGTGCGGTACGGCGAGGCCGATGAACGCGATCGGCCCGGCCGCGGCGACGCCGACGCCGGTGAGGACGGTCGCGCCGAGCCCGCCGACGATCCGTACCGCCGCGACGTTCTGGCCGAGGCCCTTCGCCACGTCCTCGCCGAGCGCGAGCGCGTCCAGGCCGCGGGCCACGGACACCACGAGGACCACGCCGACGAGCAGGAACGGCCAGGTCTGCGCGACCACTTGGGCGTCCCGGCCGGCGATCGCGCCGACCTGCCAGAAGCGGAACTCGTCGAGCGCCGCGGCCTTCGTGGTGAGGACGGCCATCGTGACGGAGACGAGGAGCGCGTTGATCGCGGCGCCGCCGAGCGCCAGCTTCACCGGCGTCGCGCCGCCGCGCCCGCGGGAGGCGATGGCGTACACGGCGACCGAGGCGATCCCGGCGCCGACGAACGCGAACCACACGTACCCGCTCAGCTCGTGCACCCCGGCGAACGCGATCGCGAGGACCACGGCGGCCGAGGCGCCCTGGCTGATGCCGAGGATGCCGGGGTCGGCGATGGGGTTGCGGGTGATGCCCTGCAGCGCGGTCCCGGCGAGGGCGAGGGCCGCGCCGACCATCACGCCGATCACGGTGCGCGGCACCCGCAGTTCGCGGACGACCTGGGCGGCGTCGCTCTGGCCGCCGTGCAGCAGCGCGTCGAGGACGGCGGTGGGCGCGATGGCGCGGGCGCCGACCGCGAGGGACAGCAGGACGGCGACCGCGAGGGCCACGACGGCCGCGCCGGTCAGGGCGATGCGTCGGGCCGCCGGCTTGCGTCGCGCGGCGGCGGGAGGAGCGGCGGCCATAGGACCCTTTGAGGACGGTGTGGAGGACGACGAGACGTGACGTTCGATCAGGCGACGAGACGTGACGTTTGCTTAGGCTTGGCTAAGTGTAAGGGGCAGGGTTTCGGCCAGGCTTTCGGTCGGGGTCGGCACAATGGCCGTCATGGCATCGCAACCGAACCCCGCGTCCCCCCGGCCCGACGCCCCCCTCACGGTGGGCTTCGACCTCGACATGACCCTGATCGACTCGCGCCCCGGAATCCGGGCCGCCTACCGGGCGCTCTCCGCGGAGACGGGCACGTTCATCGACGCCGACCTGGCCGTCACGCGCCTCGGGCCGCCGCTCGACGAGGAGCTCGCGTACTGGTTCCCCGAGGAGCGGATCCCGGAGATGGCCGACCGCTACCGTGAGATCTACCCCACGTACGCGATCGAGCCGACCCTCGCGATGCCCGGCGCCCGCGAGGCCGTCGCCGCAGTGCAGGCCCAGGGCGGCCGGGCGATCGTCGTCACCGCCAAGCACGAGCCCAACGCGAAGCTGCACCTCGCCCACCTGGGCATCGAGGCGGACGCGGTGATCGGCTGGCTGTGGGCGGAGGCCAAGGCGGACGCGCTGCGCGAGCACGGGGCGACGGTGTACGTCGGCGACCACGTCGGGGACGTACGCGGAGCCCACACCGCGGGCGCGCTCTCCGTGGCCGTGCCGACCGGCCCGTGCGCGCCGGACGAACTGCGGGCGGCGGGCGCCGACGTCGTGCTCGGCGACCTCACGGACTTCCCGGCCTGGCTGGAGTCGTACCGCGCCTGATCCGTACGGGAGACGCGCCCTAGCGGGTCGCCTGGCGGGCCTGGCGGCGCTGCACCGCGATGGACCGCAGCACGCCGGCCGCGGCGATCGCGAAGCCCGCGCCCATCAGCATGCTCACGAGGTACGCGGCGGTCGGGAACGGCTCGGTGCCGAGGAACAGCGGGGCCACAGTGACCAGGGTGGCCACGGCGCCCACGAAGAAGACGATGGCGCCGATGCGAACCAGCCGGTCGCCCGCGCCCTGAGGTGTGTCACTCACACGGCCAGGGTAGTTCCCTGCGCGAAGGCGCCGGGACGGGGCCGGGGGACCGCGACGGACACCGCACGGAGAGCGAGAAACCAGTCTTGTCACCCGGCACCTGACCATTAGCCTTGGTACCGGCGGGTCGAAGGGCCCGCCAGACTGCTATCCAGGGCCGCGTGCGACGCGCGTACGAGAACAGACAGAGGACGGACAGACGTGCCTACCGGCAAGGTCAAGTGGTTCAACAGCGAGAAGGGCTTCGGCTTTCTCTCCCGTGACGACGGCGGCGACGTCTTCGTTCACTCGTCCGTGCTGCCATCCGGAGTCGATGCGCTGAAGCCGGGCCAGCGCGTCGAGTTCGGCGTCGTCGCGGGCCAGCGCGGCGACCAGGCGCTGTCCGTGACGCTCCTGGACCCGGCGCCCTCGGTCGCCGCGGCGCAGCGCCGCAAGCCCGACGAGCTGGCGTCGATCGTGCAGGACCTGACGACGCTCCTGGAGAGCGTCTCGCAGCAGCTGGAGCGCGGCCGCTATCCCGACAAGGCGCACGGCGCGAAGATCGCGGGCATGCTCCGCGCGGTCGCGGACCAGCTGGACGTCTGAACCTGGCGGCCCGTTCTACGGAAACCGCAGCGCATCCCGGCCGAGGGGCGGTACGAGCCCCTCGGCCGCGGCGCGGGTGAGCAGTCCGCGCACGGCCGCGTAGCCGTTCTCGCCGAGGTCGGCGGTGAACTCGTTGACGTACAGGCCGATGTGCTGGTCCGCGACCGCCGGGTCCATCTCCTGCGCGTGCTCCAGGACGTACGCCCGCGAGGCCTGCGGGTCGTCCCAGGCCATCCGGACCGACGAACGGGCCGCGTCCGCAAGGGAGTTCAGGGTGTCCGCGCCCAGCGAGCGCTTCGCGATGATCGCGCCGAGCGGGATCGGCAGGCCCGTGGTGTGCTCCCAGTGCTCGCCCATGTCGGCGAGGCAGTGCAGGCCGTACTCCTGGTACGTGAACCGGGCCTCGTGGATGACCAGGCCCGCGTCGACCTTCCCGTCCCGCACGGCCGGCATGATCTCGTGGAACGGCAGCACCACGATCTCCGGCGCCCCACCGCGCAGCGTGTCCGCGGCCCACAGCCGGAACAGCAGATACGCCGTCGACCGCTCGCTCGGCACCGCCACCGTCTTCCCCGCCAGGTCCGCGCCGGGCTCCCGGGTGAGGACGAGCGGGCCGCAGCCCCGGCCGAGCGCTCCGCCGCAGGGCAGCAGCGCGTACTCGTCGAGGACGTACGGCAGGACCGCGTACGACACCTTCAGGATGTCGAACTCGCCGCGCTCCGCCATGCCGTTGGTGATGTCGATGTCGGCGAACGTCACGTCGAGCTCGGGCGCGCCCGGGACCTGCCCGTGCGCCCAGGCGTGGAAGACGAACGTGTCGTTGGGGCACGGCGAGTAGGCGATCCGCAGGCTCACGGCGACTCCTGTTCGGTGACTTCGGCGGCGGCCACGAGGGCTTCGGCCAGTACGGGGAGGAGGGCGCCGAACGCGTCGGTGAGCGCGCTGAGGGCGTCCCCGATGCGCCAGGCGGCGCGGTCGCGCGGGCCCACCGGGTTGGACACGGCCCGCACTTCGAACACCGGGAGGCCGTGCGCGGCGGCGGCCTCGGCGACGCCGAAGCCCTCCATCGCCTCGGCGACGGCCCGCGGATGCCGCTCGCGCAGCTCGGTGGCCCGGCGTGCGGTGCCGGTCACGGTGGAGACGGTGAGGACGACGCCGGTACGGGCGCCGGTCGCGGCGGCCGCGGCGCGGACGAGCGCGGGCGGCGGGGTGTGCACGGAGGTGCCGAAGCCGAGTTCGGTGACGGGGAGGAAGCCGTCGCCGGTCTCGGCGCCCAGGTCGGCGGCGTCGATCGCGTCGGCGACGACGACCGAGCCGACCGGCGCCTCGGGCTGGAAACCGCCGCCGATCCCGGCCGACACCACCAGGTCGTACGGCTCACCGCGGAGTGCGGCCGTGGTGAGCGCGATGGCGGTGCCGGCGGCGGCCGCGGCCGGGCCCACGCCGACGGCGAGGCAGTCTACGGCCGGCCGGTGCGCGGGCGGGGCGGCGGCCACGGCCCGGGCCACAGCGTCCCGCTCGGCGGGGACCGCTGCGGCGACCAGGATCCGGGGCGGGGTCCCGGGCCGGGTCGGAGTCCGGGGCTCGGCGGGTGTCCGGTGCTCGGCGGGTGTCCGGTGCTCGGTCAAGATCGAGTGCTCAGGAGCTCGTGGAACTCCTACTCACCCTTCTTGAGCTCGAAGTGCCAGATGCCCTTGAGCTGGTTGCCGTCGGTCTGCACCAGCGAGACCTGGGCCTTCTTCAGCGCCGGGCCGCCCTGGCCGGAGGAGAAGAACACGTTGCCGGGGATGGAGCGGTACGTCTTCTTGAACGGCTCCTGCTCGGCCTGCTGGCCGCCGATGAACAGGGTCCAGCCGGTCTCGGCGACCTCCGGGTCGACGCCGAAGCGGACCTTGTCGTCCATGCCGACCGTGATGGACTTCTCGGCTTCCTTCTGCAGGCAGGACTTGATCTCGCTCTCGCCGATCGCCTTGCCGTCGCTGTAGCAGGCCGCCTCGGTGTTCTCGGACGTGCCGTTGACCGTCACGGTCGCGAGCGGCGTCGGCTTGTCGCAGGCCGAGAGGACGAGGAGTCCGGCGGACACGGCGCCGAGGGCGGCAGCGGTGCGGCGGCCCTTGGCCGTCATACGCAGGGAGGTCATGCGCGAAAGGCTATCGTGCCGGTCACTTCAAGTGCGGGTGCGGGTGGTCCCGGTGGGCGGCGACGACCAGGCCCCGCACCGTCGTCAGCCAGCCGAGGGCCACGATGCAGGCGCCGACGCCCAGGCCGAGGCCGCCCTCCAGGGGCAGCGTGATGCCGATGCCGCCGCCGAGCACCCACGACATCTGCAGCAGCGTCTCCGAGCGCGCGAACGCCGACGTGCGCACCAGCTCCGGCACGTCCCGCTGGATCAGCGCGTCCAGGGACAGCTTGGCCAGCGCCTGGCCGAGGCCCGCGACGGCGCCGAGCGCGGCGATCACCGGCGCCCCGTAGAACACCGACGCGGTGATCGAGACGAGCAGGACCAGGCCGACGAACGCCACGATGATCAGCTCCGGCGGCCGTTTCCGCAGGGCCGCGCCGACCGCCGTGCCGAGGGCGTTGCCCACGCCCGCGGCGACCGCGACCATGCCGAGCGAGACGGCGGCGCTCTGCCCGGCGAGCGGCTCCTCGCGCAGCAGGAACGCCAGGAAGAAGATCAGGAACCCGGAGAGGCAGCGCAGCGAGGCGTTCGCGGCGAGGCCGTGCGTCACCGAGATCCCGACCGTGCGCAGGCCCGGCTTCTTGCCGTGCGGCAGATGCAGATGCTGCTCGTCGGCGGCCAGCAGCGCCCTCGACTCGCCCCGCGCCGAGTCGACCTTGTGCGGCAGCCGGAACGACAGGAACGCCCCGAAGAGGAACACCGCGCACGCCCCGTACAGCGGCCACTGCGGCCCGATCTGCTGCAGCCCGGCGCCGATCGGAGCGGCCACACCGGTGGCGAGGAGCCCGCCGAGGGTGACCCGCGAGTTGGCCTTGACCAGCGAGAACGTCGGCGGCAGCAGTCGCGGTACGACGGCGCTGCGGACCACTCCGTACGCCTTCGACGAGACGAGGACGCCGAGGGCCTCCGGATACAGCTCGATCGAGCCCGTCGACACCGCCGCCGACAGGGCGAGCGCGAGGAGCGCCCGCGCCAGCATCGAACCGGCCATCGCCGCGCGCCGGCCGTGCGGCAGCCGGTCGAGGAGCGGGCCGACGACCGGGGCGAGCACCGTGAACGGGGCCATGGTGATCGCCAGGTAGAGCGCGACCCGGCCGCGCGCCTCGTCCGTCGGCACGGAGAAGAAGACCGTCGACGCGAGTGCCACGGTGATCATCACGTCGCCCGCGCCGTTCACGGCGTGCAGCTCGATCAGCTTGCCGAGACCCGACTCGCCCGCGCCCTGCGCGTGGGTCGCCTTCCTGATGCCCCGCGCGGGGCCGGTGAACGGCAGGTGCAGGGCACGGCCGACCGCGCGGCCCGCCTTGCGCAGCGGGCTCGACCGCTGCGGCGGGCTCGACGGCTTCGGCGGCCGTGGGCTTGATCCTGACGGAAAGGCCACCCCGTCATAGTGCCCCAAGCCGGGCGTTCCGATCGTGGTGACGACCTGCCGGACCGGTTCCGTACACCCCCCGGAAACCGGCCGGCGTCCGGTTCCGAGATCATTTGGAGATGTCCTCGGAGCGGATGCCGTGTGGGCTCGGGCGCTTTGAGGGGGTAGCGTGCGTAGCGCGCCTGCGGCGGTTGTTCTTGGCCGCGCGCCTCTTCGGCATCCCGCAGAATGGATGACGTAGGCGCGCCCGGGAGTGACCGGGCGCGGACGTCGACGCGGCCCACTGGTCCGCTCCGTCCGTGCCCCGTACCGATTGGACGGCGCACCCGTGAGACGGCGTAGGAGAGAAGCGATACCTGTGAGCGCAGCGACAACGCGAAGCCGCACCCCTGACCGCCTGTGCGCCGAGGCGGTCGACCTCGCCAGGGCGGCCGCCGAGGAGGCCGCGGCCCCCGGTGTCGTCGGCGAGCACGTCCAGGTGGTCTCCGAGGGCGACCGGGTCGTCACGCACTTCTTCGAGTGCAAGGAGATCGGCTACCGCGGCTGGCGCTGGGCCGTGACCGTGGCCCGCGCCTCCCGCGCGAAGGTCGTCACCCTCGACGAAACGGTGCTGCTGCCCGGGCCCGACGCGCTCCTCGCCCCCGAATGGGTGCCGTGGAGCGAGCGCCTGCGCCCCGGCGACCTCGGCCCCGGCGACCTCCTTCCCACCGACGCGGACGACCTGCGCCTGGAGCCCGGGTACTCGGGGGAGGACGAGCCCGCCCCGAACTCCGCGGTCTCCGAGGAGATGGCCGACCTGGTCGAGGCGGAGGACGCCGAGGTCACCGACGGCCCGCCCGCCAACCTGCCGCTCGCCCCGTCCCGCGGCTCCATCGCGGCGGTCGCCGAGGAGCTCGGCATGCGCCGCGCGCGCGTCCTCTCGCGGTACGGGCTGCATGTCGCGGCCGACCGCTGGGAGGAGTCGTACGGCGCGAAGACGCAGATGGCGCAGGCCGCGCCGGCCACATGCGTCAGCTGCGCGTTCCTGGTGCCGATCGGCGGCTCGCTACGGCAGGCGTTCGGCGTCTGCGCCAACGAGTTCAGCCCGGCCGACGGCCACGTGGTGTCGCTCGCGTACGGCTGCGGCGGCCACTCCGAGGCGGCGGTCATGCCGAAGCCGCCCCGCCCGGCGCCGCACGTCTTCGACTCGATGAACGTCGACGCCCTGCCGTTGCGCCCCTCCCCGGAAGGCTCGGTCCCGACGGAACCTTCGGGGGACGGCTCGGAGGACTTGGGCCACAGCTGAGGTTTCTCGGCGGTACGGGGGGGCTGGGTGCCACGTATGGGGCACGAGGTTTCGGCACCCGGCACGCACGGGGCGCCCTCGTCGTAAGCAGCCGAGCACCCGGCACGCCCAAGCCCAGCCCCTCGCCCACCCACCCGCCCCCACCGGCAAGTTGGGCCCTCTCCCGCGACGCGCTGCCTCGCAGGCGAGGGCCTACTGACTCAGCCGAAGTCCCCGAGTGACGGTGACGGATGGGGCTGGGTTCTGATGGAGTCGTCGTAGGTCGGCATGTTCGTACCGTAGGACTGCCGAGGGTCCGTCATCTCCTCGGCGCTCTTGGTAGGAGGCCCAGGCGCGTGGCCATTGGAGGGTGGCGGCCGAAGGTTGCGCATGGACGGGGGCAGCTCGCCGTACGCAGCCTGGGGTGCCATGTCTGCCCCGGCCTTCTCGAAGTCCTGCTCGATACGCTTCTCGTTCCAGTCGTGACCGTCCGCGGAGGCCCGCAGGTTTTCGGCGCCGGCTTGGGTCCGGCGCCGTAGTCCCTCAAGCGCAGGCTCCCAGCTGGTGGCAATGGTCTGCAGCGCCTGGCCCACGGACCAACCGGCCAGTGAGGAAGCAGCGGTCGAGGATTCTTCGGTGGCAGTGGCCGACGGCTTCTTCATCTCATCGGCGATGCCGTCGCAGTCGTGGGCGGATGAGCGCAGGACTGCCGAGTCGACACGTGGCCCTTTGGACATCTTCGGATCGTCTCCCTCAGAACTGCTGCTGCTTGGCGCCGGGCGGGAGCATGCACGGGGTGCGGACGGCGAAGGTCAGGCGTTGAGGCTTGGTCCTGCCACTGCCTACTGTCTCCGCCTCTACGGAGTAGTTGTTCTTCGGGTTCCGTGCAGAGAAGATGGCCGATTCATAGGAATTTTTGAACTCCCGGTAGCCGGTGATTTCATAGCCCTTCTTCTTGAGCTCTTCATGCAGGATGCGCACGACGCGGGTGTGCTCCTTGGTGGGAGCAGGTGAGCGCACGTAGTAGAAGAGGTTGTATCGACCGTCTTCGGCCACCTCATCGTTTTCGCCAAGGCAGTCCTCGTATTCGACGGTCTCGGTGGACTGAATCAGTTCGACCTCGGTGACCTTGGCCATGTAGGAGGTGTAGTCCTTGGCCCACTTCAGCGCCGCGGCCTTCTCCATGCGAGGCAGCGGGGCATTGGGGCTCTTTTCAGGGCTCGGGGAAGACATGCAACCTCCAATTGCGAGAATGGTGGCCAGTAGCGCCGGTGCCAGGTGAATTGTGCGGTTTTCAGCCGATGATGATCGGGTCTGGCGGCGGGCTGTCGTAAGAGTCCTTCTTGGGAACTTCCGTCGGACTCTTTCCAGCAATGATTCTTCCTTGATTCGCAAGGGATTCGCTGGTCTTCTCCTTGTCCCCGTCCCAGTAGCCGCTGTGCCCATGGGTGTCCACCTTGAAGTTGTTGCCGCCGAAGTTCTCCCGCAGCGGGTCCCGGCCGAGCGTGCCGCCAGCGAAGTCGTTGATGATGCTGTCGTCCTTGGCGCCGCCCGCCCAGACGTGTTCCGGGTCCATCTGCAGATCGGTTGCGTGATCGACTGTCATGCCAGGGCTACCGACCACCACTACGTCGTCCACGCCGAGCCCCTTGCCCTCGGATGCGGCGGCACCGACAACAGTGGATCCGTAGCTGTGTCCCAGGACCGTGGTGTGACTTGGCGGACCCTCGTGAGAGGCGCGCATGCCTTCAGTGAAACGGCGGAGATCGGGACCAGCTTCATGGGCACGTCCGTCAGTGGCGACACCGTCGTAACCGCCGTCCCCCTTGGCCATCGGGGCGTCGTAGCCGATCCAGGAGATCATGGCCACCGATTCGTCGTCAGAGCTCTTCTCGGCGGCTGATTGGAGTTTTCCGATACGTGTTACCTGGCCGGGCACCTCGTTCATATCGGTATTGGTTCCCGGCACGAGCACTCCGGTATGTGCCGCAGTGTCGGGGTTCCCCATGGCGATAATGGCGCGGCCGTCGCCTTTGGAGTCGTAGCCCAGGAGATATAATTCCTTTCCCTTGTGAGCGCCGTCTCGTTCATTCAGCTGTTCGTTGAGTTTCAGGGCGTTTTCGAGGCGCTTGTTGTACGAGTCGGGGCTCTCTCCCGGATAAGCTTCCTTGATGTTGCCCTCCTGCAGGAGGTTCAACTCCTGGGCCAGGGCGGTGCGGTTCGCATCGTCCCTCACGGTGGAAGGTAATCCGTCTGTCGCGCCGATCTGCTTCGGATAGAGCGCTGCGTATTCCTGACGTTCCTCAGGACTAAGAGCCTTCCACCACTCTGCGGCGGCTTTCGGATCGTCCTTCGGGATCTGTGGATCCTGGATCCCGAGTGCCTTCATCGCGCTCTTGGCGTCGGCTGCGGACTCGGCTGCGGCGTCGTGATTCGACGAGTCGGTGAGGATGTCGCCGTTCAGGTCTGCCAGTGCTTTGGAGCCCTTGTCGCTGGCCCGTTCCGCGTCGGCCAGAGCCTTGTCGATACGGGCACGGTAGTCCCCGAGCAAGCCGCTGCGGTCGGCTATGACTTGCTGCGCATCCGGGTCATTGCGAGGGAGGTCCGAGGTGGTCGGGTCGCTGACCCAGCCATCGCCATCCACCTCGAAGCCGTCCTCCTCGGCTCGCCGTATCGCGTTGCGAAGGTCTGTCTGGGCCTGCTCCATCCAGAACTTGGTGTTCTCCAGGACTGAGGCGATTGCCATTGCCTCAGTCTCGGCAACGCCCAGGCGACTTTCCACATCCTCCAGGAAGTACAGGGCCTTTTCGGCGTCGTCACCTTTCCACGAATGATGCAGAGGTCCGGTCACTCGTTCTCTGTGACGGGCCGTCAATGAGTCCATGATGCTGGAGAGCTTGCGCCACGCCTTGGCTGCAGCTTCCAGGTCGGAGAAGTCCTGTTTGTTCAACTATGCAAATTTAGAGGTCATTGCGACCCCTCGCTGCCGTGCGCCCGTTGCATCTTTCAGCGCGTTGGCGCGTGTGATTCATGCTCGGCCCCCGATTCGGCTGATCGCCTTCGTTTTCGGCGATTCAGTCTAAGGAAGTGAACCGTGTGGCGGGAGAGGGATGTTGGCCAGGTGCGGCCCGCCTGGAATTGCGTCGGGCCTCTGAGAGGCCATGCCCCTCACGCCGCTTCCACCCCGACCCGCACCCCATGAATCCGCTCCGGCCCCACGTCCCGCCCCCGTAGGGCCATCTCCAGGGCCCACCGCCGTTGCGCCTGGGCGCGGTGTTCCGCAGGCACCAGCCTCGGGCGGGCGTGGACGTGGACGTAGGGGCGGAGGGTGTTCCACAGGGGCGGGTCGATGTACAGGGTGCGGTCGTCCGCCGCGTCCTCCGCGTACGGACTTCTGCGCACCCGTACGCGCGGCGGCGCCGGACGCTCGGCGACCGCGACCGCCGTACGCCGTCGGGCCCCGCGCGCCGGAAACAGCCACGCCAGCAACAGCAGCAACAGCCGCCTCACGCCGAACCGCCCCTCCGCGTCAGCGAGTTCACCGCCGCGACCCGCGCGCTCAGCAAATCCGTCGCCGTCACCGGACGTACGCGGTCCGGGCGTGCGTCCCACTCCCGCCCGCCGAGCAGCGGCCGCAGCTGCACACGCCCGCCCTCGTGCCCCATCACCTCACCGACCCGGCCGGTCTCCTCGTCCCGCACCGTCGACCCCACCCGCAGCAGCGCCTCCGCGAGCATCCGCGCCGTCGCGACGTCGCACCGCCCCAACTCGATCAGCGGGTACGGATCCTCGCGGGCGCACGACACCTGGTCGATCCCGAACGACGGCAACTTCACCCCCACCCCCGCGAACGCGACCCCCAACACGTCCCGCACGCACTCCGCCTCCCGGATCCGTTCCTCGGCCGTACTCATGAGCTGCACCTTCCTGCTCTCCGTAGTGATCCGCTCACAGAGTGACGTCGCCGTCGCTAGCCTGACCAGGGGGTACGGCGTGACCGCTCATTTGTCACAAGTGGGCGGCAGAGAACGGGGGTTGGCGGATGACCACCAAGTACGGGGAGTGGCTGCGCACGCAGCGCGAGGGGCTCGGCCTGACGCAGCAGCAGCTGGCCGACGAGGCGCACATGACGCGCAGCCATATCGCCCACATCGAGGCGGGGAGGCGTGTTCCGTCGGCGGAGGATGCGCGGCGCTTGGACAAGGCGCTGGGTACGGGGGATGTGCTGAGCAGTTTCCGGCCGGGAAGCGACTCCGCCCTCGCGGACTACTTCGAGCCGGCCCGCGTACTGGAACAACAGGCCGTCATGATCCGGGAGTTCGCTCCCATCTATGTGCCGGGCATCCTGCAGACGCGCCGATACGCGAGCGCCGTGCTCGGATCCTGGCCTCAGCCGCGCAGCGCCGAGGAATGTGACAGGCACGTTGTCACACGCCTGGAACGGGCGCTGATCCTCCAGGATCCGCTGACGCCAGTGGTTTGGGCACTGCTCGACGAGGGAGTTCTGCGTCGTCCCGTGGGCGGTGGCGAGGTGATGGCGGAGCAGATCGAGCACCTGATCGGCCTGGTGGAACGCGGGCGCATCCGGGTGCACGTGATGCCCTCGACCGTGGGGGCCTACGGCCTTCTGCACGGCATGGTGACGCTGATGTGGTTCGACGACCAGCCGCCGGCCGCGTACACCGAGGCGGTGTCCGTCGGTCAGGTCCACGACTCCCCGGTGGTCGTCCGGCACCTCCAGCACGCCTATGACGTTGCGCTGAGCGACGCGCTGCCGTTGGATGGGTCGTTGGCTCTCATGAAGGCGCGAGCAGAGGAGCACAGGCGCCATGGATGACCGCACGATTCCCGACGCTGCGGCGATGACCGGTTGGCGCAAGTCGTCTTACAGCAACTCTGAGTCGGGCTCCTGCCTCGAAGTGACCGACACCCACCCCACCGCCGTCCCCGTCCGCGACTCCAAGTCCCCCCACGGCCCCGCCCTCCTCTTCTCGCCTTCCAGCTGGACCGCGTTCGTGGACGCCCTCAAGGAAGGGTGACCGGAGCCCGCGCCCCCCCGAGGCCGCGGAAGGCACGCGCTTCGGGATGGTCGCGTTCTCCGTACGCGGGAAGAGTTTCGCGTCCGTCGACAAGGACAGGTACGTACAACCGCGGCTGTCCGGCGGACAGTTGGAGCGGGCCCGGGGCGCGCACCCGGACGGGTAGGCCGTCGAGCGGGGCCGCCTGGGCCGAGCGCGCCCGGAAGCGGCTCGCGGAGCGGGGGCTCGGGCCGCGGGGGTGATTTCCGGAATCACTACGTCCGGAGCGCCGTTCCCTTCCCCGCCCCGGCATGGTGCGAACCCGTCGTCTGTGCGTAGGGTGGCCGGGCTTCAGGGAGAAAGCCGCAGGTCGTCGATGGTGGCGGCGCACGGGCCGAGTTGCCGTGGAGCACGGAACCAAGGCACGCCAACGGGGGCGGGCTGTTGCAGCAGGGGGGATTGTTGAGCACCGGCTCAGAAGACGTACGTCCGCTTTCCGCACCGTACGAGGGTCCTGATCCACGGATCGTCGCGCCCACCGCACCGCTGACCGGGCGGGATCCGCGGACGGCCCACGAGATGCCGCCGCCGGATGCGGGCGACCGGGGCATCCTCGATGTCGATCCCGCTCCGAGCCCGGACCCGGGCTTCAACTACGGGGGCCTGCCGCCGATGACGGGGGCTGACGTCCCGTCCGGTTCCGGTACGGGGTCCGGGATTCAGGCCCCCACCACGCCGCTGACGGGGCCGGACCCGCGTTCGGTGCACTCGCTGCCGAGCCCGGACATGAGCCGGGACGTCCGGGACCGGGATCTCGCTCAGGGGGACGCGGTCGACCCGGGCTTCTCGGGCGGACTTCAGCCGATGACGGCGGCAGCCGACGGGCGGACAACTCCCGTGCACCGCCTGGACGTTCCCGACCGGCCGGCCGACGTGCGCGACCTCAACCCCACCGGAGGCTTCGCCCCCGACCCGGGGTTCAGCGGTGGCGCGGGCATCCAGACCATGGCGGGCGGGGGAGGCCAGGCGCAGACCATGAGCGGGGTCGCCGACCCTGTGGCGCTCAACCGGGCCGGCGAGAACGCCCAGGAGATCGCTGGAATCCTGCACTCCAAGGGGCGGGTCGAGGACGACGAGACGATGATCGCGGCCGGGGGCAGGCTCGGGGCCGACTTCTGGTCCGGGGAGCTCGGGTTGGCGATCGGTGAAGTGATGGAGCTTTGGGATCAGCAGGTCGGCGATCTCGTCCGCAACTGCCGCACCATCGGCGAGAACTGCGCGCAGACCGCCGGTAGTTACACCCGTACGGAATCCGCGAACGAAGCAGAGATGAACGCGGTCCGCGGTTCGCTCTCCGACTTCGGCTGACAGGGGGCGAACGAACCGCATGATTCTCTTCGGAGACCTTTACCACCTGGACGTCAGCGTCCTGAAGACTGCTGCCGACCGCTGGCAGGAGCGCATTCTGCTGCTTCAGGCGCTCGACGAGCAGTACACGAACGGTGTCGTGGCGCCGTTCGACGCCGCGGGCTGGAACAGCTTCGACCCGACCTCGGCCGCCGCACGGGTGCGAGTGCTGTCCGCCGACAAGGAGTTCAGCGACGCCTGGGCCGAGGCCAAGGGCATCAAGGCCGTACTGGGCGATGCCCACGACGACCTGAAGAAGTGCCAGGACGACCTGCACCAGCTCGTCCGGGACGCCAAGAAGGACGGCGTCGCCGTCAGCGACACCGGCAAGGTGAGTCTGATCGACCCCGACAAGGACGGGGACGAGCGCAACGGGGGCGGTCTGCTGCCCTCCGACAACGAGGCGAAAGTCCTGTACTGGCAGGCGCAGATCAAGCTGATCCTGATCACGGCCCACAACGCCGACCAGTCCGCGGTAACGGCACTCAAGCGCAACGCCGGCAAGCGTTCCGACGGCTTCAACGACAACACCACCAGCTCCATCGACCAGGACGAGGCGCAGCGCGCCGGCAAGCTCCTGAAGAAGTACGAGCGGGGCGAGAAGCTCACCCCGGGTCAGCTCGAGGAGCTGGACCGCGTGATGACGCACAACAGCAAGGACCCGGAGTTCAGCCGGATGGTGCTGAACGACCTCGGCCCGGAAGGCACTTTGCGGTTGGCCGAGGACCTGGAGAAGTCCCAGGCCGGCGACGGGAAGGCCGCCGAACGCTACGGCAGCATCCAGTCCGCCCTCGCCAACAACATCGCCACGGCCAACCGGGACAAGGAATTCTCGGAGCAGTGGCGCAAGGACATGGCCAAGCTGGGTACGCAGCGGCCCGAGGGCAACTCGACCGGCCCGTACGGCTATCAGACCCTTACGACGCTCCTTGAGCAGGGTGACCGGCGGAGCTATCCCGCGCACATGGTCAAGGGCCTCACCGACGACATCATCGCCGCCGAACGCAAGAACCCGGATATCTGGGACGAGACGCAGCGCATCCGCTCCGGCGACGAACCCGACAAGGGGAAGATCGTCGACCCGGTGGACAACATGCTCGGGATCATGGCTGAGAACCCGAGGACGGCCACCGACTACCTCGATCCCAAGGGCGGCAACGACAACCTCAAGTACCTGCTGGACGACCGTGAATGGCCCCAGCACAACGTCGAGGAGCGGGCTCGCAGGACCGAGAACCTGATCGATTCGTATGGGCGCGATCCGTCAAACAGCCGGGTGGGCCTCGGCAGCCTGTTGGAGTCGGCCACCACCGGCGACCAGGAAGGGCCTCCCCACTCCGATGGGCAGGCGCGGATCATGCGCGACACGATCAGCAGACTCGACACAGCAGTCGGGGACGAGGCGATCAAGCCGAACTTGCGGCAGCCCCTGGCGAATTGTCTCGCCGACTACACCAACGACACGCACGAGATCCTTTCCGGGGTGGAGAGTTCACACACGGACCATGCGCCGGCGGAAGGTGGCGACGGACTGTTCGGAAGCGACAAGAACGCCCACATTGCCCCCGACTCCGACAAGTTGATCCGGGTGATGCGAGGTGTGGCCGAGGATCCCGACGCCTACAGCACCATGCACAAGGCAGAGATGGCCCATACCGCCAAGCAGATGGAGGAAGGCGGTAACACCGCGGATTCCGTGCGGGACCCTGCCCGCAAGGGTGCTGCGGCGCTTGGTGCCTATGACGCCGTGCGTGAAGACGTCATCAACGATAAGCGGGACGATGCCAACGCTCAGGAGGACTGGAAGGCCAAGGCCGTCTACCATCTGGTCGGTGCTCCTGTGACGGCGGTTCCCGGTATCGGTGACGGCGCGCAACGCGCGCTCGACGCTTGGACCTACGACATCTCCAACAAGGAGAAGGACGAGAACAACGATCAGGCGGCCGACGAGGTTGCCGACGAAAGCCTCAAGTCGCAGCGCGAGATGCGCATTCTGGTCGACAGTTGGGCTCAGGAAGACGGCAATCCGGGCAAGGACCACTGGACCGTCAACGACCTCCAGCTCGACATGCGCAACGACCACACCACCGGCGAACAGCTCGCGAACAAGGCGATCGGCTCATGAACGACACAACTCCGCGTCGTCGGCGTACCGCGTGCATTGCTGTCGCCTCTGCCGGTGCGCTGGCTGCCATCGCCGGGGCTGTCTACTTCACCGGGATATACGAAGGCTGGGTCGGCGGGGCAGACTCGTCGACTCCGTGCGGCGGTCTCGTCCCTGTGGCGCAGGCCGAGGAGTTGCTCGGTGACCGCCGTCTGACCTCGGGCGACACCACTTGGCACGACGAGTCCCGCGGCCCCCAGCAGTGCACGCTGAGTGCGGAGCGGCCAGATGCCGACGGCTACGATCAGTCACTCACCGTCACCGCCTCGCGGACCGCCGGAAGCCGGGAACTGCTCCTCGACCTCGACCGCTTCATGTCGGACGCCGACACCTACACGGTGTCGCCCATCGGAAACGGCTGGCGCGGTCTCCTCAACACTCGTGCCACGGACCCCAGAGCCTCGGTGGTCATGCCGTGTGACCGTGACGGGCAGTCCCCTCTCGTGGTGAACCTCCGCGTCCGCCTGCCGTTGGAGGCAGTGGGTCCGATGACGGCGAGCCAGCGTGTGCAGCTGGCTCGCCTCGCCACCGAGACCGCTGCCAACGCGGCCCGACGTGCCGACTGCCAGGCCCCCGAGGGCGAGCCGGTCCGAAGCGTGGCCGCGCAGGTTCCCACGCGGTTTGACGACGCCCCGGCCCTGGCACCCGGCGAGGCCACCGGCACCTGCGCGAACGTCGAGGCTCCGACCTGGGAGACAGCGGCCGACCCGCTGGCCCCCGTCGAGGACTGCCTCGTCCTGGACCGGGCCGGCGAACCCTCCTTCCGGCTTGCCGCCTACTACGGCCCCTACGTCGACGAGGGCGGCCACGTGCAGACCTACAAGCGCGGCGAGGACGGAGTCTTCCGAGGCCGGTCCGGTGGCGCGGAGGGCGTGTACTGGACCAGCGCCTCATGCCCAGCTCAAGGCGGCACCGCGTTCTTCACCGCGGAGAGCCTGCACGGCAAGGCCGCACCCGACCCCGCCCGGCAGCGGGCTGCCCTCCGGGCCTTCGCCGAGCGCTCGGCCGAAGCACACGGTTGCAAGTCTCCGAGAAGGGCGCAGTGAACAAGCGAGCGCTTCTCTGCGGTGCGGCCGCACTCGTCCTGGCCGGCGGCGGGCTGGTCGGGTACGACGTCTTCGTGCGCGAGTCAGGCTGCCACGGTCTCCTCGAGGACCGTGCCGTGCAGCGGCTCCTTGGCGACCGGTACGCGCCGGACATGGAGTGCGGCGAGCTGGGCGCCGCCGTGCGGGACGCGACGACGGGCTCCGCCCCTGGGCGTCACACGCTCGTGCAGGCACGGAACATGCAGGCCGTAGTCGTCGCGCTCAGCAAGGAGACAGAGCGGCGCAAGGACCCGGTCATCGCCGCTGGGCTTCGGGGCCCGCTCGCCGATGCCCTGGTGGACTACGCGGCGGACACACACGCGACGCTCGCGGGTGAAGACGGCCACCGACCCCGACGGCATCGGGCGCCCTGGGAGGAGGAGGGGACGGTGCGGATGCCGGTGGGCGAGGCCGACCTCGTCAGAGCCCTGCGTGCCGTGTCGGAGGACCCGCAGGCGTACGCGCGACTGCGGAATGCGCAGACAGAGGTATGCGCCGAAACGATGGCGTCCGTGCCTGCGGCAAGCAGCATCACAGTGGAGAAGCTCCGGAGTGAAGGCACTGAAGCGGGAGTCGTTCGCTGCCGAGGCCAGCAGGGCGGACAAGACCGCGCGGATTCTGGCCTGCACGCGTGATCCGGACAGCGCGGGGTGTTGACGATGCGCGGGCGGTGACGGCGTGCATGGCCTGAAGTGGCGGGTGACGGCATACATGGCCTGAAGTGGCAGGTCATGAACGACCGCGCTCACGCCCGGCCAGGACGCGGCCTCGCCGCTCGAGCGGCATTCTGGTTGACAGATATCGGCCTGCCCGAGCCGGGTGGATGACCCGGGTGCGCCCCCACCCGGTACCTTCAGGCGGCAGCGCAACGCACGCGGCACCCCGCCGCCCACAAGGAGGACCACCGTGAGCAGATTCGTCCGGCCCGCGCCCGAGGGGGCCGACCCGTTCGGCACCGTGGGGCTGCGGCGGGCCGTGCTCGACGCGTGGGGCGCCGCTCCGGCCCGGTTCCGGGAGGACGCGAACGCCGAGGAGGACCTCGCGCTCGGCGGGTACCGGGACCGTCTCATCGTGGAGCTCGCGCAGAACGCGGCCGATGCCGCCGCGCGTGCCCGGGTCGCCGGGCGGCTGCGGCTGACCCTGCGGGACGGGGTGCTCGCCGCCGCGAACACCGGTGCCCCGCTGGACGCGGCGGGCGTCGAGTCGCTCAGTACGCTGCGGGCCTCCGCGAAGCGGGACAGCGGCGGGAACACGACCGTCGGCCGGTTCGGTGTCGGCTTCGCCGCCGTGCTCGCGGTGAGCGACGAGCCCGCCGTCGTCGGCCGGTCCGGCGGTGTGCGCTGGTCGCTGGCCGAGGCGCGGGAGCTGACCCAGGCCGTCGCCGCCGAGCGCAGCCCCGAGCTTGGCGACGAGATCCGCCGCCGGGACGGCCATGTGCCGCTGCTGCGGCTGCCGTTCGCGGCCGAGGGCACCGCGCCCGACACGTACGACACCGTCGTCATCCTGCCGTTGCGGGACGCCGCCGCCGAGGCGCTGGTGGAGCGGCTGCTCGATGCGGTCGACGACGCGCTGCTGCTCGCCCTGCCCGGCCTGACCGAGGTCAGCATCGAGACCCCCGACGGCACCCGCACCCTCACCCGCGACCACGACGGCCCGTACGCCCGCATCGAGGACAGCGCGCACGGCACCACCCGCTGGCGGACCATGGAGCGGAACGGGCGCCTCGACCCCGAGCTGCTGCGCGACCGGCCCGTCGAGGAGCGGGCGCGGCCGCTGTGGTCCGTGACGTGGGCCGTGCCCGTCGACGACGAGGGGGCGCCGCGGCGGCCCCGTACCGCCCCGGTCGTGCACGCGCCGACGCCCAGCGACGAGGCGCTCGGCGTGCCCGCGCTGCTGATCGGCTCGTTCCCGCTCGACACCACCCGGCGGCACGCCGCACCCGGGCCGCTGACGGACTTCCTGGTGGCCCGCGCGGCCGAGGCGTACGCCGAACTCCTCGCCGAATGGCGGCCGTTGAGCACCGGCGTCATCGACCTGGTGCCCGGCGCCCTCGCCTCGTCCGCCCTCGACGGGGCGCTCCGCTCCGCCGTCCTCGAACTCCTCCCGCGCACCCCGTTCCTCGCCCCCGCCGCCCCGCCGGACCCCGACGACGAGGACGCCAAGCCGGCCGCGCTGCGCCCCTTCGAGGCCGAGGTCGTCGAGGGCGCCGGGGCCGAGACCGTGTCCGTGCTCGCCGAGGTGCTGCCGACGCTGCTGCCCGCGGGCCTGGAGCGCCGCGTCGAGCTGCGCACCCTCGGCGTGGCCCGGCTCCCGCTGCAGGACGCCGTGGACCGCCTGGCCGGTCTGGAGCGCGAACCGGGCTGGTGGTGGCGGCTGTACGACTCCCTCGCCGGTGTCGACCCGGACCGCCTCAGCGGCCTTCCCGTACCGCTCGGTGGGGGTACCTCCCAGGCTGGCTCTGGGGGAGGGCGTACGACGATCGGGCCCCGGCACGTCCTGCTGCCCGGGCCCGACACCCCCGAGGGCCTGTCCCGGCTCGGCCTGAAGGTCGCGCACCCGGAGGCCGCGCACCCCCTGCTCGAAAAGCTCGGCGCGCTGCCCGCCACGCCCCGCGCCGTCCTCACCACCCCGCAGGTGCGTGCCGCCGTCGCCGCCTCCCTTGACGACGACATCTGGGACGAGGACGCCCTGGACGGCGAGGAGTTGGCGGAGGTCGTCCTCGCCCTGGTCCGGGACGCGGGGCTCGAACCCGGCGACGAGCCGTGGCTGGGCGCGCTCGCCCTGACCGACGACGAGGGCGAGCCCGCGCCCGCCGGTGAACTCGTCCTGCCCGGCAGCGCCTTCGCGTCCGTCATGCGGGAGGGCGAACTCGGCCTGGTCGACGCCGAGTTGGCGGAGCGCTGGGGCGAGCAGCCGCTCGCCGCGTGCGGGGTCCTCGCGACGTTCGCGCTGGTCCGCGCCACCGACGTCGTCCTCGACCCGGACGAACTGGAGCCCCGCGAGGGCGACTTCGCGGAGCCGGACGACGCGGGTCTGCTCGACGCGGTCGACGTGTGGTGCGAGGACGTCCTCGACCAGCTGCCCGACACCCCCCTGCCGCCCGTCGCCACGGAGATCGTCGCCGTACGCGACCTCGACCTCGTCGACGACGACCGCTGGCCGCAGGCGCTCGCGCTGCTCGCCCAGCCGCCGCTGCGGGACGCGCTCACCCAGCCGGTGCGGGTGCTGCTCCCCGACGGCACCACCGAGTCCGTACGCCCCTACACCGCCTGGTGGCTGCGCGGGCACCCGGTCCTCGACGGGCGCCGCCCCGCCGGACTCCGCGCCTCGGGCGGCGACCCGCTGCTCGCCGGGCTCTACGAGGAGGCGGACGCGTCCGGCTTCGAGGACGAGCAGGTCCTGCGCGCCCTCGGCGTCCGCACGTCCGTGGCCGCACTGCTCGACGAGCCGGGCGGCGCCGCGGAGCTCCTCGACCGGCTCGCCGACCCCGAGCTGACCGTGTCCGCCGCCCAACTCCACGCCCTGTACGGGGCGTTGGCCGAGCTCGACCCGGAGCAGGTCACGCTGCCCGACGAGCTGCGGGCGGTGGTCGACGGTGCCGTGACCGTCGTGGACGCGGCCGACGCGGTGGTCGCGGACGCCCCCGACCTGCTGCCCCTGACCGGCGGGCTCGCGCTCCTCCCGGTCGCCCCGGCGCGCGCCTCGGACCTCGCGGAGCTGCTGCAGGTGCGGCGCCTGAGCGAGGCCGTCACGGCGGAGGTGCCGGCCGAGGGCGTCGAGCGGGACGTGCCGGAGTCGGTGCGTACGCTGCTCGGCTCGGGCACCCCGGCGACGTACCGGGAGCACGAGGAACTGCTCGCCGGCGGCGTCGAACTCGACTGGCGCCGCACGCCCGACGGCACGGTCCACGCGTCCACCCTGGAGGGCGTCGCGGCGGGCCTCGCCTGGGCGACGCGGCAGTGGCCGCGGCGGTTCGAGGTGGCGGCGCTGCTCGAAGACCCGTCGCGGACGGGGGAGTTGGCGCGGGACCGGTGGTTCGACTGAGGTTCGTTTTCCCCACCCCGCCCCTTCCCGAAAGTCCTGCGGACAGCCCCGGGGGCTCCGCCCCCTGGACCCCCGCTCCTCAAACGCCGGAGGGGCTGGATCACGTGCCCCTTTAGGGGCGCGGGGAACTGCGCGACCAGCCACGACGGTGGGGAAGCCGAAAGGCCACCGCCGGAGGCTTGCGGGAAGGGGCGGGGTGGGGAAGAAGCCGCCCGCAGGGCGGTTGCGGTGAGCCCTACGCCGGGAACCTGCGGTCCACCCATCTGAACGCGAACTCCACCAGCACCGCCGCGACAGCGGCGATCGCCACCGCCGACCACGGCATGGTCGCCCCCACCAGCTTCAGCTTGAACATGTCCTGGAGCCACGGCACCACCATGACCAGGAGGAACCCGACGCCCATCGCGGCCACCAGGCAGATGCGCCACCACGTGTAGGGGCGGGCGATGATCGCGAGGACCCACATCGCGATCAGGAACAGCGTGAGCGTCGCCGCGCTGGTCTCCGCCTCCCGCGCGCCCGCCCCCGAGTAGTGGGCCCGGGCCAGCAGGTACGTACTGAACGTGGCGAGGGCCGCGATGATGCCGCCCGGGATCGCGTACCGCATGACGCGGCGGACGAAGTGGGCCTTCGCGCGTTCCTTGTTGGGCGCGAGCGCGAGGAAGAACGCCGGGACGCCGATGGTCAGCGTGGACAGCAGCGTCAGGTGCCGGGGCAGGAACAGGTACTCGACCTGTGTGCAGACCACGAGCAGCGCGAGCAGCACCGAGTAGACCGTCTTGACCAGGAACAGCGTGGCCACGCGCGTGATGTTGCCGATGACGCGGCGCCCCTCGGCGACCACCGAAGGCAGCGTGGCGAAGCTGTTGTTGAGCAGCACGATCTGCGCGACGGCCTTGGTGGCCTCGGAGCCGGAGCCCATGGACACGCCGATGTCGGCGTCCTTGAGGGCGAGGACGTCGTTGACGCCGTCGCCGGTCATGGCGACCGTGTGCCCCTTGGACTGCAGTGCGCCCACCATGTCCCGCTTCTGCTGCGGGGTGACCCGGCCGAACACCGTGTTCTCGTCGAGCACCTCCGCCATCTCGGCGCGGTCCTGCGGCAGGGTGCGGGCGTCGACGGTCTGGTCGGCGCCGGGCAGGTCGAGCTTGGCGGCGACGGCGCCGACGGAGATCGCGTTGTCCCCGGAGATCACCTTCGCCCGTACGTTCTGCTCCTCGAAGTAGTGCAGGGTGTCGGAGGCGTCGGGCCGCAGGCGCTGCTCCAGGACCACGAGCGCGTACGGCCGGGCGCCCGCGGCGACGTCGGCGGAGTCGAGTTCGGTGCGGCTGCGGGTGAGGAGGAGGACGCGCAGGCCCTGGTGGTTGAGCTCCTCGATCTCGTCGAGCAGTCCGTCCCCGCCGGGCAGCAGCACGTCGGGCGCGCCGAGCAGCCAGGTCGAGTTCTCGCCGTCGCCCTCGCTGAAGCTGGCGCCGCTGTACTTGCGGGCGGAGGAGAACGGCAGCGACTCGGTGCAGCGCCACTCCTCGACGTCCGGGAACGCCTCGATGATCGCCTGCAGTGAGGCGTTGGGCCGCGGGTCGGACTCGCCGAGCGCGCCGAGCACCTTGCGTACGTACGACTCGTCCGCGCCGTTCAGCGGGCGGACCTCGGTGACGTCCATGCCGCCCTCGGTGAGCGTGCCCGTCTTGTCGAGGCAGACGGTGTCGACGCGGGCGAGGCCCTCGATGGCCGGCAGCTCCTGCACGAGGCACTGTTTCCGGCCGAGCCGGATCACGCCGATCGCGAAGGCCATGGACGTGAGCAGCACCAGGCCTTCGGGGATCATCGGCACGATGCCGCCGACGGTGTACGCGATGGACTCCTTGAACTCGTCGTTCTTCACCACGAGTTGGGAGATCACCAGGCCGATGGAGGTGGGCACCATCAGCCAGGTCACGTACTTGAGGATGGTGGAGATGCCGGAGCGCAGCTCGGAGTGGACGAGCGTGAACCGGGAGGCCTCCTCGGCGAGTTGGGCCGCGTACGCCTCGCGGCCGACCTTCGTCGCGGTGAACGCGCCGCCGCCCGCGACCACGAACGAGCCGGACATCATGACGTCCCCGGGCTGTTTGACGACCGGGTCGGCCTCGCCGGTCAGCAGCGATTCGTCGACCTCCAGGCTGTCGGTCTCGACGCACTCGCCGTCGACCACGATCTTGTCGCCCGGGCCGATCTCGATGAGGTCGCCGAGCACGATCTCGGAGGTGGAGATCTCCGCGGCCCGCCCGTCCCGCCGCACGGTGGGCTTGGTCTCGCCGATCACGGCGAGGTTGTCGAGGGTCTTCTTGGCGCGCAGCTCCTGGATGATGCCGATGCCGGTGTTGGCGAGGATCACGTACCCGAAGAAGGTGTCCTGCCAGGGCGCGACGAACATCATGATCACCCAGAGGACGCCGATGATCAGGTTGAACCGGGTGAACACGTTGGCGCGGACGATGTCCGTGACCGAGCGGCTGGAGCGCACCGGCACGTCGTTGACCTCGCCGCGCGCGACCCGCTCGGCGACCTCGGCCGTGCTCAGCCCGAGCGCCGGGGTCGGATACGCCGGTCCCGCTCCCGGTCCCGCTCCCGGTTCGGCTTCCGGTCCTGCTCCCGGTTCCGCTTCCGCCCGCGCGTCGAGAGCGGCCCGCCCGCCTGCCGGGTCCGGCCCCTCGGTGTCGATGTCTGCCCGCTCCGTCATGGTCTCGACGGTACGGGCCGGGACCGCCGTTCACCCGTCGAGCGGCCGCGAATCAGGGTCGGCTCAGGGGGGACCCTCAGGGGTCGTCTCCGGGTACGCGTCCGGGTATTACGGGGCCGCGTCCCGCGCAGGTATGACGGCGCGGCCGTGCCGGTCGCTACGGGGCGGGGTTCTCCGCGGCTCGCTGCGCCTCGTGCCGCTTGATCGCCGCGTCGCGCTTGCGCACGTACCAGATGCCGAGGCAGCCGAGGCCGGCGCCGGCGAGGCAGGTCCACACCCACCAGGTCTGGCCGCGGTCGTCGAACCAGCCGTAGAAGGGGAGCTGCACGAGGAAGAGGACGAACCAGAGGATCGTGCCGCCCGTGATGGTGGCGACGACGGGGCCTTCCAGGGGCTCCGGCGCCTCGTGCTTCGGTGTCCACTTCGCCATGCGGCCAAGCTTACGAGGCCCGTACGAGCGGAAGTGCGCGGCCTCGTGGATGCCGGGCGGCCCAAGGGTCTACGCGCGGAGATAGCCATTTCGGCCTTATGTATTCATACTGAAACGGCTTGAGTCTGACCGCTTTTCTTCGTAAGAAGCTCCAAAAATGCGCGTGACTCGGCCGCCCCCACGCAGTCCTTCGGCGAGCCCCGCCATGAACGTCTGAGGTTCACGCATGACCCCCTCGGCCACGGTCGAAGACCCCAAGCAGTCACCGTCGCAGACGCCCACCAGCGCACTCGACCGGTACTTCAAGATCACCGAGCGGGGCTCGACGCTGGCCCGCGAGGTACGCGGCGGCTTCGCCACCTTCTTCGCGATGGCCTACATCATCGTGCTGAACCCGATCATCCTCGGCAGCGCGAAGGACATGTACGGCCACCAGCTGGACAACGCCCAGCTGGTCACGGCGACCGCGCTGACGGCCGCGTTCACCACGCTCCTCATGGGCGTCATCGGCAACGTCCCGATCGCGCTCGCCGCCGGTCTCGGTGTGAACACCGTCGTCGCCCTCCAGCTCGCGCCGCGGATGTCGTGGCCCGACGCGATGGGCATGGTCGTGCTCGCCGGCTTCGTCGTGATGGTGCTCGTCGCCACCGGCCTGCGGGAGCGGGTCATGAGCGCCGTGCCGCTGGGGCTGCGCAAGGGCATCGCGATCGGCATCGGCCTGTTCATCATGCTGATCGGCCTCGTCGACGCCGGTTTCGTCTCCCGTATCCCGGACGCCGCGCACACCACCGTCCCGCTGCAGCTGGGCGCCGACGGGCACCTCAACGGCTGGCCCGTGCTTGTCTTCGTCCTCGGTGTGCTGCTGACGCTCGCGCTGATCGTCCGCAAGGTGCCGGGCGCGATCCTGATCTCCATCGTGGTCATGACCATCGTCGCGATGATCATCAACTCCGTGGCCAAGGTGCCCAGCTGGGGTCTGACCACCCCCGAGTGGCCGGGCAACCCGGTGGCAAGCCCGGACTTCGGGCTCGTCGGTCAGGTCAGCCTCTTCGGCGGCTTCGAGAAGGTCGGGCTGCTGACCGGCTGCCTGTTCGTGTTCACCGTTCTCCTCTCCTGCTTCTTCGACGCCATGGGAACGATCATGGCCGTCGGCGAGGAGGCCGAGCTGACGGACGAGAACGACAACATGCCGGGCATGAACAAGGTGCTGTTCGTCGACGGCATCGCGGTCGCCGCCGGCGGCGCCAGCTCGTCCTCGGCCACGACCTGCTTCGTGGAGTCCACGGCCGGTGTTGGCGAGGGCGCCCGGACCGGCTTCGCGAACGTCGTCTCGGGCGGCCTCTTCGCCGTCGCGCTGTTCCTCACGCCGCTGGCCACGATGGTGCCGTCGCAGGCCGCCACTCCGGCGCTGCTCGCGGTGGGCTTCCTGATCCTGTCCGGTTCGATCGGCGCGATCGACTGGAAGGACTACACGATCGCGATCCCGGCGTTCCTGACGATGGTCATGATGCCGTTCACGTACTCGATCACGAACGGCATCGGCATCGGCTTCATCTCGTTCACGGTGCTCCGGGTCGTCGCCGGGCGCGGCCGAGAGGTGCCGGCGGCGATGTACGCGGTGTCCGCGGTGTTCGCCTTCTACTACCTGATGCCGGCACTTCAGCTGACGTAGCCCGCGCGTCTGCGGGGGCGGGGGCTGGGGCGTGGGCCGGCGCTCACGTCACCCCGTAGAACTTCTCCGTCTCCTCGACGGCCGTCTTGAACCGCTCGTCGAAGTCGTCACGAATGAGCGTCCGGACCACATAGTCCTGGACGCTCATTCCTCTTTTCGCCGCGTGACCCCGGAGCCGGTCGAGCAGCTCTCCGTCTATGCGCAGGCTGAGCACGTTGGTCTCCATGCCCCTCAGGGTCGCCGGACCGTGACCGGCGGCGTGTCACTTTCCGCGATCGGCTCACTCGTACGGGTGATCCAGATCGATTCCGCTTCCGGGGCGCCGCAACCCACTGTTCTTTAGTCAGGGTAATGAGTTATGCTAACGAACATGCCGGACCTCTCCCATGGCGACGACGTAGCCGCCGTGAACGCACTCCGCTCCGCGATCATGCGCATCGGGCGCCGCCTGAAGCACCAGCGGGTCGACGAGTCGCTGAGCCCGACCGAGATGTCGGTGCTCGGCACCCTCGCCCGCTGCGGCTCCGCGACCCCGGGCGAGCTCGCCCGCAAGGAGCACGTACAACCGCCGTCGATGACCCGCATCGTGGCACTGCTCGAGGCCAAGGGCCTGGTCCGGCTCGAGCCGCACCCGGAGGACCGCCGGCAGAAGGTGGTCAGCCAGACCGAGACCGCCGAGGCGATGCTCGAGGAGAGCCGCCGCAAGCGGAACGCCTGGCTGGCCCAGCTGGCCGAGGGCCTCGACGAGGCGGAGTGGGAGAAGCTGCGCGCAGCCGCACCCGTCCTGGAGAAGCTCGCCCACCTGCAATAGCCGCAAGCACGTCAAGTACCAAGGAGGCGAACCCCTTTGAGTACGGGATCCGGAGCAGACTCCGCCCCCGCACCAGCCACCCACGATCCCCACGCCCGCACCGACTCCCGTAAGCAGAGCATGTTCAGCTCGCTGAAGAACCGGAACTACCGGCTCTTCTTCACGGGCCAAGTCGTCTCCAACACCGGCACCTGGATGCAGCGCATCGCCCAGGACTGGCTGGTGCTCAGCCTCACCGGCTCGGCCACCGCCGTCGGCGTCACCACCGCGCTGCAGTTCCTGCCCATGCTGCTCTTCGGGCTGTACGGCGGCGTGCTCGTCGACCGGCTGCCCAAGCGGAAGCTGCTCTTCTTCACCCAGGCCGCGATGGGCCTGACCGGCGCCGCCCTCGGTGTGCTCACGCTCAGCGGGCACGTCCAGGTCTGGCACGTCTACCTCACCGCGTTCCTGCTCGGCCTCGTCACCGTCGTCGACAACCCGGCCCGGCAGACCTTCGTCTCGGAGATGGTCGGCAAGGACCAGCTGGCCAACGCCGTCAGCCTGAACTCCGCCAACTTCCAGTCCGCGCGCCTCGTCGGGCCCGCCGTCGCCGGTGTCCTGATCACCGCGGTCGGCAGCGGCTGGGCATTCCTGCTCAACGGCCTGTCCTTCCTGGCGCCGCTCGCCGGCCTCGCCCTGATGCGCACGGCCGAGCTGCACCGAGTGGAGCGGGCGCCGCGCGGCAAGGGGCAGCTGAAGGAGGGCCTCAAGTACGTCGCCGGGCGGCCCGAGTTGATCTGGCCGATCGTCCTCGTCGGGTTCATCGGCACCTTCGGCTTCAACTTCCCGATCTGGCTCAGCGCGTTCGTCGACGACGTCTTCGGCGGCGACGCGGGCACGTACGGCCTGCTCAACTCGCTGATGGCGGCCGGTTCGCTCGCCGGTGCGCTGCTCGCCGCGCGCCGCGCCACGTCCAGGCTGAGGCTGCTCGTCGGCGCCGCGCTCGCCTTCGGCGTCCTGGAGCTCGTGGTCGCCTTCGCGCCCGCGTTCTGGCTGTTCGCCGCGCTGCTCGTGCCGCTCGGCATCCTGGGCCTGACGGTCAACGTGACCGCCAACTCCAGCGTCCAGATGGCCACCGACCCGATCATGCGGGGCCGCGTCATGGCGCTCTACATGATGGTGTTCACGGGCGGTACGCCGCTCGGCGCGCCCCTCGTCGGCTGGATCACCGACACGTACGGGGCCCGCATCGGCTTCGCCGCGGGCGGCCTGGTGTCCGCGCTCGCCGCGGCGACCATCGGCCTGGTCCTGGCCCGCGTCGGCGGCCTGCGCCTGAAGTTCGGCATGCACCACGGCCACCCGCAGCTCCGCTTCGTCCCGCGCGAGCGGCTGACGACGGCGGCCTGAGGCGGTCGGCGGCGGCCGGTCAGAGGCGGCGCTCCAGCACCTGCCCGCGCCAGCCGTCGTTCTCGTACGTCTCGGTACGGGCGAAGCCCTGGCTCTCGTAGTACGCGACGAGCTTGCCGTCGCCGCCCGCGTAGCAGTCGACGCGGAGCAGGCCGAGGCCCGCGCGGCGGGTCTCCGCGGCGGCGTGCGCGAGCAGGGCGGCGCCGACGCGGCGGCCGGTGTGGCGGGGGTCGGCGGCGAGCCAGTGCACGTAGTTCTCCGGCTCGGCGGCCGGGGCGATCGCCGAGTTGGCGCCGGGGCCGGAGGTGAGGATCAGCGTGCCTGCGGGTTCGCCGTCGATCTCCGCGAGCCAGGGGGTGCCTTCGGCGACGTACGCGTGCAGGTTGCAGACCACGCCGGGGCGGGCCGAGAGGGGTTCTGTGCCCCACTGGTCGGTGCGGCCCTCGGCGACGAGGCGTGACGCGGCGGCGTCGAGCAGCGCGAGTATCGCGGGGATGTCCTCTGCCCCGCCCTTACGGATCTTCATGCGCAGAGGGTACGGGGAGCGGGTGCCGGTCGGACGGTCCTTTCCCCACCTCGCCCTTTCCTGCGGAACGCTTGCCCACAGCAGGCAGGGGGGAACGTGCCCCGTCAGGGGCGCGGGGAACTGCGCGACCGGCCACGGTGGTGGGAAAGCCGCACGACGACCCCTGGTTCGCGAGGGCAGACTGGGCGTATGAGACTGTTCGTCGCCGTGCTTCCGCCCGCTGCCACCGTCGACGAACTCGCCCGGGAAGTAGGCCGGTTGAGGCGGCTGCCCGGCGCCGACGGGCTGCGGTGGACCGAGCGGGCCGGCTGGCACTTCACGCTCGCGTTCCTCGGCGACGTACCGGAGGAGGTCCTGCCCGAGCTGCGGGAGCGGCTGACGCGGGCCGCTCGCCGGACGGAGCCGTTCCAGTTGGCCCTGCACGGCGGCGGACGCTTCGGGGACCGGGCGCTGTGGGCCGGGGCGGAGGGCGAGCTCGACGTGATGCGGCGGCTCGCCGAGCGGGCTGAGGCGGCGGCGCGCAGGGCGGGCCTGCCGATGGACGACCACCGCCGGTACACCCCGCACCTCACGCTCGCCCGCAGCCGCGCCGCCGCCGTCGACCTGCGGCCGTACGTCGAGGAGCTGGACGGATTCACGTCGCGGCCGTGGACGGTCGGGGACGTGGCGCTCGTGCAGAGCCGGCTGCCGCGCAGCGGGGTGCCGGGGGAGCGGCCGCGGTACGAGGAGGTCGAGCGCCGGCCGCTCGGGGCCGCCGGTTAACCTCGAGGGGTGGACCCGAAGACCCGTAACCGGATCATGGCCGGTGTGCTCGTGCTGATGTTCGTCGTCGTGGCGGTGGCGTCGGCCGTGGGGTGAGACACCCCGTACGACCGACGCCACGCGCGTACGAGCCGAGACCGTACGGACCGAGACCGTACGCGCCCTACCAGGCGAAGGCCTCCGGCGACGGGCCCGGGCCCGGGAAGATCTCGTCCAGGGACGCGAGCAGCTCCTCGCCCAGCTCCAGCTCGACGGCGCGCAGCGCCGAGGCGAGCTGGTCGGCGGTGCGCGGGCCGACGATCGGGCCGGTCACGCCGGGGCGGGTGAGGAGCCAGGCGAGGGCGGCCTCGCCGGGTTCGACGCCGTGCTTGTCGAGCAGGTCCTCGTACGCCTGGACCTTTTCCCGCATCTGCGTGTTGGCGAGCGCGTCCGCGGAGCGGCCGGAGGCGCTGCGGCCGCTGTCGGCGGCCTTCTTGATGACGCCGCCGAGCAGTCCGCCGTGCAGCGGCGACCACGGGATGACGCCGAGTCCGTACTCCTGCGCGGCCGGGATCACCTCCATCTCGGCGCGGCGTTCGGCGAGGTTGTAGAGGCACTGCTCGCTGACCAGGCCGTAGCTGCCGAGGCGGCGGGCGGTCTCGTTGGTCTGGGCGATCTTCCAGCCGGGGAAGTTGGACGAGCCCGCGTACAGGATCTTGCCCTGCTTGATGAGGACGTCGATCGCCTGCCAGATCTCCTCGACCGGGGTGCGGCGGTCGATGTGGTGGAACTGGTAGAGGTCGATGTGGTCCGTCTGGAGCCGCTTGAGGGAGGCGTCCACGGCGCGGCGGATGTTGAGCGCGGAGAGGCGGTCGTGGTTGGGCCACGGCTGGCCGTCGCCGGCCATGTTGCCGTACACCTTGGTGGCGAGGACGACCTTGTCGCGCCGGTCGCCGCCCTTGGCGAACCAGTTGCCGATGATCTCCTCGGTACGGCCCTTGTTCTCGCCCCAGCCGTACACGTTGGCGGTGTCGAAGAAGTTGACGCCCGCGTCGAGCGCGGCGTCCATGATCGCGTGACTGTCCGGCTCGTCGGTCTGCGGGCCGAAGTTCATGGTGCCGAGGACGAGTCGGCTGACCTTGAGTCCCGTGCGTCCTAGCTGCGTGTACTTCATGGGACCCCAGCGAACTGGGTGGAGTGGGCTCTAGGCAAGGGGGGTCGGGGTCAGTCGCGGGGGAACTTGGCGGTGTCGATGGTGAGGCCGAGGAGGGTGTGCGTCAGGTCGACTTTGTCACCGAAGTCGGCCTTCGACTCGGTGAGGTACTCGCCGTTCTTCGGGTTGGTGTAGATGTGGCAACGGCCTACGTACGGGTCGACGATGAGATAGACGGGGACTCCCGCTTCTGCGTACGTGGTCTGTTTCGGGCCATAGTCGTTCATGCCCGTGCCGCGGGAAATGACCTCAGCGATGAACTCGATGTCCTCGTAGCGCCAGCGGCCTTCTTCGTTCGGCTCCGCTCCGTCACGGAACTTCGCCATGTCAGGGCAGAAGCCGTTCCGGTAGCCGGGAAAGTCGATGCGTACGTCGGTCATGATCAGCGCATCCCGGCCGAACCTGTCCTCCAAGGCGTGGAGAATCCCGCGAATGTTCTGCCAATGCACATTGCGCTGCGGCACCACTTGGATGGCCCCCTCGACAACTTCTGCCTTGTAACCCTCGGGGACCATCCGCTCGATCAGCTCGAACAATTCGTCCAGGCGCTCGGCGTTGTCGTTGGCCATCGCGGTCCTGTCTACGAGAACAGTCACTGTGGCGCTCCTCCCCGGATACCCATCGGTTACGGGCACCCGCGCAGTACAACGATACGCACGGTGACCGGGTCACGGGGAGTTCGAAAACTTATCCGGAGTACGGACCTCCGACCCCCCAGGCCTGGTGCAGCGCCTCCGCGAACGCCCCCGCCAGCTTGTGCTCGCCGGAGGCGTTCGGATGCGTGCCGTCGTACGTGTCGTGGTCGATGTCGTACGACTCCGGGACCGAGGCCAGCAGGAGCGGGGAGCGGTCCGTGTCGAGGTCGGTGAGGGTCTTCGCCAGGAGTTCGTTGAAGCGGTCGACCTCGGCGGCGAACGAACTGTCCGTGCGCGCCCGCACGTTGGGGATCACCGGAAGCACCGCCAGCGCGACCCGCGGGTTCGCCGCCCGCGCCTGGGCCACGAAGGTACGGACGTTGGCGGCGGTCTGCTCGGCGTCCGTGTAGAAGCCGAGGTCGATCAGGCCGAGGGAGACGAGCAGCAGGTCGGCGCGGTGTTCCCGTACCGTCTCGCCGATCAGCGGGGCCATGTGCAGCCAGCCCTCGCCCCAGCCGGCGAGGTGGCGGCGCGGGAACGCGGGTTCGACGCCGGGTGCGTACTCGTGCGAGACGGGCGCGTCGGCCGCCTTGTCGTAGAGCGTCTCGCGCGGGCCGACGATCTGGAACGGGCCGCCGTACGAGGCGCGCAGGTGCTGCCACATGCGGTGGCGCCAGGTGTGTTCGCCGGCGCTGCCGATGGTCATCGAGTCGCCGACGAAGAGGAGCCTGAGCATCCGCTCATCATTCCGGATGCGGCGGGCCGCGGCGGCGGCCGGGGATGTGAGGCTGCACACGTGGGCGCAGACACGGCCCCTACCTGTCACCTGGCAGTCTGTGCCCATGCGTGCACTTGTGGGTGTGATGGGGGCGGCGGCGCTGGTGCTGGCGGGTGCGGCGGGTCCGGCGACCGCGGCCGACGCCGGGCGGGGCGAGGGGCGGAACGACGGGTTCACCATCGAGGACCCGCGCATCACCGAGTCCAGCGGCCTCGCCGCCAGCCGCGCGCACCCCGGCGTGTACTGGACGCACAACGACAGCGACGACGGCGCCCACCTGTACGCGGTCGACTCCCGCACCGGGAGGACCGTCGCCACGCTCACCCTCAGCGGCGTCGGCGCCCCGCGGGACGTGGAGGCGGTGTCGATCGGCCCGGACGGCGACCTGTACGTCGGCGACATCGGGGACAACCTGGGCGGCACCTGGGACCACGTCTGGATCTACCGCCTCCCCGAGCCGAAGGAGCTGCGCGACCAGACGGTGAAGGCCACGCAGTACGTGGTGAAGTACGCCGACGGGGCGCGGGACGCCGAGGCGCTGATGGTGCATCCGAAGACGGGCCGGGTCTACATCGCCGACAAGAAGCGCGGCGGCGGGGGCGGGCTCTACGCGGGCCCGGCCGAGCTGTCCGCCTCGGGCACGAACGTGTTCCGCCGGGTCGCGGACGTCGACCTGTGGACCACCGACGGCGCCTTCTCCCCGGACGGCCGACGGCTGCTGCTGCGCGGCTACTTCGAGGCGACCTCGTACGTCTGGAAGGGCGGCAGGCCCGTCGACCCGGAGCGGGCGGACGTGCCGTTGCAGCGGCAGGGCGAGTCGGTGACGTACAGCCCGGACGGCACGACGCTGATGTACGGCTCGGAGGGGCGGGGCAGTGAGGTCGAGCCGATCGCGGCCCCGGGCGCGCCCGACCCGGAGCCGACGGGCGGGGCCGCCGAGTCGCCCTCGGGGAAGGGGAGTTCAGCGGCCGACGGGAAGAGCGGGGAGGACCGGAGCCTGGGCGCCGGTGCGGTCGTGATCGCGCTCGTCCTGGCGGCCGCACTGGGACTGAAGCGGCTGTTCCGCAAGAGCTAGGTACGCCGAAGGGCCCGGCGCCGTCTTCGCGGTGCCGGGCCCTTCGGCAGGACCGTACGAACGGTTACAGCTTCTCGATCACGTAGTCCACGCAGGCCGTGAGGGCCTGGACGTCGGACGGGTCGATCGCCGGGAACATGGCGATGCGGAGCTGGTTGCGGCCGAGCTTGCGGTACGGCTCGGTGTCGACGATGCCGTTGGCGCGCAGGACCTTCGCGACGGCGGCCGCGTCCACGTCGTCGGCGAAGTCGATCGTGCCGATGACCTGGGAGCGCTGCGCCGGGTTCGCGACGAACGGGCTCGCGTACTTGGACTCCTCCGCCCACGAGTACAGGCGGGTCGAGGAGTCCTTCGTGCGGGCCGTGGCCCAGTCCAGGCCGCCCTGGCCGTTGATCCAGTCCAGCTGCTCGGCGAGCAGGAACAGGGTGGCGAGCGCCGGGGTGTTGTACGTCTGGTTCTTGCGGGAGTTGTCGATCGCGGTGGGCAGCGAGAAGAACTCCGGGACGTGCCGGCCGCTCGCGTGGATCCGCTCGGCGCGCTCGATCGCGGCCGGGGAGAACGCGGCGAGCCAGAGGCCGCCGTCCGCGGCGAAGGACTTCTGCGGCGCGAAGTAGTAGACGTCCGTCTCGGTGATGTCCACGGGCAGGCCGCCCGCGCCGGAGGTGGCGTCCACGAGGACGAGGGAGCCCTCGTCGGCGCCCGCGACCCGCTTGATGGGGGCGGCGACACCGGTGGAGGTCTCGTTGTGCGTGTACGCGTACACGTCCACGCCCGCCTCGGCCTGCGGCTCGGGGTGCGTGCCCGGCTCGCTCTGGACGACCGTCGGCTCGGCGAGCCACGGGGCCAGCTTGGCGGCCTTGGCGAACTTGGAGGAGAACTCGCCGAACGACAGGTGCTGCGACTTGTTCTCGATCAGGCCGTGCGTCGCGATGTCCCAGAACGCGGTCGAGCCGCCGTTGCCGAGGACGACCTCGTAGCCCTCGGGGAGCTGGAACAGGCTCTGGATGCCCTCGCGCACACGGCCGACCAGGTTCTTGACCGGGGCCTGGCGGTGGGAGGTGCCGAGCAGGGAGGTACCGGTGGCGGCCAGAGCGTCGAGCGCTTCCGTACGCACCTTGGAGGGGCCCGCGCCGAACCGGCCGTCGGCGGGCTTGATGTCAGCGGGAATCTGGATCTCAGCCACGTCGCGAGCCTAGCGGGTCGGGAAGGCCCGGGATTCCACGGTCCATCCCGCGAGACGCGGCGTCCGGATACGGGTGCGGGGAAAGTGAGGAGACTCCACGGCGGGCGGTGCAGTACCTTGTTCTGGTCAGTGCAAAATCCTGCACAGCATGATCGACTCGCGATCGACCCGTACGTACGCACCCGGAGAACCCCGTGAACGCTGGACCCCACACCGCCGAACAGGCAACCGCCGCCCCCGAGGCCGTGGGCCCGCGCCGGGCGCGCGGCGGCGGCGCGGGGCCGGTCGGACTGGTGCTCGCCGGCTGCGTGTCCGTGCAGTTCGGGGCGGCGCTCGCGGCGACCCTGATGCCGCGCGCGGGCGCGCTCGGCGTGGTCACGATCCGGCTCGTCGCGGCGGCCGTCGTGCTGCTGCTCGTGTGCCGGCCCAAGGTGCGCGGGTACACGCGGGCCGACTGGGGCACAGTGCTCGTCTTCGGCGCGACGATGGCAGCGATGAACGGACTGTTCTACCAGGCCGTCGCCCGGATCCCGCTCGGCCCGGCCGTGACCCTTGAGGTCCTCGGCCCGCTCGCGCTCTCCGTCCTCGCCTCCCGCCGCGCCGTCAACGCCCTGTGGGCCGCGCTCGCCCTCGCGGGAGTGTTCCTGCTCGGCGGGGCGGGCGGGTTCGGCGGGCTCGACCCCGTGGGGGCGGGATTCGCGGTCGCGGCGGGCGTGATGTGGGCGGCGTACATCGTGTTCAGCTCCCGCACAGGGCGGCGCTTCCCGCAGGCGGACGGGCTCGCCCTCGCGATGGCGGTCGGCGCGGTCCTTAGCCTGCCGTTCGGGTTCGCGGAGTCGGGAGCGAAGCTGCTCGTCCCTACGACGCTGCTGCTGGGGGCGGCGGTTGCGGTGCTGTCGTCGGTGCTGCCCTACACGCTGGAGCTTCTTGCGTTGCGGCGGATGCCTGCGCCTACGTTCGCCGTCCTGATGAGCCTGGAGCCGGCCATTGCGGCCACGGCCGGGTTCTTGATCCTTCATCAGGCTTTGGCCTGGACTGATGCGGTGGCTATTGCGTTGGTGGTGGGGGCGAGTATGGGGGCGGTGCGGACGCAGGTGGGCGCCCGCTGAGCCCCCCCCACCGGCCGGGGCTCCGCCCCGGACCCCGGCTCCGTTCTTCGTCTGCGGCGCCGCGGTGGCTTGTCGCGCAGTTCCCCGCGCCCCTGTCGGGGCACGTCCTGCTCCC